>JAGXHN010000041.1 GCA_024636225.1 Desulfuromonadaceae bacterium | reverse complement strand
TGTTCTGGAGGGGCGGGACATCGGTTCGGTCGTTTTCCCTGCTGCCGAGGTAAAAATTTTTTTGATAGCCACCGCTGAAGAACGTGGTCGCAGACGTTTTGATGAATTGACCGCAAAAGGTGAGCAGATCGATCTTGCCCGGACCGTCGCCGAAATAAAAGAGCGAGATCGTCTCGATATAACCCGGACCCATTCACCGCTGGTCAAACCTGCGGATGCGATCGAAATCGATACGACCGGCCTGACGATCGACCAGGTTCAGCAGCGGATCCTGCAGATTGTTCAAAATCAGAATCGAACCTGTTGACGACAACAAATATCTTCTTTTTGGTTGTAGCAGGCAGATTGTCCCTGTGAAAAAAAATCGATAAAATAGTCACGAAGAGGGGATGAGGAAGATAAATAAAGGTTTGTTTTTCGGGAACCTTTATGATATGTTCCTTCACCGTGACTTCGCGTCACCCTGCTGTCAAAGGCGGGAAAATTGCTAGGGGGTAACATCTCACAATGGTAGAAAACACAGAAAAGTTCAACATGGACGACGAGGATCTCGACGAAAACGATTTTGACGAGATGGAAGAGAGCTTCGAAGCTCTTTTCGAGAACAGTATCAAGGAACTGAAGTCCGGTAACGTCGTTACCGGGACGATTGTTCAGGTCAACAAGGACACAGTTGTTGTTGATGTTGGTGGTAAATCGGAAGGGTTGATCCCTATCAACGAATTTACCGGAGAAGACGGCATTGCTGTCGAGATGAAAGTCGGCGATCAGTTTGATGTCTTGATCGAGCGGACTGAGAATGAACACGGATTGATCAGTCTCTCCAAGGAGAAGGCCGATCGGCAAAAAGTCTGGAATGCTCTCGAAGAGGATGCTGTTGTTCCAGGTCGGATCGTTTCGCGAATCAAGGGTGGCCTGACGGTCGATATCGGCGTCAATGCCTTCCTCCCCGGTTCTCAAGTCGATCTTCGCCCGGTTCGTAATCTTGACAAACTGATTGGTGAAACCTTCGATTTCAAGATTATCAAGCTGAACAAACGTCGTGGCAATATTGTTCTGTCCCGCCGTGTTCTGCTTGAAACCGAACGCGAATCACAGCGTGGCGACACCTTGAAAACCTTGACTGAAGATCAGACGGTTGAAGGGATTGTCAAGAATCTGACGGATTATGGCGCCTTTATCGATCTTGGTGGCATCGACGGTCTGCTGCACATTACGGATATGTCGTGGGGTCGGGTCAACCACCCTTCGGATATTCTGACTGTTGGCGACACCATTGAGGTCAAGGTTCTGAAATTTGACCGGGATAAAGAGCGTGTCTCTCTCGGGATGAAGCAGACCACGACTGATCCATGGTTTGAAGTTGAAAAGAACTATCCGGTTGGCGCAAAGGCTGTTGGCAAGGTTGTCAGCTTGACCGATTACGGTGCTTTTGTTGAATTGGCCCAAGGGGTCGAAGGGCTCATTCATGTTTCAGAAATGAGCTGGACCAAACGGATCAAACATCCGAATAAAATACTCAACGTCGGCGACGAAGTCGAGTCGATTGTTCTGGCGCTCGATATCCCCAATCGCCGTATCTCTCTCGGTCTGAAGCAGGTCGATGCAAACCCCTGGGAAGTGATTGAATCGAAATTCCCGGCCGGAACGATCATCGAAGGTCAAATCAAGAATATTACCGATTTTGGTATTTTCGTCGGTGTTGACGAAGGGATCGATGGTCTGGTTCATATTTCTGATCTTTCCTGGGTGAAACGGATCAAGCACCCTTCGGAAGTTTACAAGAAGGGGGATACGGTCAAGGCTGTTGTTTTAAGTATTGATGGCGACAACGAACGTTTCTCTCTCGGCATCAAGCAGCTTGAAGAAGATCCGTGGCAGGCTATTCCGAAACGTTACACTCCGGGGACCATTATCCGGGGTACGATCACTTCTGTGACCGATTTCGGTATCTTCATGCAGATTGAAGAAGGGATCGAAGGTCTGATTCATGTCTCTGAAATCAGCAAGGAGAAGGTCGATTCGCCAAAGGATTTCGCATCTGTTGGCGATGAGCTTGAAGCTGTTGTTCTCAATGTCGATACGGTTGATCGCAAGATCGCTCTGTCGATCAAGCACCTCTCTACACAAAAAGAGAAAGCTGAAGTTGATGCTTTCCTCGGCGCGCAGAAGAGTGCGACCAGCAACCTGGGTGCACTTCTCCAGGGTGCCATGAACAAGTCCGAAAAAGAATAATCAGTTTTGCATTGTAAACAGACCCCCTGCAATAAATTGCAGGGGGTCTCTACATTTTCGGAACAATAGATGACGCAACGCTCATACACTGTCCCGTTTCTTGTTATTGGAGGCATTTTTATTTTTTTTACGCTCCTGTTTCTGGGGGTCGCCTTTATTTTCGGGACACCGGCATCACTGACCCTCGGCGCCCGGATCGGCGTGATTGAAATTACTGGTCCCATTATCACTTCTGATCGAACCGTTCAGACCATTGTCGATTTTCGGCTTAATGATGCGATCAAAGGGGTTATCCTTCGCGTCGATTCTCCCGGCGGCGGAGTCGGTCCATCGCAAGAGATCTTCGCAGAAGTCAAACGTCTCGCCGCAAAAAAACCGGTCGTTGTTTCGATGGGGGCCGTTGCCGCTTCTGGCGGTTATTATGTCTCCCTCCCGGCCCAAAAAATTGTTGCCAACCCTGGAACTCTGACCGGTAGTATCGGTGTAATCATGGGGTTTACCAACTATCAGGAGCTGTTTGAAAAAATCGGTTTGAAAAGTGATGTTGTTAAAAGCGGCGAACATAAAGATATCGGTTCAGCGCTTCGCCCCATGACTGAAACTGATCGCTCTATTTTGCAGGCGTTGATCGATGACGTTCATAATCAGTTTGTCACTGAGGTTGCAGAAGAACGCAGTCTTGAGTTTGAAGTCGCGGCACAATTAGCCGACGGGCGTATCTATACCGGCCGACAGGCGATGGAATCCGGTTTGATCGATGAACTTGGTAATTTCCGGGATGCCGTTGCCCTTGTGGCCGCAATGACTTCTATAGATGGCGAGCCGACTCTGGTCTATCCAGCTGAACCCAAAAAGAATTTTGTTGATTATTTTATTGAGCAGTCTGTTGACCAGTTTCGCAAGGGTCTTCGTGAAGAGGGTAGTGCAGGATTACAATATCGTTGGAATGCAGACAGGAGGTAATGATCATGACGAAGAGTGAACTTGTAGAGAAGCTCTCTACGAATGCCGAAGGTTTAAACAAGAAGGACGCCGAGGTTATTGTCAATACAATATTCAACAGTATTGGTGACGCTCTGGTGGGTGGCGACCGGGTTGAAATACGCGGTTTTGGTTCATTCAGTATCCGTGAGCGCGATGCCCGGGAAGCACGCAATCCCAAAAGTGGCGAAGTCGTCAGTATTCCGGCTAAAAAGACCCCTTTCTTTAAAACCGGTAAAGAGCTCCGTTCACGCGTCGATTTTTGATACCTGATCCTGTTTTATGGCTCTGTTCGCCAGATACCATTTTCAGTTTTAATTACGAAAAAGCCCCCAATTGTCGCCGGGGGTTTTTTTTTGGTTTTCGGAATGCAGGCCAGAACTGTTTATGCCGTTTAGTATTAACTACCGGTTTGGAGAGCTGCTTCAGGCGTCCTGTTTCGAGACAGGCTGGCACACCACAGATTCTACAGTAAACCGGAAAAATATTCTGTTGGCAGACAGAGTGACGATTGCATTCCGAAATATGATTTGCTTTCAGTCTACAGCGGCATTAGAGGGTGTCAATAAAATTTTGGGGAATTTTATCTGTTTATTTTTATTGTGCTGAAGTTATTGCAGGATCAAAGTCTGCAATAAAAAGGCGTCGGATTCCCGACGCCTTTTTATTCAGACGGCTCAAGCATTAACCGAGAATAGCTTTCAAGTCTGCTTCTGCATCACCGATCGGGCCGATGTTGAAGTTTTCAACCAGGAAGTTAAGAACATTCGGGGTAATAAAGGCCGGAAGTGTCGGTCCGAGCTTGATGTTCTTGATTCCGAGATGCAACAAGGTGAGCAGAATTGTTACGGCTTTCTGCTCATACCAGGAGAGGATAAAGGAGAGCGGCAGATCATTGACCTCGCATTCGAAGGCATTCGCCAGGGCGACGGCAATCTGGATGGCACTGTAGGCGTCGTTGCACTGACCGACGTCGAGCAGTCGCGGAATCCCTCCGATGTCACCGAGTTCCATAGTGTTGAAACGATATTTTCCACAAGCCAGCGTCAGGATAATGGTGTTCTTCGGGGCTTTTTCGACAAATTCGGTGTAGTAGTTTCGGCCGCTTTTGGCGCCGTCACAACCACCGACCAAAAAGAAATGCTTGATGTCCCCCGACTTGACGGCGGCAATCACCTTGTCGGCAACACCGAGAACAGCGTTGTGTCCGAACCCGGTCAGGATCTGTTGTCCCGGATTATCTTTGAACCCTTCGCAGGCCAGAGCCTTGTCAATCAGCGCCGAGAAGTCCCACCCATCGATATGCTTGACGTCCGGCCACTGCACAAGACCCCAGGTGTAGAGACGATCTTTGTAGCTGTCGGCCGGTTTCTGAATACAGTTGGTGTTGAAGATGATCGCTCCGGGAAAACTCGGGAACTCTTTCGCTTGATCCTGCCACGCTCCGCCAAAGTTGCCGGCCAGATGGTTGTATTTTTTAAGGCCGGGATAACCGTGTGCCGGCAGCATCTCGCCGTGGGTGTAGACATTGATCCCTTTCCCTTCGGTCTGTTTGAGAATCTCTTCAAGCATCTTGAGATCGTGACCGGTGACCAGGATCGCCTTGCCTGCTTTGGTGCCGAGGTTCACCGGAGTCGGAACCGGATGGCCGTAGCTGTCGGTGTGGGCGGTGCTTAAGAGTTCCATGGTGACCAGGTTGATACGGCCGGTCTCCATCGCCATCCCGACATAATCCATCAGTCCAAGGGTCTCATCGAGAGTGGCGGCGAGTGCTTTGTGGGTAAATGCGTAGACTTCATCACTTTCACGGCCGAGGATCAGAGCATGATCTGCATAGGCTGCATACCCCTTCAGACCGTAAAGAATAACCTGCCGGATCGACTCGATATCTGCATCGACGTCTGCATTATGGATACCGTGCGACTCACCCTGGGCGAGGAGGCCCGCTCTGTCCGCTGCCGGTTGCCAGGTGGCGGCGGCGGGGATCGTGCCAGCGACCGGACCTGCCAGAAGCTGAGCTTTATCTTTGATGCCAGCTGTTTTACGCAAGACTTTCTCGATGTCGGCCGGGTCAAAGTCGACGTTGGTCACAGTCGTGAACAGCCCTTCGATCACAAAGCGGTCGATCTCAATATCTTTTTTCCCGGCTGCGCGAGCTTTGTCAGCCCAGAAGCCGACCCCTTTTAAAGCATAAATAAGTAGATCTTGCAAAGCGGCGACATCGGGTTGTTTGCCACAGACGCCGATCGCGGTACATCCGGTCCCTTTGGCAGCTTGTTCACATTGGTTGCAAAACATCGGTTATTCCTCCTGTTGTTCGTTAGAGTTTCAGTTGAGAGTATCATCATTGACAGGTATAGTTTTCCTGTCACCGGCTGCTGTCGTGATGGAGAATAGTTCAATAACTCAAACATAACTTTGACTTAAGTCAATTATGTTTATTTAGAAAGGGGCGGTATGATGAAGCGGCGTTTCTGGCTGATGAAATCGGAGCCGGATTGTTTTTCGTTTGATGATCTTTTAAACGGTCATCCAGATCGTATCACGAGTTGGGACGGCGTACGCAACTATCAGGCGCGAAATCTGTTACGCGATGAAATTCAGGTCGGTGACGGCGTCCTTTTTTATCACAGCAATATCAAGCAGCCAGCGATTGTCGGGCTTGCTTGTATCGTGCGAGCCGGATACCCGGATCATACTGCTCTCGATCCGCGCTCAGACCATTTTGATCTGCGCGCCTCAGAGGGAAAACCGATCTGGTATATGGTCGATCTCCAGGCGGTGGCGCCTCTCCCGTTTCCGCTAACGCGAGAAGCGCTGCGTCAGCATCCGGTGCTGTCCGGGATGGACGTATTGCGGCGTGGTAATCGTTTGTCGGTACAACCGGTCACAGCACAACAGTGGCTTTCAATACAAAAGCTTTACTAACCGGATCTTAAAAAGGGAGTTTAACCATGCAACGGTGGAAAAAAATCTTGCTCATACTGACAGGTCTGATTTGCGTCGGTTTTGTCGTTGTTCTGGTCCTGGTTAATATTCTGATTACGCCGGACCGGGTTCGCGATACGCTGGTGCCGATGGTTGCAGAGAGACTGCATCGCGATCTGCAGCTAGGAGAGATTGAAATCAGTCTTCTTTCCGGGATCGTTCTCAACGATGTCGTGCTCACAGACCGCGATGCTGATAATCCGTTTGTCTCTGTCGAAAAAGCGGTTCTGCGCTACCGGCTTTTGCCCCTGTTCATGCTTCGGGTCGAAGTGGCCGAACTCCGACTGGTACGCCCGCATCTTCAGATCACCCGATACAGCGATGGGACCTTTAATTTTACCGATCTGACTCAATCTGTTGACGGTGCCGATGCGAAAAAACCGGAAAAGTCGCCGGATTCATCTCCTCCCCCTTTGGCGGTTTATGTTTCAGAAATTGTGATAACCGAAGGGGATATCGAGTTTATTGATCAGACCAAAAAAGGGGAGGGACATACGGTTTCGGATTTGAATCTCGCTGTAAACGGTTTTTCCCTGACAGAGTCGTTTCAACTCTCCCTCTCGGGCGATTGGAATGCCAACGCCTTTGCCCTGAACGGAAAGTTTAATCTCGATGATTTTTCTGCTGATTTCAAAGCGCGGATTAACGAGACCCGGATAGATATCAAAGGGGGTCTGCTTGCCGAGGCGAGAGGTGAACGCCTGCGCGCAACGATCGTTCTTCCGGCGGCACCGGTATCTTCTCTGCTCGACTCTATTCCGCAGGGGTTGGTGGCAATCCCTCAAGATCTGAGACTTGACGGTAAAATTTCCGCGCAGATTGTTCTGGATGGGCTGACCGCTCAACCGGAGACCCTTCTGCATTCGGGACAGATTGAATTTGACCAGATCACCGCTCATATCGATGCGATTCAGGCTGATCTGAATGGAACCGTTCTCTTGGAACAAAACAGGCTTAAAACCGAGAAGCTGGTAATGCAGTTGAATGGTCAGCCGCTCGAAATTTCGGCTCAAATGACAAATTTACTGCAACGGCCGCTGCAGGGAGATTTTTTGATCCAGTCGGCGCGTATCGATCTTGATCCTCTCTTCCCTGCGGACGAAGAGGGGAGTAAAACCGTAGCAAAGCCTGAGGTGGAAACGCAGTCGGCACAGATCGGTCCGTTTGCCCTGCCGTTGGTCGTCACCGGGACGGTCCGGATTAATGAGGTACTTTATCGTCAACTCCCTTTGCAAAACGTCGCGGCAGAGCTGAGCTTAAAGGAGAATATCCTGACTTTAAATAGCCTGACGGCCGATGTTGCAGAAGGAGCTGTTGATTTGTCGGCTCTGGTTAATCTCGGCGAAGCCGGTCTTTTGTATCAGAGTCAGATGGAGTTCAAGAGTGTCCAGATCAACCCGATTGTAAAAGTTTTCGCTCCTGATCTCTCTGAAAGTCTCTTCGCTCTCATGAATGGTCAGTTGTCTCTCGCTGGTGCAGGGACAGACGAACTGTCGCTCAAGCAGAATACAAGCGGTACCGGGAGTTTTAATTTCAATCAGGGGAAATTAACCCGGATGCCGATCCTCGATTCTGCGTCGAATCTGCTTGGTCTTGAAGAGTTAAAAGATATCACGATTAATGAGGGGGATGCCGCTTTCAAGATCAATCAAGGGGTGGTCGAACTCGGGCTACAGACATCGGGGCGCCAGTTAAAACAGACCACGGGCGGAACCGTCTCGCTTGATGGGGTTCTCGGACTTAAAACCAATCTCGCCCTCTCGCCTGAACTGAGTCAAAAACTCGATCGGAAAAAAGTTTTGGGTGATGTGCTGACCGACAGTGCAGGGTGGACTCATATCCCGATTCGTGTTAAAGGAGATTATTCTTCGCCCAAGGTCACCCTCGATACGACGGCGATGAGCCGGCAGGCAAAACAAAGGGGAGTCGATATCCTTTCAGAAAAACTGAAAGAAGAGCTGAATCGCGGCAAGACGGATTCCGGGAATGCAGAAGAAGATCCTGCCGAACAGTTGATTGACAAAGCGTTAAAAGGGCTATTTGGTAAATAATATTTTGTAACTGTTCGGCATTATTATTACGGCATGAGGTCTACAGCTGTTGCCTGCGTCCAACGTTGTCACTTAACTTCCCTTCGACAACAGCAGTAGCCCCCATGCTGTGCGGTTTGAGCAGGGTGCTGAATAATTTCAATATTTTTAACGATAAAACAACAGGTGAATTATGACCGGAATTGAAGATTTTAGTGGTTATGAAGTTCTGCAGGCGGCGATGGAAGTTGAAAAAGGGGGGCAGCAATTCTACACCGAGATGGCCAACCGAGCTGAAGCCAACTCCGTGCGGAAGCTCTTTTCCCAGCTGGCTCTGGATGAGGTTCAACATCTGCAGACATTAAAAGAGTTGATCCCGCAGTTTGAAGCGGGGATGTTCTGGGAAGACGAAGAGTTGATCATCCCTTATCTGAAACGGTTCAAGGCGCAGGAGCTTTTCCCTTCGCGCGAGCGACTCGAAACAGTCTTGCGTCAAAAGAATGCGGACATCTCTGCCCTCGATCTGGCAATTGAGGCCGAGAATAAATTTGCCGCTTATTTCAAGTTTGCCGCAGAACAGGCCCGCTCGGCTGAAGGGCGTGAAACTTTTCACTGGTTGGCAAAGGAAGAAGAACGACATGCGGCAATTCTGTCTGAACGCCGCGAGCAGATGTAATCAGCCAATCTCAGCCGGTTTTCTCTTTTTTGCCGAGCAGAGCGGTGCCAAGTCGCAGGAGCAGAAGCAGAACCGGTAGCCCATGCATGAGCAGGTCGAAAATGTCGAGCGGTTTATGCAGCGTACCACGCAGCAGCATCCTGATTTTTTCCAGCAGGTGCGGCTCTGGTACAAACGGGGCCAAGCCAAGAGTCAGGGCGAGGATGAGCAGAAAAGAGAGCGGAAGCTGGTTGATTTTTTTTATGAACATGATGGTATTTTATCCAGTCGTTGCAGTTATTCTTCTTCCGTAGGGGGGGTGATGTCAATAGATAAACGTAAGATCAAGCGGCACAAAAAAAGATTGCAGTTGCGTTACGGACTCGATGAAGCGAATAAACTCGGTTTTACTGAGGACATTTCCCCTACGGGGATCTTTATCCGATCACCTGTGGTGATGAATCCCGGGAAGATATTAAACGTGGAGTTCACTCTGCCTGGCGACGCGATCATTCTTGTCAGGGCTCGGATCATGTGGGCCAAACGCGTTCCGCAAAATCTGCTGACGAGAATCAAGGGGGGGATGGGGGTCCATATTCTCACTTTTGAGCAGGGGGAGGAAGAATATCTCCAGTTGTGTAAGAGCCTGAATCGGTAACACTGCAATAACAAAGTCCTCACCGGCCGGTGAGGACTTTGCTGTTAAAGCGAGGCGAACCCGAAAAGCGGGGCCGCCTTTTTTTATTGCGCAAGAAACTTACTGGCTGGCGCGCAGCGCCTGATCGAGATCGGCGATGATGTCGCGGACATCCTCGATACCGACTGATACCCTGATGAAGTCGGGGGTGACACCGGCCGCCGCCTGTTCTTGTGTGTTGAGTTGCGAATGGGTGGTCGTCGCCGGATGGATGACCAGCGTCTTGGCATCACCGATATTCGCCAGATGGCTGGCGAGTTGAACCGAGTCGATGAATTTCACTCCGGCGGCCGCTCCCCCTTTAATGCCGAAACCGAGGATCGCCCCTTGGCCGTCGGGGAGATATTTTTGTGCTCTTTTGTAATCGGGATGATTCTTCAGCCCCGGATAGTTGACCCACTCGACAGCCGGGTGGCCGGCGAGAAATTCGGCCACTTTTTGTGCATTGGCACAGTGTCGCGGCATCCGGATATGTAGCGTCTCAAGCCCCTGCAGAAACAAAAAAGAGTTGAAAGGGGAGATGCAGGCCCCGATGTCGCGCAAAAGCGTGAGGCGAAGTTTGAGGATGTAGGCCAACTCCCCGAGGGCTTCGTGGTAAACTAGGCCATGATAGCTCGGATCCGGGGTGGTGAAATCGTCGAAGCGGCCGCTCCCCCAATCGAATTTGCCACTATCGACCACCGCACCGCCAATACTGGTACCGTGACCGCCGATAAACTTGGTCAGCGAGTAGCAGACAATATCGGCACCGTGCTCAATCGGGCGAAACAGCGCCGGAGTCGCAACCGTGTTGTCGACAACAAACGGCAGGTTGTTGTCGTGGGCAATTTTGGCAATCGCTGCAAAATCATCGACATTATTCTTTGGATTGCCGATGGTCTCCGTGAAAACCGCGCGGGTCTTGTCGTCGATCGCCGCCGCGATGTTGGCCGGGTTACTCGCATCGACAAATTTTACCGTAATCCCCATCCGTTTTAAGGTGTGCTGGAACAGGTTGTGAGTGCCGCCATAGAGATTACTCGATGAGACGATGTTATCCCCGGCCTGAGCCAGATTGAGGATCGCCATGGAGATAGCGGCTGAACCGGAAGCGAAGGTGAGAGCCCCGACCCCGCCATCGAGCGCCGCCAGACGCTGTTCCAGAACATCCGAGGTCGGATTCATGATCCGAGTGTAGATATTGCCAAACTCTTTAAGACCGAACAGATTCGCCGCATGTTCTGATGAATCAAAATTGTAAGATGAGGTCTGGTAGATCGGCACCGCCCGCGATTTGGTGGTTGGGTCCGGCTTCTGACCGGCATGCAGCGCTTTGGTTCCCAGATGAAGTTTGATCTCTTCCGCCATAATTACCTCCATAGTATCGGTATTGAGTATTTTTAAATATCATCTATTAGCTAAAGAATAATATTAAATTTCAAAACAGTTGTCTATCGATTTTATCAACAAATGCGTTGCCTGGTCCGAATCGAGTTGTGTCTCGTTGACAGGTTGTCAGCATAGCAGATCATATAAAACTGTGCAGATTATTTCCGGTATCTTGCCGACGGCCGTGGAACTTCTGCTGCAAACTTAAGTCTGAATTTTTTCTATTGCTTTTGCAATCTCCATTTGTTATAAATTGCTTCGCTTTTGCCGAAGTGGTGGAATTGGTAGACACGCATGATTCAGGTTCATGTGCTCGTAAGGGCATGGGAGTTCGAGTCTCCCCTTCGGCACCAAGTATTAATATCATCATCTAGTTAGATGATGTTGGTTAGAAAGAACCTATTTTTGTCACAGTTTTGCTGTGGAGGAAGTGGGTTTTTTTATGTCAAAAAAGCTATTCATTCGTAATGACCACTATTACTACCGCCAATGGATTCCAGTAGACCTCAGAACTTACTACTGGAACAGAACAGATTTTGCCAAGTCTCTCAAGACAACAAACAAGAAGCTCTATCACTCGCTTCAGTCCTTCATCAAAAATACAGTCTTGAATTCGCTCTTATACTCTACCATCCTAAGTTGGTGTCCGGTATCATTAGACCACTGACACCTATTGTAACTTAAGTCAAAATCTGCATAAAAAAGGGTTGTCATCCCCGAATGACTCTATCAAGGATCCATCTTTTCAATCTTTAAAGACTGGATTCCCGATCAAAATCGTTTCGGGAATGACAGAAACAGTCGTTGCCTTTTGACCCTCCTTGTGTTTTTCGCGACTCTGCGAGAGACGCCTTGCCTTTGAACTGTCATACTCGAATGACTCTATCAAAGGATCCAGCTTTTCAATCTTTAAGATCTGGATTCCCGATCAAAAACGCTCGGGAATGACAGAGATGAACTCTCTATCGTCCATTTTTGTTACCCTTGATTTTTATTGCGGATTCGCGTGAGACGCTTTTTGCTTTTTCTCTCAAAAACCAACCAGTTCCATTCGTCGCCAGCGCCGGACCGAGTTGATCAGGTAGAGCTCAGTGCAGCGGGAAAGGTCATCGAGATGAATGATCTGTTCACGGATCTCACCGGTTGCGAGCAGATGGCTTCGCAACGTTCCGGCGAGCAGACCGCAGCATATCGGCGGGGTGACCAGTTCGCCATCGAGTCTGGCCACGAGGTTGGCATTGCATGCTTCGGTCACTTCTCCCTTGTCATTATAAAGCAGCACCTCGTCGCAATCGTCCGCTCCCTGGTGTGCCGTCTCGTAGACGGTGCGGTTGGTTGTTTTGTGATAGAGGAACGGATCTGACCTTGCGACCGAAGTTTTCGCCAGACAGACGCGCAGGGGGGCGGATTTCTGTGTCGACGTAATCGGTGCAGCTCCGACATTGCTCATTCCAGACTGATTGAGCAGTAGTCGGACCTTGTGTGGGGCACGGGAAAGGTCGGCTGTCAGTTGCTGCAGTTTGTCGATTACCTGTTTCTGGTCGAATGAGTAGCCGAAATATCTGGCGGAACTTTGCAGCCGTTGCAGATGTTCATCAAGAAGAAAGTAGCCGGAATCCGGTTCCCAGAGCAGTGATTCGAGCAGTGCAAACGGCGGGCGGGGCTGGTGCAGGATCTGCGCTTTGGAGAGGCATTCGCGGTACTCGGTCACCGGGTCAGAATCCCAGGTGATGCCGGCACCGATGCCGTAGGTGGCGGTTTTTGTTTCGCGGTCGATCAGGGCGGTACGGATAGCGACGCTGAAGCGGGTTTGGCGGTTCGGGGCGATATGTCCGATAACGCCGGTGTAGATCTGTCGCGGTGTTGTTTCGAGAGCGGCGATATGATGCATGGTTCGCAGTTTCGGTGCACCGGTGATTGATGCGCAGGGGAAGAGGGCGGTGAAAATTTCGAGTAGTGATGCGTCGGTGACGGTTGACGCGGTAGAGGTCATCTGCCAGACGGTCGGATGTTTTTCGATCACGCACAACGCCTCCACCTCTACCGCCCCGCCGGAGAGCCGCGCCAGATCGTTGCGGATCATATCGAGCACCATGATGTTCTCGGCCCGCTCCTTGACTGAAACCTGCAACAAATCGGCTTTAGTCTGATCATCGGCCAGTGTCAGTCCACGGCTGGTGGTCCCCTTCATCGGTTTTGCGAGGAGCTTTGCGCCACGTCGCTCGAAAAAAATCTCCGGTGACGCAGAAGCGATAACATAGCGGCCGGTTTCGATCCAGGCCCCGTAGCTGTCCGGCTGATTCTGCATCAGACGGCAGAAGAGCGGCCAGGGATCGCCAGGATTTGACGCAGTCAGCGGGAAGGTGAAGTTGACCTGATAGGTTTCGCCAGCGGCAATCGCTGTCTTGATCTGCTCCACCGCACGGCAGAAACCGCTTTCATCCAGGGCCGGTCTCCAGTCGATACTGACTCGGTTCGCCTCGGTAACGGGAGAGGGGACCTGTCTGGGTGCATCGAACAGGCCGAACCAGAGTAATGGAAACGCACCCGCCGGCAGCGTTTCGGCTGTCGGTTCAAAGGCCGGGCTCGCTTCATAACTGACAAATCCGATCGCATGCAGCGTCTGCTGTTCAACCTCTAATTCGATTTCAGCCAGCAGAACCGGGACTTCGGACAATGACGCAGTCGTAAAAGTCTTTAACGGTTTGTCGAATTGCAGCCAGATTTGTGTTGCTGGGTCGTAGAAAAAGGCGGTCGGTAGCATACGGTAAGCTTCCTTATATCAACTCTGTCAGAGCGGATAAACCTAGCACACTCTTCTACAAAACACCGAAAAAGAAAAGCTTCACCTGTGATATTTTCGCGCGGTTTCCTAAGTCTGCCTTCTATGCTGACATATTGATTCTCTTCACAAATTAATCTTTTTCGACTTTTATCATTTTTCCAACGTCATACTCAAAACTTCTATATCAAAACTGTTAAGGGAAATGGCTTTGATGTTTCCCGTTAAATAACTTAAAATTTTAAATATATTTAATTAATTATCGTTTATTGGTCTTATTTAATGGTGGCTTGGATTTTGCAAAGTTCGTTGACTCATGCTGGATTGAAAAATAATTAATCCGCGTTGTTTATGTGGGTTTAGTTGTGGAAGTTTTGAAAAAGTTTTGCCCAGGGAGGTCATAAATGTATTCAGGGTTTTATTTAAAACGGTATCCATTTAATGTTCGAATATTGATATGTGTCTTAGCCCTCTCTCTGCTTTGTTCTGGATTTTTTTATTCCAATGCAACGGCTGCTGTTACGACTGAGGCTACTTCTGTAAGAGTGGCCCCTGGTTCAGCAACATTGGGTGGTGTACCTGAAATTAATGTGACGGTTTTCTACTCTGACGATGATGATACTGATAACAGGATCGATATAGAATGGGGACTTGACGGAAAAGATTTTACTCTTGGGTCTCATAGTTCTTCCCTTCATCCCTTGTCTCCTTATAGCTATACAATTACCCCTCTCGATAATCATGAGATATACCAGATTCGTGTGACCCTCACAGATCCGGATAATAATCCAGTATCTATAGTGAAAACATTCACCGGAAAACGACCTTACAATCCACTGATTCATAATGCGGTTTCTACCGGTTCCGGGGTTAGCAAGTGGCCGTCAGGGTGGGGAACAACAGAGGGTCAATATGGTGAGTTTACCTGTAAAACTTGTCATGAGAGAGGCAGCGGTAATATCAAGCGTATTCGTAAGGACTGGTCGGATACCGCTCTGCCGGCAGTACCGGTAAAATCACACGCGGATACCATCGATTTTCAAACCACTATTGACGGGTCAGCGCAGTACGCATTAGACGATTCAACCAATCACACCACCTCAAATCGAATCTGTGAAGCATGCCACACTTCGACAGCACATCACCGCCATGATGAGCTGACCACACCAGACACAGCAGACCATCAAAGCACCAAAGACTGTACCACTTGTCATAAGCACCAGAACGCCTTTGCTCCATCGGTTGATTGTTCGAGTTGTCATGGCGGCAAATTGCCCGGTCTGACGGCAAACAATTTTTGGCCCGGTAGCGCTATCGAAGTTTCCGATAGGGTGTATAGTGCAGATGATTCCGGTGAGCATCTGATACATATATCCCGCCTTGCAGATAAGGTTTTGAACCTGACAGTTCAGGAATTACTCGACGATCCTGACTCGGTCAACAAACAGCTGCAGCTTTGTAATTACTGTCACGAGAATCCTGGAAGTGATAGCGATCATATGACCGGAGATGATGCGGAGGTAACGCGTTTTCTGCGGATGGATGCACTGGTTGATGGCAATACCGTTGGGGCTTATTCAGCAGGAACCGCGACTTGCAGTAATGTCGATTGTCATAACGGAAAAAATCTGTCGAATGCAAACAGCTGGTACGGAGGTAGCAGTTCGAGTTGTTTAATGTGTCACACAGAAGACAGTAGCAACGCAGAAGCGCTACTCGATCCGACCAGCGGACTTCACTATAATGCGTCGCCCAATGGAGCCGTTCTGCATGACGGCAACTTCGGCGGAAGCGGTGCCTGCCAGAGTTGTCATCAGACAACACCATCAGACAAGCACTTCAATAACATCGCAGACACACCTGACACTGCAACGTACAGTTTTCAGGCGACGGCCAGTATCGATATCAAGCTGAACAATTTAGCCGACATCACAGACGATACGTGTGCCGCGTCTTGTCACTCCGACAACAAGAGCTGGTATCGTTTCTGGAGTGACGATGCTTTCGACGGTACCGCTTTCGATACCTCAACCAGTGCTGCGATTACAACAACGATCCAGAATACGCTGCCAGCTCGCTGCCGAGTCTGTCATGGTGAATTTGCTACGGCATGGGCTGAAGGGACTACTCACTTCAACATGGAAGCTGACAACGCGTCTTCGGGAGCGAGTCACAACAGTCAGAATCCGAGTATCAATCCCGGCGCAGCCTGTGTCGACTGCCATCTCTACCCGGACCACATGACCCCTGGCGCAGGAGCTGCACGTCACGAAAACGGTTTGATCACCTTGACTGATGACCAAACCGCACCTGATGAATATACGCCTTACGATGATGATGAGACGGGTGCTTCACGCCTCGGAGTCTATTGCGCAGATTGTCACGAAGCGAATGCTGTTACACGCGATGGATTCAATGCCAACACCTTTGAATACTCAGCAGCTTTCCCCTCCTGGGCCAAGGTTGAGATAATCCCAACCGACCGTAACCCTGAATATACTTGCTTCTCTGGAGCGAATGGTTGTCATGGTGATACTACCAATAACTGGTGGCCGAACCTTGATTCAACAGATCCGATTTTCTATCCCAATCGTGAAGGTGCTCACTTTGAACACGGCACGACTATCGGTGAACTCCTGGCTGCACAGGCCAACTTGGCTTCCCCGGGTTCACGTATCGATGCTGATGGTGATGGCCGAGTTGATGCAACCCAGGATGATCGCAACATGACCTGTAATTTCTGTCACCCGATGGTCTGGAATGTTTCTCGTGGCGTCTGGGAATCCTTGTACCACCGTGCGAATACTCCTGAGACGGGCGCCATTGTGACCGATGTCTTCGGTGGATATATCTTCCCGGGGGCAGATAAAAAAGGTGTATACATCTCTGGTGATCCAAGCTTCGGTGGTGACCCCTGGTTTGATATCGATACGGACGGGACCACCGGCTTCGCCTATCAACTCGAACCCAATCCGTTGAATCCGGGTCTTGATCCACGCTATCCGCTTGACCACGAAGGCGAATATTGGCAATACATCGACGCCTATAAGGCCAATTCCGCCGTACGTCACGGTGTATGCTCTAATGTTGCCTGCCACAGTAACGCGCCGTTTACCCCACAGTGGTATGGTGATGAACAACCCCCGGGGCAGATCGCTGACCTTACCGCTTATACTCATAATCAGGATGCCGCCGTTCATGATATTTATGAGCAGGACGCGCCGGGTACCGTTCAGCTTCATTGGACTGCACCTGGCGACAATGGTGATTTCAGTGGGACTGCGTACGAGTACGAAGTCTATTACAGTGCTACGGGCCAGATCACTGATGCAAATCTTGGATCTGCGACCCGCGCTGGTGGAGCTGCGACAGTTTTGCGGCAGGGCGAGGCACAGATTATGGTGGTTGATGGTCTGACACCGGGAATACCTTATTGGTTTGCCGTAGTGACCAAGGATCAGCCGACGTATAAAGATGATAATCATGACGATATCTACGATACCTTCGTCTCTGACGGTCTCCGGTCAGTTGTTGGCGCAACCTCAGTATCTGTTGCGGCACATACCGATGATGTGTTCCCGGTTTTCTGGGGTATCAATCAATCAATGAGTCACGATAGTGGCGACGCGGTCAATCTTTTCTGGGATGCGGCGCGCGACCATGCCCTACCGATCACTTACCTCGTTTACTGGAGCGATTATTCGCTCAAGACACACTTGGCTAAGGGTGGGACTCTGCCGGTC
>JAGXHN010000040.1 GCA_024636225.1 Desulfuromonadaceae bacterium | reverse complement strand
TCGCGATCCGGTTATCCTTGAGGGGGTCATCAATTCAATCAACGCACGATTCCCGCAAGGAGCAACCTGTTCAGTTGCCATAACCTCTTCCTTTTCTGATGGTCTAAAGAGGGTGCAGAACGGAAATCTGCAGCTCTTTATCGATCAACTCGGGGCGTCGCTCTCTCCCGGTGATCGGATTCGATTCCAGACGCAAATCCGCTTGCCGAGACCCTTCGGTACACCGGGAGAATTCGATTATCCGAGACATCTGGCCCATAAACAGATTTTTACAACCGGCTTCATCCGTAACAGCAGCGACATCGTGCAATTAGAAGATCTTGCTCCCCCGACGCCCGGAACCATTATCAGACGCTGGAGCCAGCAGATCGGTGCACTGATCGATCAGACCGTCCCGGTTCATCTTGCACCTTATTTACGTGGACTGGCCACCGGTGACAGAGGAGCTCTCTCGCCCGGGGAGCGGGAATTGCTGGCTCAAAGCGGACTCGCCCATCTGTTCGCAATCTCTGGGCTGCATATCGGAATCATTGCCTCGTCTCTCTACCTTCTGCTTTTAACCGGCTACCGGCGCTCCCCCCTTTTACTGAACAGTGCTCCACCACAAAGAATTCTGCCGATTATTATCCTCCCCGTCGTGACCGTCTATATGCTCTTTACCGGTGGCGCCATCTCGACGCTGCGGGCGCTGCTCGGACTGACTGCCGTAACCGCGGCGTTTTGTTTACGTCGCCAGGTTGCCCCTTTGCAGCTCCTTGCAACTGCGGCTTTCGTGATCCTTTTACTCGATCCGCTCGCCATCTTTACACCGGCATTTCAGCTCTCTTTTGCCGGGGCTGCCGGAATTCTCTGCATCACCCCCCGCTGGATAGCTCTCTGCCAAAGGTGGCCAAAAGTGATCGTCTACCCCACGACCCTTCTGGTCGTCACCTCTGCAGCGACGGTCGCAACCCTCCCACTGGTTCTGCTGCATTTTCACATTTTTGCTCCGGCCGGAATTGTTCTGAATATGATCGCCGTCCCTGCCGTTACGCTGCTGGCGGTACCGCTCTGCCTGACCGCACTTATTGTGGCAATTTTCAACCCGCAGGCAACGGCCGTTATTTTTAATCTGGCGGCAACGATTCTTGACGTTATTCTAAATCTCTGCGCGACGGTTCTTGCGCTCCCCGGACTTTCTGCACACTATCTCTATCTGCCATCGCCGGTCCTGTCCGGGATCGGACTTCTTGCTTTGATCCTGCTCGCCCCGCTAGCGTTACGATTCCAAATAGCCGGGTTGACGCTGGCGCTTTTTTTGCTGTTCACCCCATTTTTCCATGATCGAAATGGCGGAGATCTGAGTCTGGTCGCCATCAGCGTCGGGCAGGGGGATGCCGCTCTGGTCACAACCCCGGTCGGCAAAAACTATCTGATTGATGGTGGCGGTTTTTCGCGTTCAAACTTCGATACCGGTGAGCGTCTGGTCGCACCAACCCTCGGCTATTTCGACATCAGGGAGATTGAAGCTGTTGTGTTGACCCATAATCATCCCGACCACTTAAACGGACTCCTGCACATTCTCAAACAGTTCCCGGTACACAATTTCTGGAGCGGCACACCCCCGGAAGAATTACCGGATGAACTGCAGTCAATCCTCATCGAGAGACAGATTCCGATCCGCACGTTCCAGGAGGATTGGACTGAGATTGAGCAAAGTGACCACTCAAAAACGGCAGTCTACCGTGGCCCAATCGCACAACACTCCCGTAACGACCAATCCCTGGTTCTCTATTTTCAACACAAAGAAAACGGCCTTCTTCTCTGTGGCGATCTGGAGACCGAGGGGATCAACCTGCTGGCACGCACCCCGCCTCCCGGACCGGTTACCCTCTTGAAAATCCCCCACCACGGGAGCCTCTACTCATATCCGGAGCCATTGATCGACCTGTTCAAACCCCGAACAACTTACATTTCTGCCGGATACAACAATCGCTACGGACATCCACACGAGAAGATTCTCTCTCTGCTCAAAAATCGAGCCGTGCCGATACACCGCACAGATCTGTCCGGTTCTCTCTTATTTCATACGAACGGGGAGAGCTGGAGTCTCAAACAGTGGGAAAAAGGGCTTTTCCGTTGACATAAAGTATTGAATTTAGATAAAGTATTTCTGTTTGTTACTAAGGTTTCAAAGGGGGCACCAATGGCAAAAACGACAATTCTAGTCGTTGACGATGAACAATTTTTTCTTTGCCTCTACTCTGACATGCTCAAAGAGAGTCATTTTGCTGTTGAGACCTGCACCTCCGGCATCGAAGCGATCAAACGGATTCAGCAGGGGGGAATCGATATCGTCCTGACCGACATGATTATGCCGGGTGCCGATGGTCTTGAAGTGTTGCGTGTTGCTCAGGCACAAAATAATCCTCCGGATGTTATTCTGATCACCGGTCACGCCTCGACTGAAAGCGCAATCAAGGCGCTGAAAAATGGCGCGCGCGACTACCTGATCAAACCGTTTAACCCGGATGAACTCCTGCACCTGTTGCGCACCTGTGTCGAGCAACGCCGTCTGCTTAACGAAAATTACCTTCTTAAAACCCAGATTCAGCTTTTTCAACGAGGCCAGATCCTCTCTTCCCTGATCGACCTGGAACGACTCATGCCGCAGGCTATCAACGCATTTTTGCAACTGTTTGGCGAGGGGCGCGGGGTCGCTTTTACTTTTGACAAAAAAGGTCGTCCAATCCCTAATGCTGTTTTCGGTGTCGAAGATGATTGTGCCGAAGCGATTGCCCGGGACATCTGCAGCCTGAATGTTGAAGAGTCCGGTTTTCATTTTCTCGACAGCTCAATCTGGTCCTCCGGTGCAAACTGGCCGAACAGAGTCGAAACCGTCGGTTTTGCCCCCCTGCGTTGTGAAGGGACAGTTCAGGGGGGAATAATTCTATTCAACCCGATCGATGGTTCATTTCCGGAAAATCCGTACAGTGAGCACCTCTCTTTTCTGACGGAGCAGATCAATCTCGGATTCGAAAATGCTTTCCGTTTCACAGGAGCCAGAGAGCTGATATATACGGACGATTTAAGTGGATTGTTTAATCACCGTTATCTGCATCTGGCCATCGAAAAAGAGATCAGTCGTTCGCTCCGGTACGGCCTTAAATTTTCAGTGATCTTTCTTGATCTTGATCACTTCAAAGATATTAATGACACCTATGGGCACCTGGCCGGAAGCAAGGCGCTCTCTGAAGTTGCCACCATCCTGCTCAGTACGGTTCGGGAAGTCGACTCCCTGTTCCGCTATGGTGGAGACGAATTCACAGCCCTTTTAATCGAGACCGACGAACAGGGCGCCAAAATTGTCGCCGAACGAATGCGATCTGCCATTGAAAATGCGGTCTTCCTCAAAGAAGAAGGGATTAACTCCAGAGTCACAACGACCATCGGTTTTGCCACCTATCCGGACCACGCTGACAACAAATTCACCCTGATTGATATGGCCGACCAGGCGATGTTTCATGGCAAAAAGAATCGCAATACCAGCCGGAGCGCTGGAGAAAAAATCGTCTGATGCTGCTACAGTTCAAAACCTGCATCTTTCAGCCCCCTTCACCCTTTTGCTCCACCTTCTATTTATTACTTTCATCTTCACCTCCATTTTACAGACCAACGCCACCAACTACGTTCTAATCGATCCAAAAGAGATAGGAGATTCTATCACTATGGGCATATTCAATCGCTGCGCGCAGAAGCTTATTAAAGAGGCGTCCTCCCGATCGGCCTCTACCTCATTGACACTCAACATAAAATCTGACAAGCTTCTGCGCCGCGACATTTGAATCGTCGCAGTGATCTTTTAACTTTTTCGTAAAGAACAGAATGGATATATCGTGAGCATTGCAGGAATCAAAGGGATGAACGATATCTTGCCAGAGGATGTCGCAACCTGGCAGTTTGTCGAAACAACGGCCCGTTCTGTTTTTGGCGCTTTCGGCTTCAATGAAATCCGGGTGCCGGTTGTCGAAAAGACCGAACTGTTCTGCCGATCGATCGGTGAAACCACCGATATTGTCGAAAAAGAGATGTACACCTTTACCGACCGTAGCGACAACTCTTTAACCTTGCGTCCAGAGGGGACTGCACCGGTGATGCGTTCATTGATCCAGCACAAACTCATCAATCAGAATCCGGTTCAGAAGCTCTACTACTCAGGGCCGATGTTTCGTTATGAACGTCCGCAAAAAGGGCGCTATCGCCAGTTCCACCAGATCGGCGCCGAAGTCGTCGGAATTGACTCTCCCCTGATCGATGCCCAGATTCTGGTCATGCTCGACCATTTTTTTAAGCAGGTCGGTATCACCGATGTTACCCTGCAGATCAACTCCCTCGGTTGTCCGGAATGTCGCCCCGGCTATCGCGACGCCTTGATCGCTTTTCTCGACCTGCGCCTTGCGTCTCTGTGCAGCGACTGTCAGCGCCGCTTTCGGCAGAATCCGCTGCGCGCACTCGATTGCAAGGTCCCCGGTTGTAAAGAAGCGACCGAAGGAGCCCCGATCGTACTCGATCACCTCTGTGCCGGTTGTGACGACCATTTCTCCGAGGTTCGCGCGCATCTTCAGAACCTTGAAGTCTCTTTCAGCATCAATCCGCGCATGGTCAGAGGATTGGATTATTACACCAAGACGACCTTTGAGATGATTACGAACAGTCTCGGCTCACAAAATGCGGTCGCCGCCGGTGGTCGGTATGATGGTCTGATTCAGAAGCTCGGTGGACCCGATCTCCCCGGGATCGGCTTTGCTATGGGGGTTGAACGTCTGGTTCTGCTCTTATCGGAACTTAAACTGACCAATGCCCAAACCGACCTTTTTATCGCGGCCCTCGGTACAGAAGCGCAACAACACGGCTTTAAACTGTTGTCCTTTCTGCAGCGCAGCGGGGTACGCGCCGAGATGGATTATACCGACAAAAGTCTGAAATCACAGATGCGCCGGGCCGACAAACTCGGGGCCCGTTACTCTCTGATTATAGGCGAGGATGAATTGACAAAGAGATCTGCCCCGCTGCGCAATATGTCCGGTGGTGAACAGATCGACGTCGATATTGACAATTTTGAAGGCGTTCTTTCATCCGTCGCACTGGCGGAAACGCTCTGAATTACTGCTTGACGCCAACAGCAGGACGACTATACTGAACGGCTAGCGTAACGACCCTGAACTTAAATATACGGACTTGAACATACCGGAGGAAACACTGTGAACGACATGCTCGGCAACTGGAAACGGACACACTACTGTGGAGAACTGCGCAGCGAACATATCGGGCAGGAAGTCTGTCTGATGGGTTGGGCCCACCGTCGCCGCGATCACGGCGGACTCATCTTCATCGATCTGCGCGACCGTACTGGCATCGCCCAGTTGGCACTCGACCCGGATCGAGATCTGCAAGCGCACACCAAAGCCGAAGCGGTGCGCAACGAATTCGTTATTGCGGTCCTCGGCAAAGTTTCACGCCGACCGGAAGGGACGATCAATACAAAAATGTTGACTGGAGAAGTCGAGATAGAAATCAGTGAACTTCGCATCCTCAACGAAGCCAAAACACCACCATTCATGCTCAACGACTTCACCGATGTCGCAGAAAATGTCCGTCTGAAATACCGCTACCTCGATCTGCGGCGCGAATCGATCCAGCGCAACCTGATCATGCGGCACAAAGTTGCACAAACCGTTCGTGGCTACCTTTCCGCCAACAACTTCCTGGAGATCGAAACACCGGTATTGACGAAAAGTACCCCGGAAGGGGCTCGCGACTACCTGGTTCCGAGCCGGGTGCACCCCGGCAACTTTTTCGCTCTGCCGCAATCACCGCAGCTGTTCAAACAGCTGCTGATGGTCTCCGGGTTCGATCGTTACTTCCAGATTGTCAAATGCTTCCGTGATGAAGATCTGCGCGCCGACCGGCAACCGGAATTCACCCAGATCGACTGCGAACTCTCCTTCGTCGATCGCGAAGATATCATGACGATCATGGAAGGACTGATTGCGAAGATTTTCAAGGAAGCGCTTGGGATCGAACTGACGCTCCCGATGCCACGCATGAGTTACGATGAAGTCCTCGATCGCTATGGCGTCGACAACCCGGACCTGCGCTTTGAACTGGAGTTGAGCAACATCACTGATTTAGTCAAGGGGTGCGGCTTCAAAGTCTTTGCTGATGCGGCTGAAAAAGGGGGGCTCGTCAAGGCGTTGAACGTTAAGGGGGGATCGGGGTTCTCCCGCAAGGAGCTTGATGATCTGGCCACCTTTGCCGCCATTTACGGTGCCAAGGGGCTTGCCTGGGTTAAAATTCAGGATGACAGCAGCTGGCAATCGCCGATTGCCAAGTTTTTTACCGAACCCGAGTTGGCAGCCATCAGCAAGAAAGTCGATGCCGCCCCTGGCGATCTTGTTCTGTTCGTCGCCGATACGGCAAAAATAACCAATGAGGCCCTCGGTCGTCTGCGAGGACATATTGCCCAGAAACTCGGTCTGACCGATCCGAATCTTTACAAATTTGTCTGGGTCACAGAGTTTCCTCTGCTCGAATGGGATGGCGAGGCGAAACGTCACGTTGCCGTCCATCACCCGTTTACCGCCCCGCTTGATGAAGATATTGCACTGCTCGACGCCGATCCGGGCAAAGTCCGCGCCAAAGCCTACGATCTGGTTCTAAACGGTTCGGAAATCGGCGGGGGTTCAATTCGTATCCACGACCAGTCGGTTCAATCCCGCATGTTCGCTCTCCTGGGTATTGAAGAAGAAGAGGCCCGTCAGAAATTCGGTTTTCTGCTCGATGCACTCGAATTCGGTGCACCACCGCATGGCGGTATCGCCTTCGGTCTCGATCGCATCATGATGATCCTGACCGGATCCGAATCGATCCGCGACGTTATCGCTTTTCCGAAAACCCAGAAAGCCGCCTGCATGATGTCTGAAGCTCCTGGAGTTGTCGATGACAAACAGCTGGCCGAACTCTCCATCCGCATTCGTAAAACAACCGGGGACAAAAACTGATCATGTCGATTTTTTTTCGCAACGGTCCAGCACTGTTACTCCTGACCCTTTTCTTCACCACCTCCGGTTGCGCTTCGTCGCCGCAGATGTTTGAGCGGGACCTGGCTCGTGAAGCGGTTCAGGATGCCGACCGGGCCGGTGCCGCAACAATGGCCGTAGAAGAGTACCGTGAAGCACGATCAACCCTCGACAAGGGTGAAACCCTGCTTGACAAGGGAGATCTCGAAGAGGCCCGAGCGACATTGGATACCGCAATTGCCCAGGCTCATCAGGCTGAAGTGACAGCCTACATCCGTTCACTCAATCTGGCTGAAAACCAGATTCACCAACTTGAAATCCAGAAAAAAGCTCTGTTGAAAGCCTGGCGGGCTGCGATTGCCGACCAGGCGGCGGTCATCGATTTCGCAAAAGAAGAAGAATCTCAACCTGAAACCAAACCGACCAGTTATACCGTCACAAATGGCGAGAACCTGTTTGTTATCGCAAGTCGAAAAAGAGTCTATGGTGACCCCCTCCTCTGGCCGCTCATCTATAAAGCGAACCGTGATCAGATCAAGGACCCGCAACAGATCTACCCCGGCCAACGCCTGTCGATCCCACGTGACGTCTCTGATCTGGAGATGGAACAAGCCAGAAATACAGCACGGGAGTCGACGATCTTCACCCCTGCAACACCCAAAACAAAGACCAACTGACGCCACCTGACGGCGCGAAAAGAATAAAATCCAAACTCGAAACACGGTTTTGATTTTCACTTGACAGCCCCCTGTCTCTTTGTATACTGTATACACATTTTGTCACAGAATCTGGTACGAGCAGCTGTTCCTGTGGATCTTTAATGCGAGTTAAAGCGCTTGTTTTGTCTGTCTGGCAAATATCAAGTGACCTTTCATTTTACCTCTGGTAACACATACAAAAACCCCAAGGAGAGAAAACATGGCATCGAAAATTATCTGGTCGGAGATTGATGAAGCACCCGCGTTGGCTACCTACGCCCTTCTCCCAATCGTAGAGAAATTCCTCAAGGGCTCCGGTGTGGATGTCGAAATAAAAGACATCTCCCTGTCGGGGAGAATTATCGCAAATTTTCCCGACAATCTGACCGAAGATCAAAAAATTCCTGACTACCTGACTCAACTCGGTGAACTGACCCAGGATCCTGAGTGCAACATCATCAAACTGCCGAATGTGAGTGCCTCCATCCCCCAGTTGCAAGATGCCATTAAAGAGCTGCAGGAGAAGGGATTCAAAATCCCCGATTATCCTGAAGAGCCCAAAAACGACGCCGAGAAGGCACTTCAGGCACGGTTCGCAAAATGTCTGGGGAGTGCCGTCAACCCGGTTCTGCGTGAAGGGAACTCCGATCGCCGGGCAGCTGCTTCGGTCAAAAAATTTGCCCAGAGCAACCCGCATCGGATGATGAAGCCCTGGCCGGCCGGATCGAAAACCCGCATCGCACATATGACCAACAACGACTTTTATGGCAGTGAGACCTCTACCACCGTCAAGAGTGCAACCAAGGTCAACTACGAGTTTGTCGGAAGTGATGGCAGTGTCAACGTGCTGAAAAAAGATATGCCGGTACAGGCTGGCGAAGTCATCGACTCCTCCGCTCTTAACATCAATGCACTGCAAAAATTTTATGCCGAACAGATTGAGGAAGCAAAAAAAGACGATGTGCTCCTCTCACTGCACCTCAAAGCGACGATGATGAAGATATCCGACCCCTATATCTTCGGCAAATGCGTCACCGTCTACTACAAAGATGTTTTTGAAAAGCACGCTGCGACCTTCAAAGAGCTGGGGGTTAATATCAGCAACGGCCTGGGTGAAGTTTACGCCAAGATCAAGCGGTTGCCCGAAGCCAAAAAAACCGAAATTGAAGCCGACATCATGGCCGTTTATAAAACCCGCCCGGCCCTGGCGATGGTCGATTCCCGCAATGGTATTACCAATCTGCACGTCCCCAACGACGTCATTATCGATGCATCAATGCCGGTCGTGGTACGTGATGGCGGCCAGATGTGGAATCTGCAGGATCAGCTGCAGGACACTATCGCCATGATCCCTGATCGTTGTTATGCAACGATTTATCAAACGATCATCGAAGACTGCCAGAAACATGGTCAGTTCAATCCGGCGACCATGGGACACGTCTCCAACGTCGGCCTGATGGCCCAGAAAGCTGAAGAGTACGGCTCTCACGACAAAACCTTCTTTGCGCAGGGGAACGGCAAGATCCGGGTCGTTGACGCCTCCGGTGCAACGCTGCTGGAACAGAGCGTCGAAGCAGGTGATGTTTTCAGATCCTGTCAGACAAAAGATGCTCCGATTCGCGACTGGGTCAAGCTGGCGGTGACTCGTGCCAAGGCGAGTGGTGCTCCGACTGTTTTTTGGCTCGATCCGAACCGCGGCCACGATGCCCAGATGATTAAAAAGGTTGAAACGTACCTCAAGGACCACGACACCACCAATCTTGATATCCGCATCATGACTCCGGTCGAAGCGATGAAACTCTCTTGCGATCGCGCCAGAAAAGGGCTCGATACTGTTTCCGTTACCGGTAACGCCCTGCG
>JAGXHN010000039.1 GCA_024636225.1 Desulfuromonadaceae bacterium | reverse complement strand
GCCCTGCCCCTTCGGCCATAACAAAACCGTCGCGATTCTTGTCAAACGGGCGACTCGCCGCCTGCGGATCATCATTTCGGGTCGACAACGCCCGCATGACATTAAAGCCACCAACACCCAAAGGTGTAATGGTCGATTCGGTCCCGCCAGCGATCATCGCATCGGCGTCACCACGCTCAATCATCCGGTAGGCTTCACCGATAGAGTGCGTACCAGAAGCACATGCAGAGACCATCGAAAGATTAGGCCCTTTAGCGCCAATGCGGATAGAGACGTGTCCCGGCGCCAGATTAATAATCAGCATCGGGATAAAAAATGGGGAAATACGCTTGTACCCTTTTTCGAGCAGTACAGAATGGTAATTTTCAATGGTCGGCAGACCACCGAGACCGGAACCGATAACAACACCGACCCGTTCGGCATTCTCTTCCGTGACCTTAAAGCCGGAGTCAGCCAGAGCCATATCACTGGCTGCCAAAGCATAGTGAATAAACAGATCCATCTTCTTCTGTTCTTTTTTTTCTATAAAATCATCGGCAATAAAATCGGTGACTTCACCAGCAAATTGAGTCGGAAGGTCTGAAGCATCGAATCTGGTAATCGGACCAATCCCTGATTTTCCATTAATCAATGCATCCCAGTTTTTTTCCAAACCTGTTCCGAGTGGCGATACAACGCCGACTCCGGTCACAACAACTCTACGCATCGCGGCTCATCCCTCCGGTTGCTAAAATTTTAAGGTGCAGACGGTATGACTTTTTCAATCACAAGATAACTCAGGGAGGAGGTTCCCCTCCCCCCTGAACCGTAAATCAGGAATTACTTTTGACGTAGCTGATTGCATCCTGGACTGTCTGGATTTTCTCAGCGTCTTCATCAGAGATTTCGATATCGAATTCCTCTTCCAAAGCCATAACCAGCTCAACGGTATCGAGTGAATCAGCACCGAGGTCATCCATGAATGAAGCATTCTCAGTGACTTGACCTTCATCAACACCCAACTGCTCAGCAACGATCTGCTTGACTTTTTCTTCAATAGACATGTTTTTCTCCTTGTTTGTTAGTCTACCTTACTAGACACTATTACATGTACATCCCGCCATTTACACCGAGCACCTGCCCGGTTATATATTTAGATCGTTCTGAAGCAAAAAAGAGCACTGCCTCGGCAACATCGTCAGCCTCACCCAGAGAACCGAGGGGGATCTGAGCTGCGAGTTCGTCTCTGACCTTATCCGAAAGTTCATCCGTCATATCAGTCGTAATAAAACCGGGAGTTACCACATTCACCGTCACATTCCGCTTGGCAAGTTCTCTGGCATTCGACTTGGTCAGGCCGATCAAACCGGCCTTGCTGGCGCAATAGTTTGCCTGTCCGGCATTTCCCATCTCCCCGACAACAGACGAAATGTTGATTATGCGCCCATAGCGATTTTTTGTCATTATTTTTGCGGCAGCACGGGTGCAGATAAAAGCACCTTTGAGATTGATATCGAGGACGCTGTCCCAGTCTTCATCCTTCATCCGCAGGAGCAGGCCGTCATGAGTGATCCCGGCATTATTGACCAGGATATCAACCCGACCAAATGATTCAACCGCCGCAGCGATCAATTTATTGGCATCCTCGGTCAGTGAAATATCACCGGCTACAGCGAGAGCCTCACCACCAAAAGCATGAATTTCGGCAACCAGGGCATCGAGTAAAGCTTGGTTACGCGCAGACGCGACAATCCTGGCGCCGTTTCTGGCCATCAGCAGCGCGATACTCTTGCCAATACCGCGCGAGGCGCCGGTTACAACAGCAACTCTATCCTTTAACATTTTTCCCCCGACCATTCGATCAGTCTGTGTAAAGAGTTCATGTCTTCAACATTCATCGTCGTCGCAGATTTTTCAATCCGTTTAACCAGACCTGACAAAACTTTTCCCGGACCAAGTTCTATAAATGTGTCGACGCCGAGTTCAACCATACGTGAGACCGAGGCGTCCCAGCGTACCGGCGCGCTTACCTGTGTCACCAGAAGTTGCTGCAGACGTTCAGCTTTATCGTTCGGCTCTGCCTCAACGTTACTGACGACAGGAATAATCATCGCAGAGAAATGAATCGCGGCCAGTACATCTTTCAGCTTTTCTCCGGCCGGAGTCAATAATGAACAGTGAAACGGTGCGCTGACGGGGAGAGGCAGAGCTCTTTTGGCCCCCTTCTCCTTCGCCAGAACCATAGCCCTTTCAACGGCGGCTGTGTGACCGGCAATAACGACCTGCCCCGGACTGTTGAAGTTAGCCGCCGATACGATTTCATCTCCTGCTGCTTCCTGACAAACGGCTTGCAGAATTGCAGCGTCAAGACCGATAATAGCAGCCATTGATCCAACCCCGACCGGAACCGCATTCTGCATAAAGGCACCACGTTGACGAACAGTTTTGACTGCGTCGGCAAAACTGATGGCACCGGCAGAGACGAGTGCAGAGTACTCTCCGAGAGAATGCCCGGCTGCATAATCAGCCTTGAGACCCGTCTCCTGTTCCAGAACTTTGAGCGCCGCAATACTGGTGGTCAGAATGGCAGGCTGGGTTACGGTTGTAAGCTTGAGCTCTTCATCCGGGCCATCGAAACAGAGTTGAGCAAGATTGAAGCCGAGGGCATCATTGGCTTCTTCAAAAATATGCCTGGCAACAGGAAAATTATCCGTCAGCTCTTTTCCCATCCCGGAGTGCTGGGCACCCTGACCGGGAAATATAAATGCAATCATAATTCAAAAAGTCCTTTAACTTTACCAACGCAACAGTGCAGAAGCCCAGGTAAAGCCTCCACCAAAGGCATCAAGAAGAATAATATCGTTCTCCTTAAGACGACCGGCCCTGTTCGCTTCATCCAGCGCCAGCGGAATGGTCGCGGCAGAGGTATTCCCGAAACGATCAACATTTATATAGACCTTATCAGACGGAAGTTTGAGTCGTTTGGCTGTCGCTTCCAGAATCCGGATATTGGCCTGATGCGGAATAAACAGATCGACATCTTCCATAGTCATACCGTTATGCTCGACAGCTTCAATTGCAACTTCTGTCAACATCCGTACTGCGACCTTGAAAACATCATTCCCCTGCATCTGTAAAAAATAATTGCGCTTTTTAAGGGCCTCTTCGGTCGGCATATGCCGCGTACCAAAACCGGGCTGATACAACAATTCCAGATAAGAACCGTCAGAATGTGAATGGGTCGAAAGGATACCTTTATCCCCCTCAACCGCTTCAACAACCACCGCACCTGCCGCGTCACCAAACAAAACACAGGTGTTACGGTCTTCCCAGTCAATAATTCGCGACAAAGCCTCGGCACCGATCACCAGCGCCTTTTTGATCCGCCCCGATTCAATCTGGGCGACGGCATTCTCCAATGCGAAGAGAAAACCACTACAAGCGGCAGAGATATCAAATGCCGTCGCATTTTTGGCGCCAATATTTTCTTGTACAATACAGGCTGTAGCTGGCCACGGATAATCCGCAGAGATCGTCCCCAGAACAATCAGATCAATTTCTTCAGCTGTAACACCGGCCATTTCCATTGCATTTTTGGCAGCAGTGGTGGCGAGATCAGACGTGTTTTGGTCGTCAGAAATAATATGACGTTCACGAATTCCAGTACGGGTCACAATCCATTCATCTGAGGTATCAATAAATTTTTCAATATCAAAATTCGTCATCACCTTTTCAGGGACGCAGGAACCGGTGCCAGTGATACGCGCTCTTTTCAAAACAGTCTCCCTTACACTTAAGTGGGCAGTGCAGTTAAATCTTGGCAGCCAACTTTCCATGAACGTTATGCAGAACCGCCTGACTGGCCATATTAATTGCGTTCATGATTGCCTTGGCATTGGAACCACCATGACAGATCATGCCAGCGCCCTGAATTCCAAGCAACGGCGCCCCGCCATACTCGGCGTAATCGATCCGCTTCTTAAAAGAACTGAACGCCGGTCGTGCCAGTAGATAACCGATTTTAGACAGAAAACTCTTTTCAATCTCTGTTTTAAGCATCTGAGAGATCGCCTCAGCCAACCCTTCAGTCACTTTCAGAACGACATTGCCGACAAACCCGTCACAAACAACCACGTCGACCTTACCATTATAAATATCACGCCCCTCTATATAACCGACGTAATTAAACGGGGCATTGTCGAGGAGACGATGAGTCGCCCGGGTCAGGTCGTTCCCCTTCCCCTCTTCTTCGCCGTTCGACAAAAGACCGATCCGTGGCGCTTTTAACCCCATCAATTCGCGCGCATAAACGTCACCCATTGTGGCAAACTGCTGAAGATGAATCGGTCGGCAATCGACATTGCCACCGGCATCGAGCAACAAGGTATGACGACTCTGGTTCGGAACAACCGTCGCAATTGCGGGTCGGTCAATGCCGGGAATCCGCTTCAACACAAACATGCCGGCAGCCATTGTCGCGCCGGAATTACCAGCACTGACGACAGCATCAGCACGTCCACTCTTGACAAGTTCAAAAGCGACCCGAATTGACGAATCCTTTTTTTTGCGAATAGCATCAGATGCCGAATCATGCATCCCGACAACTTCAGATGCGTGTTCAACCGTTATAAACAAACCGGAACAATCATGCCCGGCAAGTTCAGCCTGAACGGTCGCAGCGTCGCCAACCAGGAGAATTTTCATTCCCCATTGACGCGCAGCCTGCAGCGCGCCCTCCACGATAACGCCAGGGCCATGATCACCACCCATAGCATCTACGGCAACTGTAATTTGATCAGACAACGGTAATCTTCCGATTATTCTTCGTTACCGCTGACATTTTGACCTTTGTAGGTCCCGCAACTCGCACAAGCACGATGCGGCAGTTTCGGCTCTTTACACTGCGGACAGGTTGAAATACCATTCGGGCTAAGAGAATCGTGAGCACGGCGCATATCACGTTTTGATTTCGAGGTTTTCTTCTTTGGTACAGCCATGAGGTGTAACTCCTTTCAAGCCCGGATTCAAACCGGGTTGTGTGCATTGGACTATTTCCGATACGGTTTACCGGAATCTATTTTTAAATTTTCAAGTGCAGAAAAACGGGTGTCAAATTGTGGTGCATGACAGTTACAGACAGAATGATTAAGATCTGTACCACAATGTAAACAGAGCCCTTTGCACTCTTCGCGGCAAAAAGCCTGAAGCGGCAAGCTGAGAAGCAGCTGTTCAACCAGCGGTACATAGAGATCAATCTCCTCCCCGGTCAGAAGAACAATTCCGAGGTCGTCAGCAGTCAGTTCAATCTCATCATCAAAACCGACTTCGACCTCAGGGAGCTGTTTGGCATAAATCAGATCAAAATCAGCTGACACCGGGAGATCAAACAGCTCGAGACACCGGCCACAGGCTAAACGCAGCTGAGCCGCAACTTGCCCGCGGATCGTGATCATTTCACCAATACGACTCAATTTGAAGTCATACGATACCGGGCTGCTCAGGTTCAACTGATCCGTTGAGACCAGATCAGCCAGTTCCGGAGTATTGATTTCACCGTTAAGGTGAAGTTCATGCTCCTTAATCGAGTCGATTTGAATCGTTAACAAATAGCTACCACCCTTGACGTGATGAAAAGCGCCTAGTATAAAGATCATCCCTTCTTTGTCAAGAAAGATTTCATCCGTAGAAGGGGTTCCTGCGAAAGACTTTATTAGCCCAATCCCCCCGCTTTTGCAAGATATTTCTTATGTCATTGCTGGCCGTATTAAGGAGATAAAATGAACGACAAGCCAGAATGTTCAATTCAGAAGTTGATTTCGATTGTTAAAAGGTTACGCGGTCCAGATGGTTGTCCATGGGATCAAGCCCAGACAACCGCCAGCCTGAGACCCTACCTGCTGGAAGAGTGTCATGAATATCTCTGTACACTTGAACAGTCAAACAGTGAAGAGACCCGGGACGAACTCGGTGATCTGCTTCTGCAGATTGTGCTTCACGCGCAGATTTTTGCTGAGCAGCAGATATTTTCACTCAATGATGTAGCAGAATCGATCTGCAACAAATTGATACGGCGTCATCCACACGTCTTTGCCAGAGAGACGGTCAGTGCAACAACCGATCTTGATTTGCAGTGGGAAACGATTAAACAGAGCGAAAAAGCAGGGACGGGTAACACCCCCGTGCTGTTTGAAACAATCGATCCTGACCTCCCCCCACTGCAATTCTCCCGCAAATTATCCGAAAAAGCGTCGCGAATCGGTCTGGATTGGCCTGATGCTAACGCCGTTCTTTGCAAGGTACGTGAAGAGGTCAATGAACTCGAAGAAGCGATGCAGAACGAAAGCGTTGACGCCATCACCCATGAGTTGGGCGACCTTCTCTTCGCAACAGTCAATCTTGCCCGGCATCTTGATATCGACGCTGAGCTCGCTCTGCGTCAGAGCAATTTACGATTTACCCGCAGGGTGCAACGGATAGACACAATCTTGAACAATCAAGGGTTAACGTTTAATGATCTGAACAGCAAAGAACTGGATCAACAGTGGGAAGAGGCAAAGCGGGCTGAAAAAAACGGGAAAGGAACGTGAAAACGAGCGCTTGTCAACATTACTTCCCGTTGTCCACATATTTTGTTAATAACCTGTTTAAAAACCTGTATACAAGTCAACAGAGTAACGTATTACAGAGAAGAATTACATATTGCCTATTTTTTAAACACAATAAATTTATTAATAATTACAGTAATTTATGATAATTTAAATAAATACAACTGTAAAAAATAGATATTTTATTAATTACGATAAAGAAGATGGAGATTATGACACGATGTTTATAAAATTATTTATTTTGTTTATAACTGTCCCGTTGCTGGAGATTTTTGTCCTTCTCAATACCGCCGAACAGATCGGTCCATGGCCAACATTTCTTCTTGTTATAGCAACAGGGGTCGCCGGGGCATATCTTGCGAAAAGTCAGGGCCTCGATCTGGTGCAGAGAATCCAGATTGCAACCAACAAAGGTGAACTGCCGGCAGAAGAGTTGATTAACGGCCTGTTTATTCTATCAGGAGGGTTACTGCTTCTGACGCCAGGACTGGTCACGGACCTGTTCGGATTTATCTGCCTGACCCCCTGGAGTCGGGAACCGTTAAAACGCTATCTGATCGCATGGTTTAAAAAAAGGATTGAAAACGGGGAGTTTCAGATCAGGCATTTATAGAAGAGAGAATATACAAAACCAGATCAGTTCTGTGACTTTTTTCAGATCACAAGAAACAGAAGGCATCGTTTAGGACCGCTACAGGCTCATCAAAACAACGTGTTGAAATGTCCTCAGAAGGGAAAAGATCAATTCTGCTCTGATCCGCCAAACCACCGGTCAAAAAGACGATTCCGAGAAGAATCGGCAAAGCGACCGAGACCAAAAAATGTAAAGCCAGGCCACGCTTGCGACCGAACATCCGTTTCATCATCGTTAAACGATAAAACTCCTGTTCTGCCATAAACCGATACAAAGAGACGATGGCAACTAAAAAAGCGAACAGCCCCATTACGACATCTGCAGGTATCATCCTCTTCTCCTTACTCAACAAGACCACACCCTGTTGCATACGGACGAATGAAAGGAGCTGTCTCAATAATAGTGGTATATTCAAGCATCAGCAAGCTACAATCATTTCAAATAAATTTATAATTTTCTAATCTTGCTGAATTGTCTAATCGAGTTAACATAGAGTTGGGCCGAAATGAGGGGGAGAGCAGATTATGGTTATTACTTTCTTTATCTATTCATTCGCAAAAGATCGTGACGAGTGTATACTTCCTGCATCTTTTAGCTGTACAACTTGTCAATAAAGAGATGCCTGTGATATTTTCCACCGCCATGAAATCTTTTATTCCTAAAACAGGCCGACACAGTCTGATGATCAGCACCCTGTTGCTGTTGACCTCTGCGTGCGGTTCCAATTCGCAGCAAGAGATACCCCTGACGCCGGTTGTCACCATTCATGCCTATCAGCATAAAAACCTGCAAACGATCTTTACAGAGTACGATTATTCCTGGGATCAGCTTGATCTCGGCGTCCCCCCTCTTATCCTGAAAAAATTTCCGGACGATCTCCCCGAGATCGATTCGGTCGAACTGAAAAAAGAGCTATTTTTTAAATCAGTACTGCCGATGGTCCTGCTGGCCAACGAGGAGATCAGAGAACAGCGCGACACTTTGAAGGAAATATTTCTTTATTTTGATCAAAATGGAATGATTGATGCGCGACAACAAGAAGAATTATCAGCAATCAACCGACAATATCAAATTAAGACAGATCCGCTACTCGATCATAAAACACGACAACGGCTTTTAAGACGGGTCGATATCCTCCCTGAATCGTTGGTTCTGGCCCAAGCGGCCAACGAGTCAGGCTGGGGGACTTCACGATTTGCCCTCCAGGCAAACAATATTTTTGGTGAATGGACCTTTACACCCGGCACGGGGCTGATCCCGGCAGACAGGCCAGAGGGTGAAATCTATGAAGTTCGACGTTTTATGAATCTCTACCAGTCCGTCCGTTCTTATATGCGTAATCTCAACACCCACCGCGCCTATCTATCGTTACGTAAAGAACGGGAAAAACTCCGACAGAAGAGCCTTACCGTTTCGGGACTTGATCTGTCGCCTCGACTCGACAACTACTCCACGCGTCGTGAAGCGTACTCACGTGAGATTGAGGAATTGATCAGATCAAATCGACTTGAGCAAAAAGTTGCCCGTGCTTATCTAAGGTCGACTGTTTCGATTCAGGAGATAGACGGGACAGAATCAGGGACGGGATTGTTCGGAAGTATGGATCAGTTACAAAACAGATTTAAATCATTGTGATGATAGAATCCGGAACCAGGGGTGACTGAACCACCCCCATCCACCTGTTTTCAACGGCACGGTCAGGGTATATTTGTTCCGTCTTCCGGTTAGTGGTTTTTCCGCCTGAATCAGAAAATCAGTTGGACTCCCTTTTACCTGCTCTATTTTCAGACGGTTCTCCCCCTGAACAAACCCCTGCAGACGCTCCAGATCAATACGATCGACATCAAGCCTGACTCGTAGTGCCGGGGGGTCGTTTGCCGGGATGGTATCGCCCTCACCGATAATTTCTGCGTTGAGACGGTGCATCGAAAGTTTACTGCGAAACTGTTCGAGTGTGGCGTACACCCCCCCCATCGGAAAACGCGGAACGGCAAACAGATCTGTCGTTTCATCAACAACGCCTGACTGTTGCGCAATCGCAGCTGCAAAACCGAGATTTTTCACAATAGCAACCAGCTCCTGCGAAAATTCACCATAGGGATAAGCAAAAAGAGTCGGTTTTTGACCGAGTTCCTTAAGAAAGTCGCTTTCGGCCTGCAGAATATCGGCCTTGATCCGATCTGACCAGGCCGCCGTCGTCTCACCGCCCCGTCTCTCAATCAGATAATCATGAGTCGCTGAGTGATTACCGATCACAACCCCCTGTTTAACCAGCGCTCGCAGATCATCCCAGGTCATATAGCCAGAACTTCCGACGGAATCCGTGTTCACAAACAAGGTGACCGGAAAACCGTATTGGCGCAACAACGGCATACCATGCGACAAAAAAGAGCTGAACCCGTCATCAACTGTCAAGACCGCTGCCTTGTCCGGAAGTTTTTGTCCGGAACGTAATCGGGAGACGATCTCTGACAAGGAGTAAACTTCGGTTTTGCTCTGTTGGAGATACTTAAGATGAGATTCAAACTGATCAGCCGAGATGTTGGTCGATGGATAGCGCTCTTCCCCGAACCGGTGGTAGATAAAGATATTGACCTCCCCTGCTGAAGCGGGCACAACGGTGCTGGCCAGCCCGAGCAAACAAAGGGAGATCAAAAGAAGAATCGTTTTATCGATAAAACAGAGCAAAGAGATCTCCTGTTCAGGTCAATTTAACCTTGTCGCGCAGATAGCGGCGAATAGAGTTTCTGGCTCGCGGCGTCACCGCCCACTCCAGCCATTTTGGTAATACGGCAGGGATCTGGGCTGTTTCAATAGCGACCTGATCACTATCCATCAACCTCGATTTGAGATGACGTGTTCTGCCGTTGACCCGCGCACTTATTGCGTGCAGGCCTAATTCAACATGGATGTTGAAAGCAAAATCAAGGACACTGCTCCCCTCCGGCAATGTAAAGAGTTCTCCACGGGGTGTATAAACCTGGATCGTCCTGGAAGCGAGCCGTAAAGATTCCGCATCGAAAGCCGATTCTCCCTCAAGAAGAGAGTGCATCAGATTCTTGAAGTTGGTATGGCGAAATTCAAAGCCCGGGGCGAGAACACCCGACTCATTGAAACGTGCCAGTTTACGGGTGGTAATTTCAATGCGAAGACGTGATTCGCCAGCCTGAACGGTTGTCTTTAATGCCTGATAGCCAAATTGAGACGGCGCATTCAAGTGATCGCGAAGTTTACCGGTAATCGGGGGATAAAGATCGTGAACCAACCCGAGGGCCATGTACGCTTCCATCCGATGTCCGACGAGGATTTCCAGCGTGTAAAGGGTTTGTAAACCCCGTCGCATTGTTTGCGTGGCGATCAGACTGAACGAGCGCCAGCGGTCATTTAATGAAAAATTGATTTTATGTGAGTCGAGAGAGGAATGAACGGCAGACTTTATCTTCCTTAAAAAAGGCTCCTGACGGCTCTTGGTCAATTCAAGAAAGTCACGGTAACGTCTGGCACGTTTCGAATAAAGGACATTGAGAGAGAGAGCCTCCAGTTCATCCGCGACATACCCCATCCCGAGATGGGAGGCGAGCGGGACATAAATCGTGCGGGTCTCCTCGGCGATCAACTGCTGCTTCTCCGGGCTGAGCGCTCCGATTGTCCGCAGATTGTCAATCCGGTCCCAGAATTTAAGACAGAGCACACGGACGTCTTCGACGGCTGCAAGAAGCTGCTTGCGATAGGTTTTTTCCTTCAGCGACTGTCGGTTCAGTCGTTTGTCGTCGGCCTTGGTCAGTCCGTTGACGAGCAGAGCAACATCGTCCCCATACTGTTCACCGACATCCTCCAGAGTCACCGGTGTATCCTCGACAACATCGTGCAACAGAGCAGCAATCACCGATGAGAAATCCATCCAGTGTCGGGCGGCCAGATGAGCGACGCGCAAAGGGTGAAAAAAATACGGCTCACCCGATTTACGCAGCTGGGCAGTATGCGACCGACGCCCGAACTCAAAAGCATGCTGCAAACGCGCCATCTCCGTATCGAGTTCATTTTCACCCAACCCGCCGCCATAATGGGTGACGAGTAATTCCATGATCTCATTAAACAGACGCTGTTCCAGTTTTGGATTATAAACAGTCTCCAAACCTTTTAACTCCCTTTCAAAGATCCCCTCATAAACCGCAATAGTGTAGTCGTACTCGCTCTGCTCGGCAAGCAAAAGAGTGTTTCAGAGCATTATACCTCTCAACCGGGTGGCCATTCCATATCACGACCACCGAGCAGATGAAAATGAAGATGCCAGACAACCTGTCCGCCCGCCGAATTGCAATTCGTCACCAGACGAAAACCGTCTTCGGAAAAATCGAGATCATGGGCAATTTTCCCGGCAACCTGATAAACGTGACCGACCAGTTCGTTGTCGGCTGTCGTCAGATCGAGGGCGGTACGAATATGTTTACGTGGAATAATCAGGTAATGATGCGGAGCCTGAGGATTGATATCTTCGAAGGCGACAAGAGTCTCATCCGAGTAAACAATTTTCGCCGGTATCTCGCCGGCGGCTATTTTACAAAAAAGACAATCTGTGCTCATTGCGTCTCCCCTTCAAAATTCGTGTTAATAAAATTCCGGGTAGTAACAGAGATTAACCGTACAGTCCTGACCAAAACGGTTTCTGTGTGCGGCGCGCGCCTTTTTTTGAAAAAGATCGTCCGACAAGCCGGTAAGGGTCAGACGATCAAATTCAACTGCCAGAAGAACATTTTTGACCTTCATGGCCGTTGACGCACCGCGCCCGACCAGCTTCAGACCAAACACCCCCCCCCGCTCCAGTGCCGGAATAGCACAGAGGCCGCAACCATTCCGGCGATTCGAACGCGACCACGACATCTGTTGCTCAATGACCCCCTGCAAGGAGCCAGAAAGATCAGCCTCAACAGCTTCTATAGTATAAGGGATTTCACACGGCCAGATCTTGTCCGGACTGGAATGGTGAAAGGTACAAAGACCTTCGATATTCGGGCAGTTACCGATCAGCAGAAATGCATCAAAAGCGACTCCGGGATGCCTCTTAATGATAGCAGCCATCTCGGAAACAGGGAGATGACGCGGCAACACGACACGATCGATTCCGGCATCGACATAGACGGCGACCGCTTCACTATTGGCCAGATGCGCCAGAGTACTGGCGTGCAGCTCAATCTCCGGATAAAGTTTACGGATCTGACGCAACAATCCGAGGTCAGCCAGAATCAGACCATCGACACCGATTGAGACAGCTTCTGCAATATAGTCGAGCAGAGCCGGAATCTGCGCATCGGTGTAAAAAGGGGCATTCAAGGTGAGACTGAATCGTGCATCTCTGGCGTGAACCTGCTCCAGAATGGCCGTCAGCTCCTCCTTGCTGCCGATCTGTGCAGAATCAAACGTCCTCTGATTGATCGATGCATAAAGAGAGAAACGGTTACTCCAGCCAGACGGTACGTAGCCGCCATACAACTCCGTCGCTCCGGCATTGAGAAGTGGCAAAACCTCAGAGAGCTGATCAACAGGAGAGATAATTCTCATTTTTCGACCCCGGAACGAAATTTCCAGATATGGTCACGGCGGTAATCCCACCAGCTGCCGTCAACTGAGGTGTCAAGTGTTTTCCCGACAACAACCAGCGTCAGGGCCGGACGTTTATCAGGCGTCTTCAGATTGAAAAAATCGCGGTCACCAACCTGGGCGACAATCGTATCGAGACTTCCTGAAACAATCTCTTCACCAGACAAGCAGAGCCGATGGAGGATCGCGATCGGGACATCTTCACCATAGCCAGCTCGCAAGTCGGCCACCAGTTTATCAAGCGGCAGATTGTTCATATAGATCAACAGGGCGACACCCGGAGCAGCGAGATCGCTGATCGTCGGAGCATTATCATCTCCAAGGGTCCGGGGTGAAGCGATAATCGCCCGATTACAGACTCCCGGCAGATCAAAGGTCTTCTTCAGTCGGGCCGAAGCGGCATTCGCCGTACCGACCCCCGGAGTTACCTCCGCGACATTGGAAAAATGATCCAGCAACGCCTGAAACGGGGAGTAGAAGGTCAGATCTCCGGGAATAAGAAAGGCGACATTTCCGGTCTTGAGCTGTTCATCGACCTGAGAAATTAGTTCATCAAAATAATAGTCAAACGGGATCCGAACTTCCTTTCCGACCAACAGCTCGGCGAAGATCTGGTCGTACGGTTCAGCCACATAGACCAATTGGGACTCTTTCAGTACGCGACACCCCCGTAAAGTCAAAAGATCGGGGGCACCCGGTCCGGCGCCGATAAAATGAACCCGCCCGGTCATGACACGACCCGTTGCAGAGCAATCAGAAATTCACGATTCCCCTTCGGTCCAAGAAGAGGACTTTCGGTCAGACCGATGATTTCACATCCGGCATTCAGGGCAAACCCGGTAATTTTTTCTATGACCTGATCGTGTTTTGCCTGATCACGCACGACCCCCCCTTTACCGACCTCACCTCTGCCGACTTCAAATTGCGGCTTGATCAAGGCAATAATCCGGGCATCTGCAGTAAGAAGCTGCAGGGTTGGTGGAAGAACTTTCTCCAGAGAGATAAACGAAGCGTCAATCACTGCCAAAGCAGGCGTATCAGCCAGAGACGATCTCTTTAGATGGCGGATATTGGTCCGCTCCAGATTGATCACCCGCTCATCACTGCGCAGTTTCCAATCGAGCTGACCATAACCGACATCGACGGCATAGACCCGTAAGGCACCGTGCTGCAGAAGACAATCAGTAAAACCGCCGGTAGAGGCTCCGACATCAATCGCGATTACACCGTGAACCAAAACAGGAAATTCATTCAGAGCTTTTTCAAGTTTCAGCCCCCCGCGCGAAACGTAAGGGATATCATCCTTTTTAAGACGGATCACCGCATCCGTAAAGATCTGGGTCCCCGCTTTATCGACAACCGTCTCGGAGACCAGAACCTCACCGGCCAGGATCAGGGCACGAGCCCGTTCGCGCGACGCGACAAGGCCGCGCTCTACCAGTATTTTGTCAATACGTTCTTTAGCCACAAGAGATACCCTGACCGGGAATTAGAAAAACAACCATTCGTCAGGACAGGTTAACATAGAGGAGAGAAAACGGGCAATAACCGTTCAGAAGGGGGAGACAAAATAATACAGGCAAAAAGCGGGGTGCCGCCGGAGTGCACCCCGACATAAAACTGTCGCTTCGATATAGATCAAAAATAAACGAGGGTGAACTGCTTAAACCGGGATCAACGGCCACAGTTTCTAAAAAATCAGCATCTCCTTTTTTGCATAGATTACGGCAACGATTGTTGCCGGAGAATCGCCATGACAGGAAAGAACGTGCGGGAGAGTTGAATCGTAATAGATCGAATCACCGGGGTACAGGATATCCGTATGATCGGCAAGCCTCACTCCTACCTCTCCTTCCAGCACAAATATGAATTCTTCTCCAACATGCTGATTTGCTTCAGCCTGGAGAGTTTGAACAGGAGTCAGGGTTACGAGAAATGGCTCCATCTGTCTGTTCTGTTTCTGATGGCCAAGAGATGCGTAACTGTAACCGCCAGACGAACCGCCGGCAGAACTGAAACGGGATACGGCTTTTCTGTCATCACTTCTGACAATACAAAAAGGGGAGTCTGCACTATCACCAAAAAACTCCCCCACAGTCACCTGAAAAACTTTTGCCAGGCTGATAATATTCCCTAACGGGGGAGAGACCGACTCCTCTTCAATCCCGGAAATGGTCGATTCCGATATCCCCGATTCTCTGGAAACCTCTTCGATCGTCATGTTTTTCTTGATTCTCAGACTCTTGGCGATTTCTCCAATATTAACGTTTTTATTCGGCATAATTGATCTCCTTTTACTCAATCAAAACAGCACGATCAAGGATAGATGAACGGTGTGACGCACCGGTTAATTGGTGAGTAATACCGGAACGGTCATCTGCTGAAGCAGTTGGTTGCCGACCTCCCCCAGACTCAACTTACCGCGTACCGTTGTAAGATGAACCCCCATAACGATCATGTCAATGGCATCATCGGCACAGAGATTCAGCAGCGTGTCGCCGATATTCAGACGACTTGCCGGGATCTGTTCAATAGTTGCCTCAAGGTTGTGACAGGTCAGATACTCTTTCAGTCGTCTCACCTCTTGCGCAAACCCGTCTTTTTTCCCCACGGAGATCAGATTGACCTGTTTCGCCAGCGTCATCAGCGGCATCGCATCGTGCATCGCCCGTGCGGCCTTTGGCCCGGCTTTCCAGGCGATCATAATTCGCGCACCGAGCGTTGCCAGAGAGCCGGAGAGAGGGACGACCAGCACCGGAGAGCCTGCACCGAGCAGAAGACGTTCGATCCCGGCGTATGCGGTCGTTTGATCCTGTCGCCAGTCTGTCGGATGACTCACCACAAGCAGATCGGTAAAACAGCTCTGATAACTAAGCATCTCCACGACGCTGACTTTCGAGACGCCGAGATCGACATCGAGCCAGCCGGATTCGATATTGGCCCCGGCGATCTGCTTTTGGAACTGCCCCCGGACCTGCGCCACAGCCTGCGTCGTATTTTTCATACGTGGTGATTCAAAAACATAAAGTCCGCGCAGACAGGCGTCATGCTGCCTGGCCAGATTTAGCGCCGCCGAAACTCTGGTCGTGCAGGCAGGCGTTTGATCGAGGTGAACCAGAATATCTTTAATTTTCATCTGTTGTCTCCTCGCCCCGCAATCTCACAGGGCTAAATATTTACGTAATTCAAAAAACGATGCAGCGGCCTGAAACCAAGGGAAGCGCCTCAGTCGTTAAACCTTTCACCTTCTGCCAAACCTTGTTGCTGCTGTTGCGTGGACTCTATGGTCAATCCTGTTGCGACCGTTCAAACGGCAGCGCAGCGGCTGTCACGCGCACGGGCCACCTTCGATCCGGTCGATCGATTGAGTATAGCGCAGATATAGCGACCGGCATCAATCAGACGATCGAGGTCGACGCCGGTCGCAATACCGAGACCATTTAGCATATAGAGAACATCTTCACTCGCCATGTTGCCTGACGCTCCAGGCGCATAAGGACAGCCGCCAAGCCCGGCCACCGAACTGTCGACAACGGCGATCCCCTCTTCAAGCGCCGCCAGAATGTTGGCTAGCGCCTGCCCGTAGCTGTCATGAAAATGAACCGCCAGAGACTCTTTTGGCACTCTGGTCGCGACCAGACAAAGGAGTTCACGAATCTGCTCCGGAGTCCCGACACCGATCGTGTCGCCTAAAGAGATCTCGTAGCAACCGATCTGCAGCAGACGGCCTGCAACTTCGGCCACCTGTTTCAAATCGACCTCCCCTTCGTAAGGACAGCCCGCCACGCAGGATATATAGCCCCGCATTCTAATCCCCCGTGGCAGCGCCAGAGCGGCGACCTCGGCAAAACGCTCCAAACTCTGATCGATAGAGCAGTTGATATTGTGTTGCGAAAAGGTTTGTGAAGCAGCAGCAAACAGTGAAATTTCTTCGACGCCGTTCTCAAGGGCAAGCTCCAACCCTCTGCGGTTCGGGACCAGAACCGGGTATATAACGCCGGGACGGCGCCTGATGCCGGACAGCACCGCTGCGGCATCACTCATCTGCGGAACAGCGTGCGGTGCGACAAAACTCGCCGCCTCAATGACTGGGAGTCCCGTTTCGCTCAGACGATCGATGAAAGCAATTTTATGCTCGGTTGAAACCTGAATCGGTTCGTTCTGCAGACCGTCCCGGGGGGCGACTTCGACCATCTTGACATAATGAGGGAGACTCATACCGTCTCCTCAACAGGCTCGAAACCGAGCAGTTCAACCCCTTCGTCGACAATGTCACCGACCCTGAACGGCAGATTTGCAACGATACCATCGAGAGGCGCCATAATGGTATGTTCCATCTTCATCGCTTCCATCACAACCAGCGCAGTTCCGCGTTTGACCTGATCACCGACATTGACCAGCACAGCAACAATCTTCCCCGGCATCGGCGCGGTCAACCGGCCCTCACCCCCGTCAAGCTCTCCCGCCTGCAACCCGGGGTCATCAAAAAGCAGAATATGACTGTGACCACCGCTGATAACCGTTATCTGCTCCTCCCGACGCACGATGGTCGAACGACAGCGGACACCATCGAGATCGGCACTCAGATCACCTGCCGCGTCGAGAGTGCCGCTGGCACAGAGCCTGCCACCGGGGAGTTCAAGAATATAATGATTATCGCGGTAATGGACGGTGACAGCAATACGGTGCAAGCCATCGATAAAATTCAGGACGTGGTGATTGTCAGAGTTCAGGCGCCAACCGTCCGTACGATGCCAGGGCGAATAGGGATCAGTCGAGATCGCCGCAGTGGCGGCAGCCTCGGCGTTGCGTCGCAACAGAAGATCGAGAGAGGCCAGAGCCAGAATCCGGTCGGAAGCGGCTCCCGGCTCCGGAAAAAGATCGGCGCCATGACGCTCGATAAAAGAAGTATCCAGCTCGGCAGCGGCAAAGGCGCGATGAGTAATCACCTGGGAGAGAAAACTGATATTGGTCGTCACTCCCGAAACCTGAAAATCGGCCAGCGCCTGCTGCATCCGCTTGATGGCGAGAGTGCGATCGTGATCCCAGACAATCAGTTTGGCGAGCATCGGATCGTAGTGAATACTGACCTCATCCCCCTGACGGACCCCGCTATCGACCCGCACGTGGGGGCTCTCCTGCGGTTGACGCAGATGCCGTAACGGTCCGATCGACGGCAGAAAATTCTTCAAGGGATCTTCGG
>JAGXHN010000038.1 GCA_024636225.1 Desulfuromonadaceae bacterium | reverse complement strand
GTTCGGGCATGAAAAAGGTGCGTTCACCGGGGCGTTTGGTCAAGTTCGTGGTAAGCTGGAGTTTGCGGATAACGGGACTTTACTCCTTGACGAAATCGGAGAGATGCCACCGGCACTGCAGATAAAACTTCTGCGGTTTCTTCAGGAAAGAGTATTGCAGAGGGTCGGGGGGCGTTATGACATCCCTGTTGATGTGCGGATCATTGCGGCGACGAATATCAATGTGGAAGAGGCCGTTGCCGATGGACGGATTCGTGAAGACCTTTATTATCGTCTCGGTGTGATCACTATTGCTTTGCCGCCGCTGCGTGAGCGAGGTGATGATATTACTCTGCTGGCACATCTTTTTTTACGTCAGTACGCTGCTGAATACAATAAGCGGGTCCGCTCTTTCAACTCGCATGCGATTCGCATTATGCTCGATTATAACTGGCCTGGAAATGTACGTGAATTGGAGAATAAAGTTAAACGAGCGGTTGTAATGACTGACGGACCGGTGATCGAACCGACATCGCTCGGCTTTGACGCTGTTTCAGAAGAAGAGGGTCAACTTCAGGAAAAACAGGTCTGCATTATTGCCGGAGAGACTCTGTATGAGGCGCGGGCAGATGTTGAACGGAAAATGATTTTGTCGACATTTGAACGGGAACAAAACATTGTGCGCACTGCCCGTTCACTCGGTGTCAGTCGCCCGACACTTTACGATTTGATGAAAAAACACAATATTCTGATGACGACGCAAGCGCACCCCCCCCGGTAAAGGCTGGAGGGGGGTGCGCTCATCGAGGCCGCGGTTTCCTAGTTTGTAGCGGTGGTAAATGACTGAGTGACGCTTTCGTAGGGGAACCCGTCATTATCAATGGCGACGATTTTCCAGTAGTAGACGCTGTCTGACTGCAGATCATCTATCGCGTAACCGCTCGTGGAGATTCCGGTCACAACCTTGGTGAAAAGTGGTTGAGCGGTTGCGGGGGGCGTTGAGTCTGCAGCGGGTGTTGTCTGATCAGTAGAGAACGCGCTGTCACCACCACCGCCGCAACTGGCCTGAAGAACAAGGAGACCGATACAGAATCCTATGCGAACCGGTCGCCAGATCCGCTTTGTTCGCCCCGCTTTGATCGCCATCAGCAAGGAGAAAAGAATGGCCAGAGGGACGATAAGGCTTAATTTGAGCTGTGGCCAGCCGGAAGTGAACGATTCCGGGGCGATAATTGCGGCTGCGTTGCTCTGCAGGTTCGGATCTGTGCCGTAATGAAGCTCGTAGGTGACATTGTAGCCTGACGGTGGCAGTCCCCAGCTGAAGTTTGCTGCCGTACCGACTGTTGCATTTTTGGCTGGTGCTTGCAAATGGGGGATCCATTCGCTTGCGATGATCTCGGAAAATCCGCTCTCAACGCCTGAGTTGCTCACTGCTGTGGCGGCAAAATAGTAAATATTGCCATCCTCAGGGAGGTTGATGGAGAGAGCAGTGGAAGCTGAACCTGAAATTGTGATCGGTGATGTCCCTTCTGCCAGGGTTGTTCCATTAAACGGCAAGGTCGCAGTGTCAGTCCGATAATAGATTTTGTAAGCGCTGATCTCTGCTTCGGTGTTCTGGTCCCAAGCCAGGGTAACAGTTTGAGCGGTTGCCGGAATAACAGTTGCGGCCAGCAGGAGAAGAGAAAGCAGGAGTCGTTTTGTTGTTTTTTTCATTTTTGGTTGGTTGTCCGATATCGCGGTGATTGAGGATCGTTTTCGGCTCTCCTTTCATTTTTGTTTGGGGTTTATGTTTCGCTTAGCACCATCGCAACTTTAATACCAAGATCAGACAGAGATGATTCAAGGCTTTGAAATGACATAGAGATAAAAGTAAAAGTTATGCTGTTGTTATCGATTCTGGATGTCGTTCAAATGGTCCATTGGTACAAAAATTGGCACTGGTTGGCTGTCATATTGCGGCATTATTTTCAATAACTGCCGGGGAATTTATCTGCTCCGACAGTAGTTTACGTTCTATTCAATTTTGAATGGCAAGGTGCTTGAATATTTCCGTTCTTTGTAAAGCGGGCTAAATGATATATATTTTATCGACTTCTTTTAAGGATTGAGGCTGGCAAGAGGTGGGGGGGTATAAAGGGTCAAGAAAGGGTGTAACGCAAAGAGTGCAACAACTTGACGCGAGTGAATATTTCTATTAGCCTGTCTCACTAAATGGAGGTAATGATCTTGTATCTTTTGATCCGATTGACTATTCTGTTGCTTTTGCCCTTGCTGGCTGGCTGCCTTGCCAGCCTTTCTACGGGTCTTAGTATCGATCCGGCATCCGTCGAAGCCCCCCTTTTGGTCTGTGTCGCTCCTGGCACTCCTTTGGACGACGAACTTTACCGGCTGCCACAGCAAGGGACCCTCGGTCGTCAGCTTTTGATTGACGATCAACTTCTGTTCGGCATGATCGATCTGGTGACGATCGAGGACGATTTTCTTCTGACTCTGAACGAAGCGAGTGTCCCCCGAGATGAGGGGGTGACCGTGCTTCAGGTTGGAGTAGCAAACGATTTCCCCGTCGTTTATAACGACAAAGTCCGGCATTTTATCGATTTTTATACCGGCCCGCGTGGGAACAGAGGGTTTCAGCGCTGGCTTGAACGTTCCAGCCGTTTTTTACCCCAGATGCGCGAAATCTTTGCAGAGGAAGGTTTGCCCAAAGACCTGGCCTACCTGGCCATGGTTGAGTCTGGATTTAATACGCGTGCATATAGCTGGGCGCATGCGGTTGGTCCTTGGCAGTTTATTGCCAGTACCGGAAAGATGATGGGACTTCAGCAGACCTGGTGGCTGGATGAACGGCGGGACTTCGAAAAATCGACGCGTGCTGCCGCCCGGTTTCTGAAAGATCTTTATCGGCAATTTAATGGCGAGTGGTATCTGGCGGTCGCCGCTTACAACGCCGGTCCCGGGAAAATTCGTGGTGCTATCAGGCGCTATAAAAGTCGCGATTTCTGGGAACTGAGCCGCGGCACATATCTGCAGGAAGAGACCAAGAATTATGTACCGAAGCTGATGGCCGCCTTGACGATCGCCAGCGATCCTGAAAAACACGGATTCACAGGCCTTGCTTATCAGGAGCCGTTTGCTTATGAAACGGTATCGATCCCGAGTGTAACTGATCTGGAAATTGTTGCAAAAATGGTTGGGGTTGAGTACGACGAAATTAAAACGCTCAACCCGGAGTTGATGCGCTGGTCTACTCCTCCTGATATTTCTGAATACCGGCTGCGAATTCCGGCGGGTACTGCTGAGGATTTTAAACAACAGTATTCTGCGCTCTCTAAAAAAGATCGAGCTAACTATAAGCATCATCGTTTGAAACAGGGCGATACGCTGCAGGCCCTGGCAAATCGTTATGGTGTCCGTGTCAGTGATATTATTTCTCTGAACTCAATTCGGAATCCACGTACTCTGCGGGTCGGGGCTGACCTTGTTCTTCCGCTGAAAAAAGGGTACACAACACTGCCGGTCTCTGAGTTAAAAGACGATTACCTCCGCTCCACGCGGCAGCGTTACAAGGTGCGTAGCGGTGATAGCCTCTGGTCTATTTCCCAGCGTTTTGGTGTCAGTGAAAAAGAGTTAAGGGTCTGGAACCGGCTCGGCTGGACCAATGTGATCAGCCCCGGACAACAGCTGGTTGTTTCCGCCGGGGGAGACAAAAAACAGCCTCAGAAGAGAGCGCCGCAGGCAAGCGGCCCCGAACGTGAGATTGTTTATCAGGTTAAATCAGGGGATACTCTCTGGGGGATAGGTCAACAGTTCTCTATTGAGACACATCAAATTCGCAACTGGAATAATCTTTCTGAATCACACCTGCTTAAGCCGGGTGAAAAGTTAACTCTGGTCGTCCGGACGGTCGAGGGGAGTGGTTGAATTGCAGCAGGCAGTCTTTCTTTCAACTGCCGATGTTATCCCTTCGGGTGACTGGTCCCGTCTCTATTTCGGCGCCGAATTCTGTCCCTGGCGCTTCCCGTCGCTGGACTCACTAGTCCAATTTATTGAGGCGGCGCACCAATCCGGCTTGCCGGTAACAATTGTGACTCCGATCCTGAATGAAACCTTTCTTGCCTCATTCAGAAAAATTCTGGAAGCGCTTTTGCCGCTTTTGACTGATGGTGATGAACTTCTCGCTTCTGATCTTGGTGCTGTGCGCATGATTCGTCAACTCAGCGCAGAGGTCACTCTTGTAGCCGGACGCCTCCTCTCCGGGCAGAAGAGAGGTCCACGCATTCTTGACCTCGGTCTGAATGAAGCTGAACTTGATTACTTTCGTCAAGGGCGCTGGTATCAATCAGCAGCCCGCGATTATCTCGCCGAGCAGGGGGTTGTGCGCGTTGAACTCGATAATCTGTTGCAGGGGGTTGCTCCGCTCCCTGCTCCGCTTGTCGGGAGTCTGCATCTGCCGTATGCTATGGTGACTTCCAGCCGGAACTGCCCGGTGCGTAAACCTGGCGACTATGGGGTTTGCTCGGGGGGGTGCGGACCGGTTTTCAAGTTAACGACACCGCAGACACCCCACCCTCTTTTACAAGCGGGGAATACCCAGTTTTTACTGAATCGGCAGTTTCCAGAAGCCTTAGAGCAACTGCGTATCGATCGTGTTGTCCATCACTTGACTCTACCGGGCTAAGCGATTAAACAAAACCGCGTGACCTGAAGTACTACCATATTTAAATTGTGAATATTTTTGGTCTGGCTAAACATTAAGCGACTGCGCCCTTCACTTTTACCGTGATAAGGGCTTTTTTACTTTTTTATTTTTGCTAAATTTGGTAAAGTCCCTCCCATTCTCATGAACTGTCTTGTTTGACGATAAGTGGTGGAGGGTAAGAACCTCCCCTAATTGCTTTATCCTAATTCAACATCTGCCAGCGGTTTCGCTATAAAGTTATAGTGAAAAAGACGGAGCAGACAAGAAAAACGAGGAGAACAATCTTGGATGCCAAAACCCTTGGTCTTAAAAGTGTTGGTAAGGTGTATCAAAACCTGAGCTACGATGAGCTGTTTGCGCATGAGTCCCGTAACAAGGAAGGAAATATTTCCAAAAACGGAACCATGATGGTCGATACCGGCAAGTTTACCGGCCGTTCTCCCAAAGATAAATATTTTGTCAAACAATCTCCGTCAGCGGAGAATATTGCCTGGGGCAATATAAATAAGCCGATCTCTGCAGAGATATTCGATGAACTTTATGCGGATGTCATCGCGTATACATCCGGAAAAGATATTTATGTCACTGACGGTTTTGCAGGGGCCAACAAGAAAACGCGCAAGTCGGTTCGCTTTATCACCGAGTTTGCCTGGCAGTCTCATTTTGTCAAAAACATGTTTATCCGTCCCGAAGGGGAGGAGATGGCTCAGTTCACCCCGAACTTCACAATCTACAACGCCAGTAATCTGGTGAATGAGAAGTGGGAAAAGCATGGGCTCAACTCCGAGGTATTTATAATCTTCAATATTGAGAAGAACGTAGCGATTATCGGCGGGACCTGGTACGGCGGTGAGATGAAAAAAGGGATCTTCACCATGATGAACTACTGGCTGCCGCTGGAGAAAATCCTCTCCATGCACTGTAGTGCCAATGTCGGTAAGGATGGCGACGTCTGTCTCTTTTTCGGTCTTTCCGGAACGGGAAAAACGACTTTATCGACGGACGCTGCTCGCAAACTGATCGGCGACGACGAGCATGGTTGGGATGAGGATGGGATTTTCAATTTTGAGGGGGGGTGCTACGCCAAGTGCATCAACCTTTCGAGTGAGAATGAACCGGAGATCTTTGGTGCAATCCGGCGTGATGCCCTGCTTGAAAATGTTGTATATGACGATGACGGCGTTATCGATTACAACGACGATGCCAAAACCGAAAACACCCGGGTTTCGTACCCGATTGATCATATCGATAATCACGAAGCGAGTCTGAAAGCCGGTCACCCGAAAAGCATCATTTTCCTTACCTGTGACGCTTTTGGTGTGCTCCCTCCGGTTTCAAAACTGACCAAAGAGCAGGCGATGTACTATTTTCTCTCCGGTTATACAGCTAAAGTCGCCGGGACAGAACGGGGTGTAACCGAGCCGCAGGCGACGTTCTCTGCTTGTTTCGGCGAAGCATTTTTGCCGCTGCACCCAACAGTTTATGCCAAGCTCCTCGGTGAAAAAATGGAGAAATACAAAGTGAAAGCTTATCTGGTTAATACCGGCTGGGCTGGCGGCGGTTACGGGGTCGGCGCGCGTATGAGCATTAAAGCGACTCGTGCCTGTGTCAATGCGATTCTGGATGGGAGTATTGAAAGTGCCGAATTTGACCAGACCCGCTGGTTCCGTTTAAATATTCCGAAAAAACTTTCAGGGGTGGATACGGCGATTCTCAACCCGCGCAACGCTTGGGAAGATAAAGAGAAGTTTGATGCTACTGCCAACCGATTGGCTGGTATGTTTATTGAGAACTTCAAGAAATATATGAAAAATGGCGATGATTTTGATTTTACGCAAGCCGGTCCAAAATTCTGAGCGGCTTTGAACAGCTTTGTAATAAGGGGCGATTCCTGAAAAGGAATCGCCCCTTTTTATGATTGTTTGCGGAGTGTGTATTGACTTTGACTTTTGTTGTCCCGGTTGCTAAACTCTCCGCTCTAAATCGATTGAAAGGGATTCTAAATACTATGTTCACTCTACTAATTGCTCTGGCTGCAGGGACTCTCGTTGGACTCGGACTTCATTACGGGGTTGGGCTGGCGCTTGCATATGTTATCTCTATCGGGCTTCTGGTTGCTGTCGCTCTCTACTTTCTCATTTTTCGCATCTTGTCCAAGAAAATTCAGGCTGTTATGGAAATTGTCCAGCGGGATATGATGGCGAATCGAATTGAAAAGGCGATCAAGACGCTCGAAGGGACGGCTGTCTATTCAAAGTGGCTGTTCTACCACAAGGCGATGATTAACGCTCAGATTGGATCGATTTATTACCTGAAGCGCGACTTTACCAAAGCGTTCGGCTACTTGCAGAAAGGATTTACCCGCCATTGGGGGGCTATGGGGATGCTCGCCATCTGTTATATGCATAAAAACAAGACGAGCAAGATGATCGAAACGTTTGACAAGGCTCTGATCGGGACCAGGAAGGAACCGGTCCTCTGGGAGCTTTATGCTTTCTGTCTGAACAAAACAGGGCAAAGAGAAAAAGCGATCAGTACTCTTGAAAAAGGGCTGAAAAAAATCAAGGATCACGAGAATATGACGGCCAATCTTGCTGCACTTAAAGAAGGGCGTAAAATGAAGATGCAGCCTTATGGTGATCTCTGGTATCAGTTTCATCTCGAAAGTCAGGGTGCGCTGATCAAAAAGCAGACCAAAGCGATGACCGGTCGCCGCAAGACGATCGTTCGCCGGTAGGTGTCGTGACTAAAAAGATCAAAAAAAAAGCAGAGAATCTCAACAACCCCTTCAATCTGTTGAAGGGGTTGTCTGTTTTTGCTCCGCAAGAAAAAAAACAACCAGAGAGCAAACCGCCTGAGGTCCCCCCGGTAGAGCCGTCTCCGGCTCCGGGAGACGAGGCAGAACTGTTTGAACAGGCGATGGAAATGCTTGGCGTTCGGCAAACCGTTCAGGATGATATTCTGGAGAAATCGTTACCGCCGGTTGTTTTTGAACCGACTGTCGAACCGCAACTCCCGGTCAGAGAGGGTCAGCAGTCGGCCAGCACGCGCAGGCAGGCCCGCAAACTTGTTCAGCTTATCGGCTCACCGGAGGCTTGTCTCGATCTGCATGGCGTTATTGCGACTGAAGTTACCCGTAAAGTCGAATTTTTTCTGGAAAATGCCCTGTTTCATGGATGTCGCTGTGTCCGGATCATTACCGGCAAAGGGGCTCACTCGACCGATGGTCCAGTACTCAGACCTTTGGTCGAAACGTATCTGTCTGGACCGGGGCGGCAATATGTTCGCGAATGGATTCGGGCTCCGCATCAGCAGGGGGGCGCGGGAGTTCTGTTGGCCCTTTTACGTCAAAGTGAGGGGACTCGTCCATAAAATCATAGAAACGATTCATCACAGAGAAAGCCAAAACGTAACGATTTTAGTGTCGCAAAATATATTGTTATCCTGAGCCTCTTGTCGCAAATCCGGTCTTTAAAACTATGGATTATACTGCTAGGGTCATTTTTGGGTGACAGCTTTTTAAAAAAAAAGGCCGGGGGAATTCCCCGGCCTTTTTTTACTCTGACACTGACAGATTGGGTTCTGCCTCGCTCTGTTGTTTCGATTTCTGACGTCGTTTCGGTTTTTCGACCGCAGGAGCAGGCTCTTCAGGTATTTGAGTTGTCTCGGTATGAGCGATCTTATCTTTTTTAACAGCCGGTTTTCTCGGACTCCGTTTTACTTTAGCTGCCGGGCTGGCTGGTTCTTTGCTGCTTGAAGAAGCAGGTGCAGGTTCAGCTGTAGTGTTTTGCCCGGTCGGTTGAAGATCAACGGGAGTACCGGCGGCTTCCATTTCAGCCTTCTTCTCAGCTGCTGTTTTGTGCCGCCGTTTAGGTTTAGCTACAGGGGGAGTCACTTCGACGGGGGGGGCAGCTGCGCCCTGATTCTTTTGTGTCTGCGTCTGCGTATTCGATCCCTGCTCTTCCGCGGCAAGGCTCGTCTGCTCAGTGGTTGCAGAGGCTGCCGCTTCCATTTCAGCCTTCTTCTCGGCTGCCGTCTTGCGCCGCCGGCGGCGCTTCGGTTTTTCGACCGGGAGGCTCTGTTCGCCATCTTTTACAATAAGTTCGACGGTCTGTTCGTTTGGTATTTTTGTTTGTTCGGCCGATGTCTCTATTGGCTGATCTTCGGTTGCTGCGGCTGCCGCTTCCATTTCGGCTCTCTTTTCAGCGGCCGTTTTACGCCGCCGTCTGCGCCGCTTTGGCCGATCTTCCGGCGCGGCCGCTCGTCCCACGGCAACAGGAGGGGCTGTCTCGGTTGTGGAGATATGCGCTTCAGCGACCTTTGTCTCTGCAACGACCAATTCCTCTGTTGTCGGGTTGTTGGCTGCGGTTGCAGCTTCCATCTCAGCCTTCTTTTCGGCTGCAGTTTTGCGGCGTCGCTTCTTTTTCGGTCTGTCCGTTGCCGTTTCTGCTGGGATGACCGGTGCAATCTCTTTCGGTTTTCGATCCTCAGCCGATAATTCTGGTCGATCATCTGTGGCAGTAATCGGATCGATATTTTTTGCGTCCTGAATTTTTTTGGTTCGCTTGTAAATCTCCAGGTCAGACTGACCGGAGATATAGTCTTCCTGACCTTTAATCTCAATGGTCAGTTTGAGTGACTTTTCAAGCTCAACCAACTCTTCACGCTTTGCATTGAGCAGATAGTCGGCGACATCCATCGGAACTTTGGCCTCGACTTTTTCGATCGCCCCTTTGCCACAGGTGGTGTGAATGCGCCGTAAAAAGGCGACGGCCTGGGCTTCGGCACTTTTTACCCGACCACTCCCAGTGCAGTGCGGGCAGGGGAGGAAGGCCCCTTCTGAGAGGGCGGCCCGGATTCGTTGCCGGCTCATTTCGAGGAGGCCAAACTGGCTGATTTTGCCGACAGACACCCGGGCTTTATCGTTTTTCAGGGAGTCTTTCAACGTCTTTTCAACGTCCCGATTATGTTTGCGGTCGCGCATGTCGATAAAGTCGACAACAATCAGCCCGCCGATGTCGCGCAATCGCAGTTGCCGACCGACTTCTGCGGCAGCTTCGATATTGGTCTTGAATGCGGTCGCCTCAATCCCCTTCTCACTCGACATCTTGCCGGAGTTGACATCGATCGCCACCAGCGCTTCGGTCAGGTCGATCACGATTGAGCCGCCGGAAGGGAGGGGGACCTTGTTCTGGTTAATCGTCTCGATCTGCTCTTCGATCTGGTAGCGTGAGAAGATCGGCCGATGTTCCTGATGGCGTTTCAGCAGATGGAGATAATCAGGCATAACCGACCGGAAAAAATCCTGAGCTTCCTTGAATACGGTCGGATCGTCAATGAGAACTTCGTCCATGTCGGGACTGAAGTAATCGCGTATCGATCGAATAACAAGATTCGATTCCTGATAGATCAGTTTCGGGGCTTTGCTCGAATTGGCGAGATCAACAATTTTTGTATGAATGCCATAGAGGTATTTGAAGTCACGATGCAGTTCGTCGATGCTCTGTCCGATACCGGCTGTGCGCACGATATATCCGGTGTTCTCTGGAATATCGATCGAGTTCATTGCCGTTTTGATCTCTTTGCGCTGCGTTTCATTTTCGACCTTGCGGGAAACCCCTTTGGTCGTACTCCCCGGCATCAGGACCATGTATCGCCCGGCCAATGAGAGATTTGTCGTCAGTGCTGCCCCTTTGCTCCCTCGCTCTTCTCGGGTAATCTGAACCAGTATCTCTTGCCCACGTCTGAGAATGTCGGTGATTCGCGGGCGACTGTTCCCTTCTATCGCGCCATCGGGGTAAAGATCGGGGTGAACTTCACCGATCTGCAGGAAACCCATGCGGTCAGCGCCGTAATCGACAAAGGCAGCCTGCAATCCGGATTCAACCCGGACAACGGTCGCCTTGTAAATGTTTCCCCGGGTTTGCTCCCGGCCTTCAAGCTCGATATCAAGTTCGGTCAGAATACCATCTTCGACAATGGCGACCCGGTTCTCCTCCTGATGAGAGGCATTAATAAGAATCTTTTTGCTCATGTGAAAATCTTTCTGGATGGACTTTGTGGTCCGTCTACCAAAGTTATTGTGGGGGTGAATCACCCAACGGTTTCCGCTTTCGGATCTGTTTGCAAAAGGGAATACCGTGCGAATTTGTATATTTGTGGTTCGCTGCGGATCCGACTCAATGAAGAGATGTGGATCTTTTAGACGCAGCTAATGAGTCAACTGTTTATTAGACAGATAGAGAGCTGAAATAGCAAGCTTTTTCGTTGTTTTTTTTGATGATTAGTCGTTTTCTGCCGTGGTAGATTGTGTTATAAGAACCGGATGTTTCAATTACGCGAAGTATCAAAGAGTTTTGGTGGTCAGCTTCTTTTTTCTGGGATCAGTTGGCAGATCCAGGGGCGTGACCGGGTCGGGTTGGTCGGTGATAATGGCACCGGCAAATCGACGTTGCTGAAAATTCTGGCCGGTCTTGAATCGCCGGATTCTGGTCAGATTCAACAGACGCGCGAATCGACTCTCGGCTATTTACCGCAGGATTGTCTTGTCTACAATGGGCGTTCCTTGCATGCCGAGGTACGTGCGGCGCGGGCGGACCTGTTGACAATGGAAGCGACCATTCGCCAGCTTGAGCTGGAGATTGCGGGTGGAGACCAGGTCACTCTCCAGCGTTACGCTTCTTTACAGGAAGAATTCAGGCAAAAAGGGGGGTATGAGCTCGATGCAGAGATTGGCCGCGTTCTGGCCGGGCTTGGGTTTGCAGAGGAAGATTGGCAAAAGGATTGCAGTCAATTTTCCGGTGGCTGGCAGATGCGTATTGCTCTGGCCCGGCTGCTGCTGATCAAACCGAATCTGCTCCTGCTTGATGAACCGACCAACCACCTTGACCTGCCAGCGCGTGAATGGCTGGAAACTTACCTTCTCGAATATCCTTATTCTGTTCTGATCGTTTCGCATGATCGTCATTTTCTCGATCGGGTTACAAACCGAACCGTTGAAATCTGGAATGGGGCACTGCATGATTTCAATGGTAATTACAGTGCCTATCTGATCGCGCGCAAACAGCGGATCGAATCCTTGCGGGCCGCCAAGGCCAAGCAGGATCAGGAGATTGAAAAGATCGAGTCATTTATTGCGCGTTTCAGGGCGAAGGCTGATAAGGCGGCTTTAGTGCAGAGCCGGATCAAACAGCTTGATAAAATTGTTCGGATAGAGCTGCCGGTTGAAACAAAATCGGTCGCCTTTACCTTTCCGACTCCACCAAAAGCGGGGCGTCAGGCGATGGAGTTGTCTGGCATCCGTCACGGGTACGATGCGTTAACGGTTCTCGATGCGATCGATCTGGTGATTGAACGGGGTGAGAGGATTGCTCTGGTCGGCGCAAATGGTGCCGGTAAATCGACCTTGATGCGGATTGTGTCGGGGGTTGAGTTGCCGCAAGCCGGAACAAGGATCGAGGGGCATAACCTGCAACTCGCTTATTTTGCTCAAAATCAGGCCGAAACGCTCAATATGAAAAATTCGGTGCTTGAAGAGATTACGGCGGCGGCCCCCTTTTCGATGGTTCCAAAAATCCGCAACATCCTCGGCTCCTTTTTGTTCCGGGGCGATGATGTCTATAAGCAGGTCTCTGTTCTGTCCGGCGGTGAGCGCAATCGTCTGGCCCTTGCGATTCTGCTGCTGCGCCCCGCTAATCTGCTGCTACTGGATGAGCCGACCAATCATCTCGATATGGCTTCCAAGGAGGTGCTCCTTGAGGCGTTGCAGCATTACACCGGTACTCTGCTGTTTGTATCGCACGACCGTTATTTTGTCGATGCCTTATCAAGCCGTGTGGTTGAAATCAACCACGGTAAAATTCTCTCCTGTCCTGGACATTATGGGGATTTTATCCGTTTTAAACAGTCGATCGGTGATCTGTCACACAGTGAGGAGCGGGTTGAACAGCGTCAGTCAAAAGTGGAAAAAAAAGATGAGACTTTTGCTCAAAACGACCATAGTGTACGTAAGGATGAAAAGCGTGAACTGCGCAAGCGGCAGAGGGAGATTGAGACGATTGAGGGGCGTATTGCACAACTGGAGAAAGAGTTGTCGCTCCTTGAAGAGAAAATGTCCGATCCGCAAATTGCCGGGGACCACAGTCAGTTGGCACCGTTGTCGGCAGAACATCTGCAATCCGGTCGTGAACTTGAAGAACTTTATACTCGCTGGGAAGAGATCGGACTTACGTGAGCCGTTTTGAGGGGAGAGAATCATGCATGATACAGGACTCTTTGTTGTAACCGTCGCGAGTGAAAAAGGGGGGGTCGGCAAGACCACCATTGCGACCAATCTGGCCGTCTACCTCAAAGCCTTGTTTGAAGATCTTCCCGTTACTATCATCTCTTTTGATAATCATTTCAGCGTTGACAACATGTTCACTATCGGTTCACACCACGGGCGGTCGGTTTCGGCGATATTCGGTGCGACTGCGATCGATCAGTTGGTGCAGCTTGGTGAATATGGGGTTCAATTTATGGTTTCCGAGCGGCAGATGCACCCCCCGGATGATGATGTCAAACATTTAAGCCGCGTGCTGGCCCGTGGTGCCCTTACCGGGATACTGATTATTGATACCCGGCCGATTCTCGATTATTTTACGCGCAACGCTCTGCTGGCAGCAGATCTGGTTCTGGCCCCGGTCAAGGATCGCCCTTCACTCGTCAATGCCGGTGCTTTGCAGCAGGCGCTTGTCGACGGGGGGAACGATGCCGAGCGTCTCTGGCTGGTGCCAAGTCTGATCGATGGCCGGACGAAACTCAAGGAAGATGTAGGGATTCGCGATTTTATTCTCTGCTCGGCCATTGAACGAGGATTTCAAGTTGTCGATACCTTTATCGCCAAAAGTCCTAAGGTTGAGAGTCTGAGTACCAGCTTCAGCAGTCGGATCTATCCGATCCTGACTCATGCCCGGGGAACCGCCGTTCACAAACAGATGCAGGAATTATCACAGTTTGTGCGTCGACGGTATGAGGTGACCGGCAAGGTGGGAGACAAGCCGCTGGCACGCATTCTTTCGGCAATTGAGGATCAGCCGCCGGGTCGTGCCGGGCATCTGGCCGCTGACTGCCCTGTCTGCAAGAATCGGGTCACTGGTCAGGACGGTTACTTTTATCAGGAGTTGCGGCATCATCAGACCGGCTTTATTCACAGCAGCTGCCTTGATCAAACTTTAAATGCCGTTGAATTGCAGATGTTGTTCCCGGATCGAGGTGGGCTCCTTTTTTATCTTGCCGAGACCGGTTTGACTTGTGAAGAAGGGGCTGTTTCTCTGCATCTTTATGATGATGAGGGGGAGGTCATTGCAGTAGAGAACATGGCTGTCGACGAATCAGCCAGGATTATGCACCTGTTTCGCATGGCAACAGGTCGCGAGCCAGGGGAAATGTTTCGTGAAATGATCTTGGTCGCCCTGTCACCTGAGGCACCGCTCGCTTTTCTCGATTCAGACGGGGCAAACGGTTTTTCCAGATTACGACGTTTGATACTCGAAGATTTGCGTGAAAATGAGACATTTTAGTCATTGATACGGCTATTTAGGGGCGATACACGTTGACATAGGCTGGAGCTTACGTTAATAATTCGGAGTTTACTGATACTTATCCCTAAGAAAGAAAATATCTTGTCATGATCCTGTTGCCACGAGGAAACCCTGTACGGGAAAAAGTCAATCCGGGCAAGATCAATCTTCCCGATGCACTCGGAAAATTGCAGAAGAGCAATTTTACCGGTTATTTGCGCTTTGATACCTTAAACGGTACCGGAATTATAATTTTCACCTCCGGGAAGCTGATCAGTGCCTTGTTTGACAGTGACGGCGAAAATCTGATTGCTTATGATGCGATTGCCAGGATTTTCGAACTCTCTTTGGATGGCAAGGCGAATCTCGATATTTACAAACTTTCGTCCGATCTGGCGATGAGTGTACATGCCCTGTTACACGGCAAAGTGTTATATAAAGGGCAGGAACTCAAGCTGATTGATATCAAATCTTTGCTCGGCAAGTTAAAAGAAGACAAGATGAGCGGCTGTCTGCGCATCTACACTGATGAGAAGATTGCCCTGATTTTTTATCGTGACGGCAACCCCCTTGGCTTTTTTCATGACGGCTCGACCGATATTGAGACGCAGCCTGGTGAATCGATGTCGGTTGCCCATCTTCCGGGCGCCAAGGTTGATGTTTTGAGTACTGGTGGCGCCGATGAAATTGATCTGGCCGATCTGCTCGGCTCTGCCGATCTTGGTGCCCTCTGGCGCAAAGCCCAGGAGATGATTGTCCGGCAACGCAAGAATCAAAAAGAGGCACAAAACAGAGATCGACAGGCTCAGGAGAACGATCTTCGCGTTCGTCTCCAGGTGTTGCTGCGTTCCACCGCAGAGGCGCATATTGGCCGGATCGGTTCATCGTTGATTGAAAAAGAGTTTGAGAAGTATTTTCCCGAGGGGCAAGGGTGGGATGACGTCCGTTTCAACAAGATGCTGGAGAACCTGAACAATGCAGCAAAAATGGTTGCAGGGCCTTCCGCCATCAAAAAAATGCTGGACGATATGAGAAAGGGGGTCCGGGCTCTTCTGCACGAGTCCTGATTTCTTCTTATTTAATTTTCTTTTTTATCAGGTTGGAGGTGCATCAATGGAATGGACAGTTGTTACCTTACCTCTTTGGGTCATCGCCGGAGTGGTCTCTTTTTATTTCAGTCTTGGCAATGCCAGAGTCTGGACCAGTATTTCAGTCGGATTTTTCCTGATTCTTGTCGCTGAAATCCTCCCGACGGCAATTAATTTCCTGCCGGGGCTTGAAATTCCGGAGGTTCAGGCGTTGACATCGATCGTCGGAACCATTGCTATTCTGGTAATGAGTCATGGTTTTCAGGAATATTATGTTTTCTCCCGAACGCTGGAACTCGAAGGGAGTAAACCTCTGGTCTATGTTGCCACCCTCGGGGTTATTTTTATCTCTGCCGCATTCATCTGGGTGAACTTTACCCCAACCGCCCGAACTCTTGAGCTGATCGGGATTGTGGAAAAAACCAACTGGGTTTTTCTTTCACTGATCAATATTGATCTGATCCGCAAAATCTATACTAACATTCAGGACAGCCCGATCAGTAACGGATTTGCGGCATTTATTCTGGTTTTTTTCTTTATTTTTCTCTGGAAGGGGTCCGAGCTTTATATCCAGATCTATGATCTGGAAACGCTCAACACGCTCGCCGCAGCCAAAGGGGAGTCGTTGTTTCGCTACGACCTCTCTTTTTACTGTAAAGAGATCGGTAATATTCTCGCCGGGCTCTCTGTTGGTGGAACCTTTCTCTATCTGGCAAAATTGTTGCGTTGATTCAATCTTTTCATTTCTAATTTTATAAACCAAAGGCCGGGACTCTGTTCCCGGCCTTTTCGGTTGCATGGATGGCAAAGCTCTTCTTGTAAATTTGAAGAGGAGAGCTCCCCTCGATAACATTCTTTTCACTTTTCATGAGCGGACTGCTCACTTTCATCGGTTATTCCCAGCCGTGATCGGAAAAGATTGCCCGCGCCTTGTCGGACTGCAGGAACGCAATAAATTCGCTTGCCTCGTTCGGGTAGGTCGTCCTTTGGGTCAGTGCAATCGGAATATAACGCAGAGTACCGTCACCTTGAAGCTCAACGAACTCCGAATGCTCTTCGAGTTCAATGTGCCACGATTTGTAGGTGATCCAGGCATCGATTTCCGGTGATCTCAACCACGCGTTGGACCCTTGCTGTCCCGTGAATTCAAAGTGGCGGATGTTGCTGATATTCTCTTTAAAGGGAGTGTGAAAATGCCGCATGTTTTCAAGTTTGACATCAAGGATGTCAATCTCTTCATGATACAGATCTTTAATCTCCTTGATGTTGTGGGGGTTCCCTTTACGCACAATAATACCGATGCGTCGTGGATGGAGAGTTGTTACAGAAGAGAGGTTGAGGACATCCGGGTTTTTGTTGATGAAATTTTCGAGCATATATTCTGCACCACCGTAGTATATGTCTCCGTCCGTGCGAAGCCTCTCTCCTAAAGTGTAAGGGAGGGCTTTGATTATTTTAACCTCTATATTGCGCTCCTTTTGAAACAGGTCGGCACATTCCTTGATGACGTGGTGCGGACCACCAGGTCCATAGACGCGTAATGACACGGGTGTTGTGGTGTTTGCTGCTGCGGTCGATGTCATACAAATAAGTAAATACCCTGCCAGCAATCCGCTTTTCACTTTCATGACTCCTCTCTTCAGGTCGAAGTTTTTGGCACGCGACTTCACGCAAAGGTTACGTTTTATGACAACGTAACATTGGCTACGCTCACACTGCTGCGGCAGAGTGACGGTAACGTCAAATAAACCGTTTTGGATGTCAGCAAGAAACCGGCCAAAATGTGCTTATGTTAATGATTTATCTCCAATCATGGCGGCTGTTTTTGGTACTTGTATCTTTTGTCTAAAATAAAGAGTAGTATGGTCAGATCTTTCCACTTTACAATCCGCTATCAATCCATTTTCATTGTCTCTGTACAAAGATGATATTACGGAGTGAATGTTCACGTGGGGTCGTGGCGGGTTTTCGTCATATCGTCAATAAGTCAAGCATATCCTTTAAATCCAGTTGTCTTTTTTGGTTTTTATCGGTCATATCTCGGCACATACAAAAGGAGCAATTCCATGCAAGATTCGAATCTTTCCATTGGTGATCAGGTCGAGGCCCGGTGCACAAAATGCCGGAAAAACAATGAACACACTATTCTTCTTTTAGAAGAAGGGGCTCCGTTGAAGGTTGAATGTTCTGTCTGTAATCGCCAACATAAGTACCGTACGCCGACCCCCCCTAAAAAAGTAGCCGTTAAACGCGTCGTTGATCCGAATCATGCCGCAAAAAAAGAATGGGCGATTTTGCGGCCGGAGATGAATATGACCAAGGTGACTGACTATTCCATGACCGCAGCCTATAAAGTTAATGCGTTGCTGAATCATACTGATTTCGGTCTTGGTCTTGTGCAGCGGATAGCGGGTGATCAGAAGGTTGAGGTTTTGTTTGAAGATGGGAAGAAAATTATGCGTTGCAGGTAGAATCGGTAAGGCTGTTCCGTCACTGGATTAGGTCTTGCGAATCTGCAATCTTATGGAAGAGAGACTTTACGAATGGGAATTTGTGCTTTATGTGAAGATCAGGCAAAAAAAGCCCGAAATGGCAAGCCGCATGAATATTTACAGAAAGTCGATGCGCCACGCGTTTTTAAGGGGTTGAAACCGAGAGGCTTCGAAGAGCAGGATTATCAGTGTCAGACCTGCCGGGCAAAGTTTACCAACAGTACAGACAAGAACGATCTGTCATGGACGTTATGGCAGGGGTGATAGCGCCTGAAATAGCGGTCAGTCGAGGGTATTTTTAACCATTTTGAGCCATGCTTCAAACCGCTCTTTTGGCCCCTTGGATAAAATTCGACTGAATTTCTCTTTGTTGTAAAGGTAGAGACAGTGACGGATCGATGTGTAGGGGCTGAAGGTGCTCTCCGGATTTTCTGTAATAAAGTTATCGCGATAATCTCTGACCGTTTTAAAATTTTCGATCAAGCTTTTGTGCAGGTCTGACTTCTGGAAGCCGCTATCGATCTTCAGTATGTTTTGGACAAAGTCGTCAACTTTGTAATCTTCAAATTCAAAATCCCGGAAAAAATGGCTCGCGATGCGCAAAAAATTGAAAGCATTAACCGCCTTTTCCGTGACGGCTGTTGTCGGTTGACCTGATGTCGTCCCACTCTCCTCAAGTGTATCGCTGATCGGGGCGACCGTGGCTTGCTGGATCAACTCCATCGTCGCATTGCGGATCTCTTTAAACTCACGGTCCGCGAGTTCAAACAGAGCGGAGAGGAGATTGATTCGACGCTTGAGATCGTTCGGGATCGATTTTTTGTACTTTATTTTGTGGTCCAGAACACTCCAGGCATCCTGTATCAACGATCTGATCTGCACTTCGAAGGGGTAATCAGCATACGCCTGGTATTTTGACTGGCAGGTCATCTCAGGAGTTAGTGAGATGTCCATATGCAGTCCCTTGTAGCCGAACGAAGCTTCCGTGTTCTCAACTGCCGAAATTTTATCGGTGACGTCGATAATGTTGAAATGTTTTTTCAGAACAGCAGAAACGAGTTCGATCTGATCCTCATAAAGGCAGATAATTCGTATTCCGATCAGGTCGGAGAGATAGTCTTTGATTCGATACGGTTTTTCATCGGATTCGAGTCTGTTCTGATACTTGCGATGAAATTTTTTGATGCACTCTTCTCTATCTTTGACCCGGCCTTCAATTTTTGTGACTTCGCCGACAACTTCATCCTGAAGCAGCGTACTGATAATCTGAATGTAATCTTTCAGCACCTTATTGAAAAGCGCTGAGTGGCCGTCATAGAATGCGCGAAAGATCCGCTTCTCTTTTTCAAAGTCCAGGGATGCCAAGAGTTGCTCCTTTGTCCGTCTGCCTGCTAAGGTAACTTAATTATCACCCCTTTGTGCAGATTGCAAGAAAGGGCGGAGTGAAACTTTTCGGTTAATAAATTAAATAAATATAAACCTTGCATTCTTTAAACAGGTTGTGTTAGGTTGTCACAACTTAAGTACGTTTGTGTAAGTGTTTCGTCGCTCATCAGATTGACAAGGTGTCAAAATGACTCAGAACACACAGACCTATTGGCTGTGTGTTTTTGTTTTAAGAGCGATTGACGTTTACCCAAAAAAAGTTCCTACAGAGGAACATGGAGAGAAAAATGGCTGAAGGTACAGTAAAATGGTTTAATGACGCTAAGGGTTTTGGTTTTATCGAGCAGGATAATGGGCCGGATGTTTTCGTCCATTTCTCCGAAATCCAGGGCGATGGTTTTAAATCCCTCGGCGAGGGAGATCGCGTCAGTTTTGAAGTTACTGAAGGCCAGAAAGGCCCTCAGTCGTCCAATGTGCGCAGAATTTAATTAATTTTTGCGTTGTTTTGTAAAAGAGCCCCGCGTCAATTTACGCGGGGCTCTTTTGTTCTCATCATTTCACAACCTATCTATACCTATTATTGAGAGGTGGATTTAATGGCCAGAAAAACAAATTACGGTTTTGAGAAGCGTCAAAAAGAAATTGCCAAAAAAGCAAAAAAAGATGAAAAAAACAAGCGCAAACAAGATGATAAAGACGATGAAACCCTCGCCGAAGACGTCTCTTCTGCTTCTGAGGAAGAATAACTGATACGTTGTTGCTCCTCTCCCCTTTGCCCGTCCCCTTTCCTGATCCCACTTTAAATTTCGGAAGACTTTCTTGTTCCGATTCCTTGCCATTGTCCTTTTTGGCTGTTTGCCGACAAAATTACGGTTATCACAATCCTGACCTGAGCCAGAAACATCAAACAGAGCGAAAATGCCGGAGCAAAAACGACCTTTGAGGCCGTGTGATTTAGATACGATTTTGTTGAGATATAAATCTAATAGTGATAGGTTTTAAAATTATTTATTCAGGTTGTTCTGATTGATCGACCTGATGGAATAACCATCAGTTTTTCTTCTCGGTATTTGATCTGTTTTAACCGTTAACTGACATCATACAGGTGTATATGGTCAGTCTTTTACTCATAATCAGTTTGTTGCATATAGAGTTCCGGTTCGCATGAGCAGGAAGATAGCTTCCACTCTTGTTACGGCGCTGCGGATACAAAGACGCGTCATCTGGGCTCTGATGTTGCGCGAAACAAAAACTTTATTCGGTAAACATAAACTCGGTTATCTATGGGCCTTGATTAATGCTTCTTTTACGATCGGAATTTTCTGGGGGATTCGCGAGTTGGCGGGTGTTTCTCCCCCTCACGGCTTGTCGGTCCCGCTTTTTCTCCTCGGTGGTTTTATCCCCTGGTATATTTTTTCCGAGACGATTAACGGTGCTATGAACGGGGTGATCGGTAATCGGGCTCTGCTCGCCTATCCTCAAGTTTTTCCGATCGATATTCTTATCGCACGGGCACTGCTGCACGGTGCTATGTACAGTTGTGTCTTGCTGTTTCTCCTTTCTGTCGCCAGTTTCGGCGGTTATAAGATTGCACCCTCTGATCCGGCTGCGATATTGATTGCTCTGGTTCTGGCTCTGGCTCTCGGTTTCGGCGTCGGCGCAATCGCCTCAGCTTTCAGCCTGATGTGGCCGACCACACGCGTCGTTGTCCCGATGCTGATGCGTATACTCTTTTTTACTTCGGGTCTTTTTTTCTCGGTGGAATTTGCGCCGGTCTATGTTCGTGAAATTTTATTTTATAATCCCCTGTCCCATCTCATTGAACTCATGCGATATGGCTTGTCTGAGGGGTATGAGAGCCGTTTTGTTTTTATACCGTATGTACTCGGTTTTATTCTTTTGCTTCTCTCTTTCGGCTTGTTGCTGGAACGCTTTGCCCGTAAATTTCTGAATGAAGAGTCATGATTGAGCTGCGCAACATCTGCAAACAGTATCGGACGCCCAACGGGGTGAAGACGGTTCTGGATGATATCAGCATCGTTTTTCCGCCAAGGTGCAATTTCGGTATACTCGGCTGTAATGGTGCGGGGAAATCGACTCTGCTGCGCATGATCAGCGGTGCGGAGCTACCGACCAGCGGCGAGGTGTTGCGCAGAGCCAGCGTCTCCTGGCTTATCGGATTTTCCGGCGGCTTTCACGGAAGTCTCACCGGGCGGGAGAATTTGCGTTTTATCTGCCGGATCTATGCTGCCGACATCGCTGAGGTTACAGCTTTTGTTGAAGATTTTTCAGAGCTGGGCGAGTATATGGAGATGCCGGTTAATACCTACTCTTCCGGGATGAAAGCGAAGTTGGCGTTTGGACTGAGTATGGCGATCGACTTCGATTATTACCTCATCGACGAAGTGACCGCCGTGGGGGACTCAAAATTTCAAAAAAAGAGCAAAGCGGAGTTTGATCGGCGTAAAGAGCGTTCTTCATTATTGGTGGTATCACATAACGCAAACACAATCCGCTCGCATTGCGATGCTGCTGCCGTCCTTGAGCAGGGTCAGCTCCTTTTTTTCCCTGATGTCGAAAGAGCGATCACCCACTATGAAAATCAATGACAGGGTTCTGACTTGCTGAATATAAAGCTATCTTTAAGAAATAAATTTGCACTGTTTGTTTTGTTGCCGACGCTGTTGGTTGCCTTCTATTATGTGTTCTGGGCTTCGGACATGTATGTATCGGAGACGCGATTTTCGATCAGAGGTCCTGAAGGCGGAGGCGGTGGTGGTTCTGATCTTTTGAATCTGTTTGGACAAGCCGCAGGCTCAACTACGGCGGATGCTTACGTGGTGAAAGAGTATATCCACTCCGTGGGGCTGCTCAACACGCTCGATGAACGCCTGCAACTTCGCGCGCATTATCAATCGCGCGAGGCCGATCTCTTCAGCCGGCTGACAGCGGCGGCGAGTACTGAAGAGTTTTACGATTACTATCGCAAGGTTGTGCAGGTGATGTTTGATCCGGTTACCGGGATTGTAACGCTGCGCACCCGCGCCTATACCCAGGTAATGGCTCGCGACCTGGGACAGACGATTCTCGATTTAAGCGAGCAGCTGGTAAATCAGTTACGGGATCGAGCCTTGCATGATGCCCTTGAACAGGCCCGAATCGAATTGGCGATGGCGGAACAGCGCGTCTCTGAAGCACGCAAGGCTCTCAAGCTGTTTCGGCAGAAGAGTGATCTGCTCAATCCCGAAGCTGCGGTTGGAACAGTGGTCGCTCTGATTTCTGAACTGGAGAGTGAGGCGGTCAAGGCACGAACGCAGATGGCAGAGGCGCGTTCGTACATGCGCGACAACAGCAGTCAGGTGACGGCGCTCAAGGCGCGTATCGCGGCTCTGGAAGGGCAGATCAAATCAGAAAAAGCCCGGATCGTTGGTGCCGATCATCAGATTCTCAATGATATCATCTCCGATTACGAGGGACTTGTGGTTGATCGGGAATTCGCCGAAAATCGCTATCTGTCAGCACTGGCGTCGCTGGAAGCCGCCCGGATACGGGCCGACGGCAAGAGTCGTTATCTGGTCGCTTTTTCTCCCCCGACCTTGCCTGAAGAGTCAATCTGGCCGCGTCGATTCTCCTTTACGGCACTGATGTTTGCCGGGAGTGCTCTTCTGTTTGGTATTGTCTCCTTGGTGATTGCTGCTATTCGTGAACATGCGGGGTTTTAATATGCGCCTTATCCTTTTAACCTTTCTTGTTTTTATCAGTTGCCCGATTTCAATACTCTTTGCCACGCCAGGTGAACTGTCGTTGGAAAGAACCCAGCGATCCGAATTGGCTGCGCTTCCGTCCCCCTTTGGGGCTGACCTGTTTCAGGGCAATTTTGCCAAAGGGACCTTTGACGAACTGAATGCCGATTACCGCATCATGCCCGGAGATCGCATCACCGTGCAACTCTGGGGGGCGCGTAATTTTGATAGCGTGCTTGAAGTCGATGCGCGTGGCAACCTTTTCCTCCCTGAGGTTGGCCCTGTGGCTGTAGCCGGCAAGAAACATGCTGATCTGGGACAATTAGTGCGGGATAAGGTGCAGACGGTTTACAAAAAGAATGTGGAGGTCTACACCAATCTCCTCAATACCCAGCCTGTGGCGGTATTTGTCACCGGTTTTGTTGCAAAACCCGGACGTTATGCAGGTGGGGCGACGGATTCTTTTCTGTTTTACCTCGATCTTGCCGGTGGTATTGACGCCGAACGGGGGAGTTATCGCAACATCAAGCTTATCCGTGACGGGGAAGTTTTCGATCAAATCGACCTCTATCCGTTTATTCTCGAAGGGGTTCTTCCCCGCCCTCGGCTCGAAGATGGAGACCTGATTCTGGTCGGTGAACGCGGCGCTGGCGTTTTGGTACAAGGGGAGGTGCGACATCCGTCTCGTTTCGAGTTCCCGGTTGATGCCGCGATCAGTGGTCAGCAATTGACAACTCTCGCCTCGGTCCTGAACCGGGTTTCTCATGCCAGTATTGTCGGAACTCGGGAGGGCGCCCCTTTTAATTCCTACCTGCCACTGTCGGAATTTATGAATTTAAAGCTTGAAGATGGTGACAAGGTGCAGTTCCTGGCTGATACCCCTGGCGATACCATTATGGTTGCTGCAAAGGGTGCCATTGTCGGTGCTTCTCACTATCCGGTGCACAAAAGTACCCGATTTCTGGAATTACTCAAAAACATACCTGTTGAGCCGGAACTGGCTAATCTCGATGGTATTCATATTCGTCGGAAGAGTGTGGCTGAAAAGCAAAAAGCAGCACTGAATGACGCCCTTAACAGGCTGGAGCAGAGTTCCCTGACCGCGACCTCGCAGAGTGTTGATGCGGCTGATATCCGCGTGCGCGAGGCGGAGTTGATTTCTCAATTTGTGGAAAAAGCGCGCACGATCCAACCTGATGGCACAGTTGTCGTCGGGTACAAGGGGAAGCTCACCGATATCTATCTGGAAGATGGCGACGTGATTGTGATCCCTGCGAAGAGCGACGTCATTCTGGTCGCCGGGGAAGTTATGATGCCCCAGGCGGTGGTCTATCGCCCGGACAGAGATCTCGACGATTATATTTCCGGTGCTGGTGGCTATACCGATCGAGCCAATAAGCGCAAACTTCTGGTGGTCAAACCTAATGGTGAAGTTTTACAGGCCAGCGATTCTCATCTTTCTGCCGGTGATCAATTATTGATACTGCCGAAGTTTGATACTAAAAATATGCAGGTACTCAAGGATATCTCTCAGATTTTATACCAGATTGCCATTGCGGCCAAGGTGGTGCTGGATCTCTGACAGAGGAGATAAACCGCCGATTGACCGGGATTCTGGCTTGGTACCATTTTGCCCCAAATCCACGGCTATGAGGCTGTAAACTATCTAAAATCTGTTCTCAAACTTCTGGATTTTCGCTTCGGCCCCTATTGTCGGACAGCCTCCTGTAACTCTTTTTCAAGTTGACGATCACTACTATCTGAAACAGTAACAAGGTTTATGTTATGGACTTTACCGGAGAACGTTATATTCCCAATAATGAGAATGTCGATCAGGAGCTCGGTATTGAGCATTTGAACAGGTATTTTTCTGTTCTCCCTTTTGTGACCGGGAAAAAAGTATTAGATGCTGCTTGTGGTGTCGGATATGGCTCGAAAATTCTTGCTGACCAAGCTACTCATGTCACAGGTGTTGATATAGATGAAGCGACTATAACGTATGCCAAAGAATATTATCAGAGCGAAAATATAGAGTATCTGGTTAATGATATTGAAAAAATTTCAGCAGAAGCAGAGGTCTTTGATGTCGCTATATCATTTGAGACATTGGAGCATCTTTCCAAGAAGAAGCAGGACAACTTTTTACACGAAATCAAAAGGGTTCTGAAAAAAAACGGTATTCTCATTATTTCAACGCCAGATAAAAAAAACTATTCTGAAGAGTTTAATTTTCATAATAAATTTCATAAAAATGAGTTTCATCACGACGAGTTTGTCAGATTTCTTCAGTCAAGATATAAGCATGTCGAACTTTATTACCAATCTTTTGAAGTCTGTAATCTCCTGACACACAATAAAAGTCATTCCTTAAAGCTTTTGCACAGGACGTCTGTCGAAGTACATAACGGGAAATACATGGTCGCAGTGTGTAGCGACAGCCCCTGGCCTCAGATCAATTTTTCTAGTCTGCAAATTTTTTCTGGAGAGTATGGCCGCAGGACTAGAAGAATTTTGCAATTGCAAGACGAGGTTGAAGAGCGCAACCGGTGGGCGGCAGATCTCAACGAGGAGATTACCATTCTCAGAAATCTTGTCAACTCTCAGCAGTTGGCGTTGGCACTACATACCGCTGAGGTTGCCGAACGGACGGCTACCGTCAAGAGTCAACATGCAGAGGCTGAGAAGGCACGTGACTATCTTACTTTGTTGAAGGCTGAACTGGAGAAGGCGAAGAAGGAGCATGTGTTGTCAGTTGAGGCTTTCCGACAGGAGTTAGCACAACAAACCGCTGAAGTTGCTGAGTTAAACGCAACCGTCCAACGTCATGTTGCTGAAGCTAATAAAATGGATAAGCGCGCCATTAAACAGCTAGCTGCGCTTGATCAGGCGAAACTGAGAGAGGAAGAGTTACTTGTGCAATTGTCTGAAGCCAAGTTTAGTGCAGAAGATACCTTAATTCAAAGTAAATCCGATAAGTTAAGAATTGAGAATCTGGAGAATATTCAGCAGCAGATGCATCAGGACCATTCTCAACTGACGAAGATTCATCGATCAGCAATGCTGAAAATAGATGATTTAAAAGAGCAGTTTAATCGTGTCAATCATAAAATGAAAGAGAGCGAGAGCAGAGTCGTTAGCCAGCAACAGATGCTTGACCAGCAAAATGTTCAACTTGAGAAGACGAATAAAATTTTGAAAAAGGTATCAAAACGGTCGGAGCAGAAGACGATTCTTGCCTCAAATGTTGAGTCGCTGCATCACTTACGTCGCAAATATCAGGATCAGCTTTACGCGGATCTTTTTACGTTTAAAGGTTACAGGGATGTTTTACGGATTAATAAGATTCTGAAAGCAATTAAAGTAAGAAAGGCGGAATACAACAGGCTCTTTGATCGTTTGCCGCGACGTTTTGTCGAGTCCTTCGATAGTGGGAAATACCTGAATGCAAATCCGGATGTTGCTGCGGCAATCGTCAAAGGTGACTTTGAAAATGCCCTGGAGCACTTTGTTTTTTTCGGTTACCCCGAGGTTTCCCAAGGAAACCGCAGACTCTACGAAAAATCTGGATACTTCGACGAGGCAAAGTATCTTGATGCTAACCATGATGTTCGTAAAGCTTTGGAGAAAGAAGACTTTCGTAGTGCGTTCGAGCATTATCTGATGTTTGGTTGTTTCGAAATTATTTCAGGGGAACGCAAGGGGAGTGATGCTGATACTGCCTTCAGGGATCGCCTTCATATATTCGACCCTGAATCTGTCTACTTATCACAAGCGATGGCCTTGACTGCCCCCAGCTTCATACAGCCGACGGTCTCTATTATTATTCCGGCTTATAATCAGGCGAACTATACCTTTGCCTGCATTGAGTCAATTATTGCCAATACCAAGTCGACTCCCTATGAAATAATTGTTGCTGACGACAGCTCACCTGATATCGATGCACAAAATATTAAACATTTGGTGCGGAATATTTCTTTTGTGAAAAATGAAGAGAATCTTGGGTTTCTTTTGAATTGTAATAAAGCTGCCGAACGAGCTCGCGGCAAATATATTATGTTCTTGAACAATGATACGAATGTACAGCCGGGCTGGCTCAGCGCTCTTGTTGAACTGCTCGATTCCGACGAAAAAATTGGAATGGCTGGCTCTAAACTTGTTTACCCAGATGGACGCTTGCAGGAAGCAGGCGGTATCGTCTGGGATGATGCCAGTGGTTGGAATTTTGGGAGATTGGATGATCCAGCGAAGCCCGAATATAACTACGCTAAAGATGTCGATTATCTCTCCGGAGCGGCAATGATGGTCCGCAAGGAACTTTGGCAAAAACTAGGTGGGTTTGATGTTCGATATGTTCCGGCATATTATGAAGACACTGATTTAGCCTTTGAAATTAGAAACCTAGGTTACAGGGTCGTCTACCAGCCACAATCCGTTGTTGTCCATTTTGAAGGAGTATCACATGGAACGGATACAGCTTACGGGATTAAACACTCTCAAATCGAGAACAAGGAAAAGTTTTTAAAAAAATGGAAACCTGTTCTTGAAAAAGATCATTTCAAAAATGGTGAAAATGTATTTTTGGCGAGAGACAAATCGAAAAGCAAAAAACGACTTTTATATATCGACCATTATCTGCCGCACTATGATCAAGATGCTGGATCCAAAGCTACATACCTTTATTTGAAAGCACTGGCGAAGTCCGGTTTTCAAGTTTATTTTATAGGTGACAATTACTGGCATTATCCGGGGTTGCCATATCTAAAAGCATTGAACGATTTAGGGGTAGAAGTATTGTGGGGTGATCACTATGCGAAAAACTGGAAGAATTGGCTGACAGAGAATGGTCAATGGCTGGATATTGTCGTTCTCTCCAGGCCACATATCTCTGCAAAGTATATTGATGAGGTCAAGAATAAAACCAATGCCAAGATTATATATCTGGGGCATGATCTGCATTTTTTACGGGAAGAGAGAGAGTACACAATAAATAAGGATGAGAACGTCTTGAAGAGCGCTCACAAGTGGAAAGAGATTGAACTGTCACTTATGAAAAAAGCGGACGTATCCTGGTTTTTTTCGGACGTAGAAAAAAAAGTTGTAGCCGATATTGATCCACAAATTAATGTTCAAATAGTCCCTTTATATGTGTTTGAAGAGTTTCTTGAACCAAAAACGAATAAAAACAAAACTAAAGATATTGTTTTTGTAGGTGGCTTTGGGCATAAACCAAATGTTGATGCGGTGTTGTGGTTCGTAAAAAAAATATTGTCTAGAATTCACTCTGCTCTGCCTGATTTGAAGTTTTACATTGTCGGTTCAAATCCTCCGGATGAAATTAAATCTTTGAGCAGTGACAAGATCGTGGTGACTGGATTTGTGTCAGACCAGAAACTGACAGAATACTTGAATGATTGTCGTTTGATGGTTGCTCCTCTCAGGTTTGGAGCAGGTGTGAAGGGTAAAATAATCGATGCTATGTATGCGGGGATCCCAGTGGTAACAACAACTGTCGGTGCCGAAGGTCTAATTGATAGTGCTGATGCAATTGTTGTTGCTGATGAAGCCAAAGACTTTGCTGACAAAGTGATTAATGTATACCGTGATTCTCAAGTGTGTGAAAAATTGTCCGAAAATTCGAGTAAATACTGTAGGAAGATGTTTTCTGTTGATCGAGTAAAAGATATTTTTCATAAATTGTAATTTGTCTGTTTTATCTGCAATGATGTGCAGATTGCAAAAGCTTGGTAAGTTTGTAGCTGTGTACCTTCTGCTTGCTCGATAGCGATTTAAGTTTGAATAGATTTATCATTTCAATGAAGGAATGAATGTGAAGAAAAAGATATTTATTGCAGGCTGCGCCAGGTCAGGTACTAGTGCCTTAGCTCAACTTATCGGCTGTCATAGCCGTGTGGTTATGGGGATGGAGCGCTATGGACATTTAGTCATCAAGGGCAAGTTCACGTTATGCGAAGAACACTTTATTGGTGAACGTTTTCTTAATGTTGAACCTGGGGATACATTTTATGATGAGTTTTCCCTGTTTCACAGTTGGGATGATAGCATCGTTGAAAAATTGACCAGTGGTGATTATGATTTTATCGGGGATAAACGACCTGAACTGTACGAAGTATTTGATGATATTATTGAGAGATGGCCAGATTCAAAATGTATTTACATTTACCGAAATATTTATGATGTGGCAGCTTCTTGGAACAAAAGAGCCACGGAGACACAGGACTGGCCCGCATCGAGAGATTTTAAGGCCGCAGTTTACGCCTGGAATGAATCTTTGGAAGCTGCACATGCTCATATTAGTAAGTATTCAGAGAATATTTGTTGCATAAAGTATGAGGATATTTTTTTAAAACCTAAATCGCTAATTTCTTTATATGATTTTATCGGACTTTCTATAGATCACAGGACATTATCTAAATTTAAGAACCTCCTTGCAAACTCAGAACGACTTTTAATGGAAAGAAAAAAATTCGCTCTAAGCGATGAACAGAAGAGGTTTGTGGATAAGAATACTTCATTCAGATACGAACAGTGGCTTGATAGTTTGAAAATTTGTATCTAATTAATCCTTCAATTTGATTGTGTTTTTTTATGACAATCGTAATGTCGCAGTTCTAACTGTCTTGTCAGGATAGGTTTCTCCCGCATAGTACAACAATAGGACTCTTATGAAAAAGTTGCATTTTTATCTATTTACCGATCTTCGGTAACGCTGATTTTGGCTTCCCCGTTGAAGATGTTTTTCGTAGGCCATTGTTTCTTATGACAGCTAATACTGCTTGAACTCGAGACACATCAAAAACAATGTCAATGAATGTTTGAAAAACCGATAGGTACATACATGCTATATGAAGATCGTGTAAATCAACAAATAAATCAATATGTAAATGTCTCAAATATGCATGGACAATTATCTCCTATAATGGATTATTGGAAGGAAAAACATATGAAACCGCATTTTTTATCGGTTTCTGGACTAAATGATCATATTGATTTTTATGCCAAACCGTTTTGCGATCGTATCCAGAGATCAGGTGTAAAAAATGTGATTTCATTAGGAAGTGGTGATGGTGCCTTAGAGGTGCAAGTTGCTCAAAGAATGAAGACGCTTGGCTGTACAGATTTTATATTTGATTTAGTCGAGCTTTCCCCCATTCAAATTGATAGAGCTGTTAGCAATATAGGTAATGCCAGTCTCACTGATAATTTCAATATTGTTCAATCGGATTTCAATAAATGGACAGGGGACAAAACTTATGCGGGTGTTATGGCTCATCACTCATTACATCACGTATTAGAACTGGAGCACTTGTTTGAAGCAATAAAAGACAGCTTACATAAAGAAGGGGTATTTGTTTCCTTTGACATGATTGGTAGAAATGGCCACTCGCGTTGGCCCGAAGCACTTGAGCTCATCGAACGGATATGGAGAACATTACCAACCGAAAAGAAATATAATCATTTACTGAAAAAAACATTCGATGAATTTTACAATCATGATTGTTCTGTGCAAGGTTTTGAAGGTATTCGGTCTCAAGATATACTGCCGTTGTTAGTCAAATATTTTAATTTTGAAGTTTTTTTTGCGTATGGGAATCTTACCGATGAATTTATTGGACGAGGTTATGGTGCAAACTATAATCCAGAAAATCCTCACGATACTGCACTTATTGATTTTATTGAATTTCTCAATGCTACTCTTCTGGAAAATGGACTCATAAAACCGACAAAAATGGCCGCTATCATGAGTCTTGGAGAAGGAGCAAATACCAAGTTTTATAGAAATTTGTCCCCTGAATTTTGCATTCGACCGGTAAGTAAAGGCTTCTTGTAATTTATCCGCTTCTGGAAATCGACAACTATCTATCTCTTTCACCAACCATAATCAATGCGATTGAGTTGTTGCGCTCTGAGATGCCATACACAAATGAATTTTTTAACATTGAGAGCTTTCATCCTACAATTTTGCTATTATGATTTGATATTGGTTTCAGGTTGGATAACGTATGATGCGAAGCTAGGTTGAATTATTTTATATTGGTTTATCCTAGCTTAATCGACTTATTTTCACCATCCTTTCAAGGTGCTTACGACCTCTTCAAAATGTACTGTGCCGTGGACGGTTATCATGTAGCTTTAATTTGAGAGTCATATGGAATATTGATCTATGGTCAATAATCATCTTCTTTTTATTCATATCCCAAAGACCGCAGGCACAAGTTTGCGGATGGCCGCTCATTGTTACTATGGTGGGAACAACCTGCTGTTGGATTATGGCGTAAATTCCGACGAAACCTCCCCGTGTATACAAAAATATATTTATACCAACCATGACAGATACCGGTTTTCCCAGTATTTAGACGAACGCAACACTTCCTTTTTGGCGGGGCATTTTCACGACATGAAATACTCCCCACTTTTCCCCGCTCGAAATGTTATAAGTTTTTTGCGCGAGCCCTATGAACAAGTCGTTTCACACTATGAGCATTTTGTCCGACTCCATGGGTATGAGAATAAATTTTCTGATTTTGTCCAGGAAGAGCGATTCGTAAATTTTCAATCTAAATTGCTGCGGAGCCGACCGCTGGAAATGTTCGGGTTGATTGGCATTACCGAGGAGTATGGTGCCTCTCTCGACCTTCTGAATTGGCTTTACGGTATCGAACTGCCAGCAATGAAGGTGAACCAGAACGCCTCGAAAAATAGAGAAAAATACAAAGTTGATCCCGAAAAACTTGAACTGGTCAAAGAACATAATGCGCAGGATTTCGAATTTTACGACAAGGCCAAAGAATTGTTGGGGCAGAGACTCGAACTCCACGCGCGTAAACTGCCCTATACCCATGCCTGGATTCAAGAGGTCACCTCCGAATATGTCCAAGGGTGGGCTTTTTATGAAAAATCTGATGACATGGTCAGCGTCGATATTTATAGTGGCGAAACAGTTCTAGCCACGGTTGCTGCGGCTGATCTACGACCAGGCATGTTGCTTTTTAATCCACCCCGGCGGGGATACATCGGTTTCAAATACAACTTTACACACCCCATTTCTTCGGACTGTGACATTGTCTGCAGAGTTTCTACGACCGGTCAGGTTATCAACAGAACAAAATAACTCCTGCCCGACTTTTTTTATAAATAGCGATTTGTCTCCTTACTGTGTCGAACAAATTATTGGATTTGCCGCCTTATGGGAAAATCTTTTTTCTTCAGAAAAAACCGTGCAAGAACCGATGGCGGTGTTGCTTTTTCTCCACCAGCTATAACACCATTCAGCCTGCTAAAGATGTCTGCCGTCGTTGCACTCGTGGATGCCAAGAAAAAAACGAATCCGCTTCGGGTTTATATGAAATCGTATGCCCGGTTTCGTAAACATGGCTGGGATGGCATGTATTCTCGATTGGTGAATGAGTATTGCAAGGTAACCGGACGCCCTATAGAGGGGAATTATGATGAATGGATGCAAACATTCGAATCTGACTTGTTTAAGGATTTATGCGCAGATACAGGTCTCCTCATTTCCATCATCATGCCGGTTTTTAATACGGATTCCGCTTTTTTGCGGCAGGCAATAAAGTCGGTGCAAAGGCAGACTTATCAAAACTGGGAGTTGTGTATCTGTGATGACGGCTCGACGCTTCCACATATTCGCATTTTGCTCGATGAATATTCTTCTCAGGATTCGCGTATTAAGACAATTTTCCGTGAAGTGACCGGGCATATTTCGATTGCGTCTAACAGTGCCCTTGGCTTGGCCACTGGAGATTATGTGACCTTCCTTGATCATGACGATGAGCTCTCTCCTCATGCCATAAATGAGGTTGTCGCAGCTGTCAGTATTAATAAGTTCGATTTCATTTACAGTGATGAGGATAAAATCAACGACCGCGGAATACGCTTTTCTCCTCACTTCAAACCTGATTATTCAGAAGATCTTTTACTGTCTCAGAACTATATTTCGCATTTATCCGTGATTCGTCGTGACTTCGTTACGCAAGTCGGGGGCTTCCGGGAAGGTTTTGAGGGGAGTCAGGATTACGATCTCTTTCTTCGCTGCTTGACTTTGATTCCCTCTGATCGAATTTGTCATATTCCCAAGGTGCTTTACCATTGGAGAGCAAGCGCCAATTCAACGGCGTTTGATCCGCATGCCAAAGATTATTCTGTCACTGCTGGGTTGAAAGCGTTGTCGAGCCTTTTGCAGGAGAGGGGTGTCTCGGGTCATGTTGATAAAGGGAATACTTCGAATACCTATCGTGTGATTCGAACTTTACCAAAAAACATACCTTTCGTCAGTGTTATTATTACCACGCGCGATCATGCAAAAACGTTAAAGGGGTGTGTCGAAAGTATTCTTCAAAAAACAGAGTATGGAAAATTTGAAATAATTATTGTAAACAACCAGAGCGTAGAGGACTCGACCTTCAGGGTTTTTGCTGAGCTGTCACTCGATCCCCGCGTGCGCGTGATCGATTATGACGGGGATTTTAATTTTTCTGCTATAAACAATGCTGCGGCAAATGTTGCTGCTGGTGAGGTGCTTGGCCTGCTCAATAATGATGTCGAGGTGATCACTCCAGGGTGGATGACGGAGATGGTCTCCCACGCTGTCCGTGACGATATTGGCTGTGTCGGAGCTAAATTATACTATCCGGATGAAACCATCCAACACGCCGGGGTTATCCTTGGGGTCGGAGGGGTGGCAGGTCATGGGCATAAATACCTGTCTCGCTACGATCATGGATATTTTGACCGTCTCGGAGTTATTCATAACGTCTCCGCCGTAACGGCTGCCTGTCTGTTTGTTAAAAAATCGATCTATGAGCAGGTAGGAGGAATGGATCAGGAAAAGCTTGCGGTGGCATTCAATGATGTTGATTTTTGTCTAAAGGTGAGAGAATTTGGTTATCGTAATCTTTTAACCCCCTGGGCAGAGCTGTATCATTCCGAGTCCAAAAGCCGCGGGAAGGATGATACCGTTGAGAAAATGGAACGCTTTAAACAAGAGACCATATTTATGCAGGAGAAGTGGGGTGCTACCTTGCTGAACGACCCCTGCTATAGCCCACATTTGACACTTCAATATGAACAGTTTCAGATCAAATCTAAGGCTGAGTTAAAGCTGCTGCCAGCAACTGAACTTTTTTGACTATGGGCTGGCTTGACTCGTCATCGGTGCCGGCCTCTAAACATCGATAAAATCAGATAATTTTAAAGTTTCGAAACGGCAAATCGGTTCATCTGCGAAATGAAATAATTGATTTTTCAGTTTTATCTGCCATGATCCGATTTTTTTCGATTTTCATTATTCAAACAACTTTTTAGGTTGATTGGTCTGATATGACCCCATTGCAGTTCGCTTTTGTTGCCTGCAACCGGAACGCTGGCCGATTTCGCGATGATCCGTCGTTCATTTATCGGTGCGAAAACATGGCCGCCGCCTTGCGGGCGGGTGGGCATCAGGTCTCCCTTTTTCACCTGACAAAGTTTCCCTTAGGCAAGCGGTTTGACGCTGTCGTCTTCCACCGACCGCGACAGTCTGTGCGCTTTGCCCTGACCCTCTTATTGCTGAAGCGACTAAAGCATTGTGTGCTCACTGCCGATCTGGACGACCTCGTCTTCGATGAGGCCTTAGCTGAGTTCAGCCCCGGAGTGGTCAATGGTTTGGTGTCACTGACAACAGCTCGAAAAAACTTTCTGGCTCATCGAAAGGCCATGAATCGACTTGACCTGCTCACCGTTTCCACCGATCCTCTGGAGAAACATACTCGCGCTCTTTTCCCCGCAGCGCAGGTCGTGACTATACCAAACGCTGTTCCCCTGGTGTGGAGAAAGGCTGTCGAGCGGGTACACCAGGGCAAGAAAGAGCTGGTCGTCACCTATTTCCCAGGAACCCGTAGCCATGATCGCGATTTTTCTCTCATCGCTGAACCGTTGACAGCTTTTCTTAAAAAACATTCAAAAACTCGTCTGCAGGTAACGGGACCGTTGAATTTTGCCTTACAGGCCAGGCCGGGGCAGATTATTCACCGAGAGAAGGTCTCCTTCGAAAACTACCCGCACCTTTTTCAAGACTCATGGGTCAATCTTGCTCCTTTGGAGTCGACACCCTTTAATCAATGCAAGTCCGCACTCAAGGTGATGGAAGCCGGTTTTTGGACTATCCCTACGGTTTGTTCTCCAACCTCTGATACAGAGCGTTTTACTGGTGCAGGTGCTCTACAGGCGGACAAACCACGAGATTGGCTGCAACATTTGGAGGCGTTGCTTGACCCGGGTTACTATCAGGTTGTAAGTGACAAGCTGCGGGAGCGAACACTTAAGATGGCGGATGTGCATTGCTTTGCTAGCCGCCTCGTGCAGACCGTGCTCGAGGCACGGGAAAGAAAATGAGGATTTTGTCGGATTTGCTCACTTTGTTTTGTGGCAAGCGGGGGGAAAGGGGGCTGCCCAATGCGGCAGCGTATCTTCCGGCCTCAATCCTGAGATTTATCGCCCGGCGCCGGCGAGCCAGCGGTTTCTATGATGGCAGAACGCTTGCACTCTTTGCCGCTGTATGGCGGCGAAGGGGGTCGGCTTCTGCGCTGTTGGAATATGCTCTTTTCCGGCGTGACCTTGGCAGGCCTCTGCCGAAGCGTTGGCAGGCACCGTTTTTTGCTGCTCTTAACAATCTGCGTCCCGCATCGCGCCGTCTTGCCATGGCGTTGCTCTCAGAATCGACTCCGGAACAAGTCTTTGCCGTGGTTGGACATCATATGGAGTCTCCCGCTTGCTACTTAACGCAATGTGGAGACACGGGACCGGACTGGTTGGCACGACTTCAGGAACAACAACAGGCCTGGCGTGACAGCTTTGCCCAGCAACTACGACAAGCAGAGGAGGGGATTTGTGTGGTAGGGAACTCCGGGAGTCTCAGTGGGTCAGGGTTGGGCAACTACATCGACAGTCATAGTCTGGTGGTGCGGTTCAATCTTTTCTCCGGCCCGAAGAGCGAGGCGATTGATCTTGGAAATCATTTGGACATTTGGGTCGGTGCTCCCGGTTTCTCTGGTCAGCCACCCCATGAGGTGAGTTGGGTCATCAGCACGGGACCGGATATGCGGTTTCGTCGTCAGAATTGGGCCCCCCTCAAGAATCGCTTAGAGCGTGACCTGCCGGTATTGACTGTTCCGCTGACCATTTGGCGAGAATTGGTTTCCGACTGCTTAGCTCCGCCTAGTGCCGGGATTCTTGTTCTTGCCTGGATCAGAGATTTATTGGGTAGTTGGAATGGGGTTGCCACGGTGGCGATAGGGGTTCCTCCCTCTAGCTTTACTTCTCATCATCATGTTGTCCCAAAACAATTACCTTTCGATCGGCATAGCTGGGAAAAAGAACGTGAGTTGCTTAATCGTTGGAGGTCTGAAGGGCTATGCTCCTCGGAATATTCAACCGAGGACAATTAAGACTCTGACCATTTTTGTGGTTGAAGAATCGTGTCACATGCTCGTTGGCTGATTAACGTTAGCTTGAAAGAACACTAATCAAGGCGATTGTAATAACTTCCCCGGTGTTGATGTCTCATACAAAGAGTCATCGCATCTGGAGATAGTCATCGATGTCGATACAACTACAGTTGAACAAGCGACAGAAGAGATAGTGAAATAGCTTAAGCAGGGATTTTAACTACTAGATAGAGAAGGCGATTTGCTGTATGGCCGGTTCTTGGAAAACTATTTTGAGAGTAGGGGAAAATGACTCATTTAGAACAGCTTGAAGCTGAAAGTATCTATATCATTCGTGAGGTTGCTGCCGAATTTGAAAATCCGGTGATGCTCTACTCCATCGGAAAAGATTCTGCGGTGATGTTGCATCTGGCCAAGAAGGCTTTCTTCCCATCGAAAATTCCGTTTCCGTTGATGCATGTCGATACGACCTGGAAATTCAGGGAGATGATCGCATTCCGGGAGCAGATGCGTAAAGAGTACGATTTTGAGCTGTTGGTCTATACCAACGAAGAGGGGGTAATCCAAGGGATCAATCCGTTTACTCACGGAAGCGCCCTCTATACCGATATCATGAAGACCGAGGGGCTCAAGCAGGCTCTCGATAAGTATAAGTTCGACGCCGCTTTCGGCGGCGCGCGGCGCGATGAGGAGAAATCGCGGGCCAAGGAGCGGATCTTCTCGTTCCGGAGTGAAAACCACCGCTGGGATCCGAAAAACCAGCGCCCCGAACTCTGGAACCTCTACAACGCCAAGGTCAGGCCGGGGGAGAGTATCCGCAGCTTTCCGATCTCCAACTGGACCGAACTCGATGTGTGGCAGTATATCTACCTTGAGCAGATCCCGATTGTCCCGCTCTACTACGCCAAAAAGAGACCGGTTGTAAATCGTGACGGGATGTTGATCCTGGTGGACGATGAGCGGATGGAGCTTCGTGAAGGGGAGACCCCGGAACTTAAATCGGTTCGCTTTCGTACCCTCGGTTGCTACCCGCTCACCGGGGCGGTGGAATCGACCGCTGCGACCTTGCCCGATATCATTCAGGAGATGCTCTTAACCCGGACATCGGAACGGCAGGGGCGGTTGATTGATCATGATTCGGCGGGATCGATGGAAAAGAAAAAACAAGAAGGATATTTTTAACTTGCCTGCTTCTGTGGTCTTCCTCTGTATGAATTGAAAGAGAGCGAATGTCAGAATTATTTACTTATATGACTATCCCATTCTTGCTTGCCATGTTTTTGGCAGTAAACATGGGCGGAAGTGGAACATCACCTGCTTTTTCACCCGCCTACGGTTCAAATGTCATCAGACGTGAATATATACCCGGGTTATTCGGAATTATGGTGCTTGCCGGTGCCTTGCTTGCAGGCAAACAAGTCTCTTTGACCTTAGGAAAAGGGTTGCTCGACCAACTCTATTTCACACCGGTCACGACCTCTATAATTCTGTTATCAATTTCATTGTCTCTCTTGATCGCAAACCTCATTGGCGTTCCTCAATCAACAAGCCAATCAACCGTTATGTCCATTACAGGAGCTGCTACGGCTCTGGGTGAATTAAACCCCCATAAGTTATTTTATGAAATTATCCCTGTATGGTTCATCCTGCCTGTGATTGCATTCGGTATTATGCTCGTCTTGTCAAAATGGATTTTCCCTTTATTACAAAAGAAAGTGTTTACAGCCGACTATTCACACATTAAAGAGCATGTCGGGTTAAAGGCATGCTTGATAATCTCTTCTCTTTACGTTGCTTTTTCAATTGGAGCCAATAATGTCGCTAATGCCGCTGCACCAATCGCTTCATTAACCGTCAATGAAATTGGTTCTGAATTAATTGGTAATATGATGCCGATTATAATTTTATCTGTTCTGATTGTTGCACCTTGTTTTGCAATAGGTAGTTCTCTGTTCGGTCATAAAACAACAAAATCATCAGGAAAAGAGATTGTTGAAGTTACACCGTTTTACGCAACTGTTATATCTTTCATTGTTGCAACGTTACTTTTGATAGCCTCTATTACAAAAGGAATTCCAACTTCATTGGTTCAATTAAATGGTGGAGCATTTATCGCTCTAAGTGTTGGTAAGATTGGTTTTAAACAGACATTCAACAATAAAACTGTAAGAAAATACTTCACTGTATGGACAATAGCTCCGATATTTTCTTTTATTCTGAGTTATCTTTTAATTAAAATTTTTATTTGATTTAAAGTTTGTTAATCTTTGCTTAAAGTTTCGTAACTGGGGTTTCGATATGGCTCACCGATCTGATTTGATATCCGATGATATCCTTAAATATTTAAAACATCAGGAAGAAAAATCGATGCTCCGTTTCATCACCTGCGGCAGTGTTGATGATGGCAAAAGTACACTGATCGGCCGGCTCCTCTGGGATTCGAAGCTGATCTTCGAGGATCAGCTCGCAGCGCTTGCGGTCGACAGCAAGAAGGTCGGCACCCAGGGGGATGCAATCGACTACGCGCTGCTGCTCGATGGGCTGCAAGCCGAACGGGAGCAGGGGATCACCATCGATGTCGCTTACCGGTTCTTCTCCACCGACAAGCGCAAGTTCATCGTTGCCGATACGCCGGGGCATGAGCAGTACACACGCAACATGGTAACCGGGGCATCGACGGCGGATGTGGCGGTGATCCTGATTGATGCACGCAAGGGGATTTTGACCCAGACCAAACGGCACAGCTATCTGGTCTCGCTGGTTGGTATCCGTAAGATCGTTCTGGCGGTCAATAAAATGGATCTGCTCGGTTACTCAGAGGAACGTTTCAACACCATCTGTCACGATTATCGGGAGTTCTCAGTCAACCTCGGTTTTGAGGAGATCTGTGCTATTCCGATGTCGGCTCTGGCTGGCGATAATATTATTGCACCAAGTGACAATACCCCCTGGTACACCGGACTGCCGTTACTGCATTACCTCGAAACAGTGCCGATCCACGACAACGCTTTGACAAAACCGTTTCGCATGCGGGTACAGTGGGTGAATCGACCGAATCTCGATTTTCGCGGTTTCTCCGGTACCATCGCCTCGGGGAGGGTTCTGCCCGGTGATGCCATAGTGGTCCCGTCGTCGGGCCAGATCAGCAAGGTCGCCCGGATTGTCACCATGGATGGGGATCTTTCCGAGGCGGTTGCCGGTCAGGCGGTCACACTCACTCTGGAGGATGAGATTGATATCAGCCGTGGTGATATGCTCTGCGACCCTGAGCAGCGCCCCGCCTATGCCGATCAGTTCGAAGCGCATCTGGTCTGGATGCATGAAGAAGAGTGCCTGCCTGGCCGTAGTTACCTGATCAAGACTGGCTCTGCGACAGCACCGGCTACCGTGACCGCGCTCAAATACAAGGTCAACGTCAACAGTCTGCAGCATGAGCCGGGTAGGACACTTGGTTTGAATGAAATCGGGATCTGCAACATCAGCCTGACCAGGCCGATCTCTTTCGATCCCTATCAGGAGAATCGCAATACAGGTAACTTTATTCTCATCGACCGCTTTACCAACGCCACAGTCGGCGCCGGTATGATCGATTTCCCCTTGCGTCGTGCCAGCAATATTCATTGGCAGTCGATCGCGATCAACAAGCAGAGCCGCGCCAAACTCAACGACCAGACTCCGAAAGTCCTCTGGTTTACCGGGTTGTCTGGGGCCGGTAAATCGACCATTGCCAACCTGGTTGAAAAAAAGCTGCACAGCCTCGGGAAACGGACCTACCTGCTCGACGGTGACAATGTCCGGCACGGCCTCAATCGGGATCTCGGTTTTACCGATGTCGATCGGGTGGAGAATATCCGACGCATCGCCGAAACGGCCAAGCTGTTTGTCGACGCCGGTCTCATCGTGCTGACCGCCTTTATTTCACCCTTTAAGAATGAACGGCTGCTCGCCCGTGAGCTGCTCGATGAGGGCGAATTCGTTGAAATTTTTGTTGATACTCCGATTGAGATCTGTGAACAGCGCGATCCGAAAGGTCTGTACAAGAAAGCGCGGGCCGGGGAGTTGCCGAACTTTACCGGGATCGATTCCGATTATGAGGCTCCCATTAATCCTGAAATTGTGGTTGAAGCGGGAGTGAGATCTGCCGAAGAGATTGCGGAAGAAATTGTGTCCAAGGTGTTGTAAACCGACTGGAAGTTGTTTTACGTAAGAGGGCGAAATGTCTTACGATCAGGATTTTTAAATGTTTGAGGTTGAGCATTGTGGGGTTTTAGTATTTTATGGATGATGTTTGTTTGAGCCAAGGACCCTTTCATGCTGCCGCAGTTCTTTCACGCGGTATTCAACAAATTCCCTACCTGCACGCGTTCCTTCCAGATTGTGGTCGAGTTGCTCCCCTTTGGAAATTGCGTTGCAGCAGTTTCGATGCGGTCATCGGTTGGGGTCACAAAGAAACTGCGAAGAGTGCTATGGATGTGGCTCGACATGAAGGGGTTCCTTTCCTGGCTCTGGAAGACGGCTTTCTTCGTTCGGTTTCCCCCGGTGTTTCAGGCGCATCGCCGCTCTCCATGGTGGTCGACAACGTGGGGATCTATTACGATGCCACTACCCCTTCCCGCTTGGAACAACTGCTCGAAACGGGCGGGTGGGAGACTGAGGAACTGCTGGGGCGGGCGCGCAGAGCCATCGACCGAATTGTCCGGGCGCGGATTTCAAAATACAACCACGCACCGAATCTGGAAAACCCTCTTTCTGGTCTTAATCAGAACAAAGTGTTGGTTATCGATCAGACCTTCGACGATTGTTCTGTAACTTGCGGCATGGCGGATGCTGAGACTTTCTCTCAAATGTTGGCCGCTGCCGTGGAAGAAAATCCAGATGCCGACATCATCGTCAAGATTCATCCGGATGTGCTGGCCGGCAAGAAACGCGGCTACTTGACCCACATCGAGAATTCTTCGTCCAGGATCCACCTGTTGGCTAAAGAGGTCAACCCCTTGTCGTTAATCGAAAAGGTCGACCGGGTTTATACAGTCACCTCACAGATGGGATTTGAGGCGCTACTGCTTGGTAAGCCGGTCGAATGTTTCGGCATCCCTTTTTATGCTGGTTGGGGTCTAACCCACGATCGACAGACGCTTGCCAGGCGAACCCGCCGCCGCACCCTCGAAGAACTGTTTGCGGCATCTTACATCCTTTATCCTCGCTATCTTAACCCATACACACATAAGACTGGGACACTGGAGGACGTGCTAGAATATCTGATCTTGCAGGTGGAACATCTACGTCCCTTACTGGCGCAGAATCTTCTCTGTACGGGCCTTCACTGGTGGAAACAACTCTATATCCCCAGGGTTCTTCGTGCTCCGGGTAATCGGATACGATTCGGTGATAAAGTTAAAAATCTCGATAAAGCAGAGAAAATTGTGGTCTGGGGCGATGGGAGTCGGTCCTCGCTGCTGAATGATGCAGATCACCGGGATATCCCTGTTCTGCGCATGGAGGATGGTTTTTTGCGCTCCGTGGGGCTCGGATCAAACCTGGTACGCCCCCTTTCTCTGGTTCTCGATAGCAGCGGCATCTACTTTGACCCAACACGGCCGAGCGATCTGGAAAATATTCTGCAGGATACAGCTTTTTCAGAAGAGCTTATTCGCCGGGCGGCTGCCTTAAGTCAGCGAATTGTAGGCGAGCGGTTTAGTAAATATAATGTTGGTGATGATGTTCCCCTTACGGTCAATAGGGGACCCGGACAAACGGTGATTCTCGTGCCGGGGCAGGTGGAAGACGATGCCTCGATCCGTCTCGGGTGTGTTGATCTTTGCACGAACCTGGGGCTGCTTGCCGAAGTGCGTAGACAAAATCCTTACGCTTATATCCTCTATAAGCCGCATCCCGATGTGCTGGCGGGGAATCGTCGTGGGGGAATTTCCGCTCAGGAGGCTGAACAGTACTGTAATCAGGTCATCTCCGATCGGTCGATGCCCGCCTGTTTGCACTGTTCTGACGAGGTTCATACCCTGACCAGTCTGACCGGTTTTGAAGCTTTGCTCTATGGCAAAAAAGTAGTATGCTATGGGCTCCCTTTTTATGCTGGATGGGGGTTGACGC
>JAGXHN010000001.1 GCA_024636225.1 Desulfuromonadaceae bacterium | reverse complement strand
GGCGCTGCAGCTCTCATCACAACTGCACTACCAGCAATTTATCCCCTGGATGGAACCGGAACCGGGCCTGTTTGAAGTTTTGCAGGAGCTGTCGGCATCGCGTCCACTTGCCGTTGCGACCAATCGCGGTACGAGTATGGATGAAATTCTCCGACATTTTCAGATCGACCGGTTCTTCAAGGTTGTCGTGACCAGTCGGGATGTTTCCCGGCCAAAACCTCATGCGGATATGTTGTTGTTTGCCGCAGAAAGGCTGGCCCTCCCTCTCGATCAACTCCTTTTTGTCGGCGATTCAATCTACGACAAAATGGCGGCTGAATCGGCAGGGATAAGGTTCGCTGCTTATAAGCCGCAATTTGAACAGGAGCCGCATCTGACCAGTCATGCCGAATTGGCCGGTCTGCTCAGATCGGTAAGGTAGAAGTCGGATTGGGTCGTTCAGATAAACGGGATGCTTTTTGGTGAAAAAGTTTTTAGGGGAGGTATTTGATCATTTCTATCACGTGTCCGCCCCCTTCTTTGCGACAGGTGACGCTATCCATAACCGACTGAATAATAAAGATCCCGCGTCCCCCTTCTTTGAGTTCATTAAAGTCGGGCGGGGGGAGGGTGTCGAGGTCAAATCCTTTCCCTTGATCGTAAACTTTTATATGCAGATTGTTGTTGATAATTGAAATATTGATATGAATCTGACGACAATTTTTATTATCTTTTGGTGCATGCAGGATCGCGTTCGACATCGCCTCGGTTAAAACCAGATTGATCTGGTAGGCGAGTTCGGACCGGTCTCCACGATAACGCTCTATTGTCCCGGAGATGTCCTCACCAATCTTGCCGATCAGCGCCAGGTAACGCGTTTCGTTAGGAACTTTGATATCGATTTCAAATTTATCTGGCATAAAACGACCCGAACGATTCCGTTGCTATCCCGCACAGATAGATTGTTTTTAAAAACTTGCCAGGGCTTCAGCTTCATCAGGGAAGATTTCAAAAACGCGATGCAGACGGGTCAACTCAAACATCGATCTTACCTGAGGTTGCAGACCGCAAAGTTTAAGATTCCCGTTTCTGGCGCTGGCGTTTTTAAATCCGGAGACGAGTGAACCGAGACCGGAAGAATCGACAAAACGAACCGGCTCAAGGTCGATAATAAGATTGTTCTTCCCGTCGTCAAAGAAAGCGAGCATCTGCGTTTTCAACTCGCCGCTGTTGTGGGCATCAAGCCGGTCTTCATTGACCCTGATCAGCACGGCAGCACCTTTATCCTCTATCTGTGTATTCATTCATACCTCCTGAAACTGTTTTATTTCTCTGAAGTGTAGCATATCGCAACCCAAGTCGGATATGGAAGATGTCCTGATTTTACTCTGCCTTGATGACGATGAGAGAGACATCGTCCTTGAAATTATGGACGCCGGTAAAGAGTCTGGCCTGTTCCAGAATATGGTCGATTATTTCATGCGGGGAGCGATCTACGCAATTCTCAAAAACGGTTTTTAGTCTCTCATCGCCGAAAAAATCTTCAGTATCGCCACACTCTGCTTCAGGTATCCCGTCGGTATATAACAGGAGGATATCCCCGGGTGCAATCCGGGTCGTCTTCTCTTCAAACTGGACAGCTTTTTTGACGCCGAGGATCAACCCCTCTGCGTCGAGTTCTTCACACTTCTGTTCGGCATGACGCCAGATCAGGGGATGATTGTGCCCGGCATTGGCATAGGCGATTGTATTCGACAGAGAGTCGATGCTCACATAAAACATGGAGATGAACAGTTCTGTCTTGGTGAGATCGTCGTAAAAAAATTCATTGAGGACAAAAAGGAGTTCGGCCGGAGTCAGAAGACGGTTTTTGCTTGCCTGAATCAGAGTGCGCGTTTCGGCCATAATCAGAGCGGATCCGACATTGTGCCCGGAAACGTCGGCGATCACTGCGTCCATGTGTTGATCGCTGCGAACAAACAGGTCGTAATAATCGCCGCCAACCTGTTTCGTCGGAATACAGATGCCGGCGGTCTGATAGCCGGGGATGTTGGGGACTCTGGTCGGGAGCAGACTGAGCTGTATATTTTTGGCAATATCGAGTTCACGAGCGCGCTCCCGGGCGACAATCAGGCTTTCGGTCTGTTCTGCATTGCGCCAGGCAACGCCGATCTGCCCGGCCAGATTGTGGAACATCTCCACAAATTCGGTAGTGAAAATTCCTTTGGCCGTTTTTGAATAGGCTGAAAGAATGCCGATCGGTTCCCCCTCTATGGCGATCGGCGCGTGGGCATATGAAGTGATTCCTTCGCTCTGGATGATCTGCTTGGAGATGATTTTGTCCATAAAGTCTGTATCGTTGACCACCATTTCACGATTGGTGAGGAAGGCTTCGCCGATGTAGGTTTCGGTATTGAGATCCCGTTCGGAAGAGCCGAGATGCGAGGTCGACATCCCCTGCTGGCTCTTGACGACGAGAGTGGCTGTTTCCGGGTCGATGATCCGGATAACGCAAAGATCAAATTTGAACTGTTGTTGCAGCAGAAGCAGAAGTGAGTCGAGAATTGTCTGGAGTTTCTGACCGCTGGCAACAATGCGGGCCGTTTCATAGAGAATGCCGAGTTGCTCGCGACTCGTTGTGCGACTGAGTGTGACAGACCCGAAAATGTCAAAAACATCTTCCATCTGACTCCCCCGGGTTTCGAGGTAGTTCTCAATAATAATCCGGGCCGGTGCGGCACCGACCGAACCGGCCAAGGTCCGTTCCGTGAACCGTTTTAACCCCGGCAGCTCAAATTCGGACAGGCTCCCTTTCAGGTCGATGGTCCGGTCGCCAAGGTAATCGGATATTGCCAGATGGGCCTGTTTTTCACCGATAAATTTTGACATGAGATCGACGAATTCAACAATAGATGGTGCTTTGCTGATCCGCTCATAGCCTGTGGTGCGGATCGCTTCCCCCGGGGCGCTGACAAATTTGTCACACTGTTCCGCCTCGTCTGCGCTGGGTGATGACAATAAAGAGAAGAGAATAAAACTGCTGATATTGGCAAACATCGTCCAGAAGAGGGCGTGCGACCAGATATCAAAGCCGGTTAAACCGAACAGCGCCAACGGCTTGAGCAGAGTTATTCCGAACAGGCCGTTATTAAGAATGCTCTGATCCAACCAGCCCGCATTAATAAAGGAAGGGAGAAGCAGGGTGTAAAACCAGAAGATAAATCCGAACAGAAGTCCGACCGCCGCTCCATTACGTGTCGCGCGTCGCCAGTACAACCCGCCGATAAGGGATGGGGCAAATTGGGTGGCCGCCATGAATGAAATCAGCCCGATGTTGACCAGAGCCGATGATTCCCCCAGAAAGCGGTAGTAGAGGTAGCCGAGAAAAACAACGACAACAATTCCGATCCGTTTAAGGTTGATCAGTAACCTGGAAATACCGGTTTTGGCCAGGTTGAGTCTGAGGATGACCGGCATGACCAGATGATTGAGAATCATGGTCGAAAGGGCGACAGAGGAGACCATAACCATCCCTGCCGAGGCGGAAAATCCGCCGAGAAAAGCGAGTAACGCCAGCCAGCTGTTACCGGCATCAAGGGGGATATTGAGCACGAAGTAGTCGGCGTTACTGGTATCACCCTGATACAGAACCAACCCGCCAAGAGCAATCGGGATGACAAACAGATTGATGATGAACATGTAGGCCGGAAAGCGCCACATCGCATCTTTGACATGGTCGGGATCAGAATTTTCTATCACCATGATATGGAATTGGCGCGGCAGAAACATAAAGGCCATCATCGAGATAAAAATGAGTGTGAACCAGCGAATGTAAGTCGTCTGATCCGGGTCGAGAAAGAGCAGATACCTACGATCGGGAAGTGCTTGTCTGAATTGGGCAAAGATATCGCTGAAACCGTCAAAAAGACCGTACGTTACAAAAATACCGACAGCGACAAAAGCGATTAGCTTGACGATCCCTTCGAGAGCAATTGCAGCGACCAACCCTTCATGCCGTTCGGTCGTGTCAAGATGACGGGCGCCGAACAACACTGCAAACAGACTGAGGAGAAGGGCGATAATGAAGGCCGTATCGATCAGAGGAACCCGAGCGAGAACCGTGTCAATCCAGTATTGTTGACTCGGGTCAACGTGGGTCAGCGTGTCAAAGGTATGCGCAACCGCTTTGAGTTGCAGTGCAATGTAAGGCATGATGCCGACGACCGCAAAAATCGTCACCAAACCGCCCAACATCTGGGATTTGCCGTAACGGCTGGAGATAAAGTCAGCGATACTGACGATATTCTGTTCTTTACTGACCCGGATGATTTTGCGCAGTAAAAAGAGCCAGGTGAAGGCGATCAAGGTCGGCCCGAGATAGATCGGCAAAAAATCGAGGCCGTGGGTTGCGGCCCAGCCGACACTACCGAAAAAGGTCCATGAGGAGAGATAGACAGCAAGCGACAATGAATAGATGTACGGGTTGGAGATAATGCTTCGGTTCTGGCTGCGCCGGTAGTCGGCATAGTAGGCGACAGCGAACAGCACCCCGACGTAAAGAAACGTTATCAGCGCAACAACAGCTAACGACATTTACTCCCGCTCCTCATCCTTCTTTTCATCCGACCGGGTGACGGCGTCGGGATTCACCAGGTAGCGGGAAAAGAGGTAAATAACAAAAATGGAGATTGGCCAACCGACAAACAGGTAGAGCACCATCAAGGGGAAGCCGTTGGCAACATCATTTGGTTTATTGAAAATATGAATGAAGGGGTAATTCAGCATAACGATACCGAGGAGACAAAAAGCCCCCCACAGTTCCCTGATCCGCACCAACATAGATTTTTCATCAAGATGCTTCAAACAGACTGCCCCCTGATCGGTTGTCAAAACAGATTTAATCCAACCTGATAACTTAAAATCTCTGTAATTATAGCTTCTTCTGTCGACAATGCGACATAATTATTTTTCCGATTCCGGATTCGTCATTGTACGGCGACTTCACGGTCATTATTCCGGCCGTTAAAGGGATAATGAAGGGAGAATGAATTGACGCAGACCGGTCCGTATGATAGTTTTACAATCTGTTAATTAATTGTTTTGGCACGTTTTTTTCTCTTTCATCTATCCCTGTGAGATTTTATATATGAAACGCATTTTTTTCAACCTGCGTCAGCTGCTCCCTCAACTGACGTACGGTCTGCTCTTGTTTGGTCTGAGCGGTTGTATCGCACCGGCGCAGCCGGTTCTCTCCCCGACGTCCGATGAGGTGGACAGAAATATTGACCCTGAATCTGCTGCAATGGAAGCGTTTGCCCGCGCCAACCTGATGAGTATTGACGGTGATTTAAAAGGGAGTCTGGCGGCAATTGAGCAGGCGATCGCGATTGATCCTGAATCGGCTTTTCTCTATATGTCGAAGGGGGAGATTCTGTTTCAGATGGGGGAGCTCGATTTGGCTCGAAAAGCTCTGGAGGCGACCTTGCTGCGTGATCCCGATCAGGTCGATGTTTATCTGGCTCTCTCGGAAGTGCAGACCCTCCTCGGCGATCACCCGGCAGCGGTTGAATCGCTGGTTGAAGCGAAGCGTCTGCAATCTGATGATCCGCAGATTACTCTCTATTTGGCTCTGGCGCATGCCCGCAATCAAGAGCTCTCCACAGCCATCACCCTGCTGGAAACATTAATTAAAAAATCACCTGAAGATATCAATCCCCATCTGGCGTTGGCGCGGATTTATCTCATTGCCGATTCGCCTCTGTTGGCGGTTGATGCCTATCAAACCCTGTTGAAAATTGCGCCGGAGCATGAACAGGCGACATTGGAACTCGGATCGCTCTATCTGCAGACAGAGAAATCAGATGAGGCCGTCATTCTTTATTCGCGTTACCTCGAGCGGTCACCAAAGAGTTCTCGCATCCGGTATCAGCTGGTTCGTATTTTTCTCGATCGAAATCGTCTCGACCTCGCTCTGGAACAGCTAAACCTGATCGTTCAACAAAATCCGGACGATCTCGACGCCCTGCACAGAATCGGCTTGATTTATCTCCAGCAGCAAAAACTGGGGCTGGCTGAACAGCAGTTCCGGGAGTTGTTGACCCGCAGCCCCGTTGCGGCAAATTACTACGCGCTCGGCATAGCTCTGGAGGCGGGGGAGAAATGGGAAGAGGCGATTACCGTTTTTGATCAGATTACCGTCGATTCTGAACAGTTCCCGGACGCTGTTATCCATCGTGCCTATCTTTTGCCTAAACTGGGGAGGAATCAGGAGGCGATCACGCTGCTGGAAGCACACCTCTCCAAACTTGAGCCGATGCCTGAACTGTACGAATTTATCGCCTCGCTTTATGCTAAAGAGAAGAACTGGCCTGCAGCTGAACAGGCTCTTTTGGACGGACTTGCTCAATTTCCTGAGCATCCGACTCTGTTGATGCGCCAGGCTTTTTTGCTCGATCAGTCTGGCAAGACGGCCGCCTCATTGGTGCCTGCCAGAAAAGTCCTCTCGCGTGATCCGAACCATGCCGAAGCCCTCAATTTTATCGCCTACTCCTATGCCGTACAGAATGTGCATCTTGAGGAAGCAGAATCGATGGTTCTCAAAGCACTCGAGCTGGCGGATGCCCCGCATATTCGCGATACCTACGGTTGGGTTCTTTACCGGATGCAGCGGTTTGAAGCGGCGCTTGTTGAGCTGAAAAGCGCTATGGACGGGATTCCTGATGATCCGACGGTTTTAGAGCATCTGGCCGATATTTATGTCGCCCTTGGGATGAATCAGGAGGCTCTTGCAGTTTATCAACAGATTTTAAAAGGCGGTCGCAGTGAGGATTCTGCTCTCATTCAACAAAAAATCGATCGTCTTCAAAGCGGCAGTGCGAAATGAATCCAGACCTTAATATGACGACTTTTTTTATGCGTTTCAGCCTTTGCAAATCTGCGGTTTTCCTTGCACTTGCACTCCTTCTGCTCAATTCCTGCGCCGCCCCCCCGGTTACTGTGCTATTGGAGCGACCGACGCGTGACGCACTGTTGACACGCCTCGACGCTTCCCGCACGGCCTACAGCTCTATGCGGGGGCTCGGCAAATACCGCTTCAGTCAGGGGGGTAAATCGTTCTCGGCGACTCAGGTTTTGCTGGCGCAAAAGCCGGATAAACTGCGCGTTGAAACCTTTGGTCTGTTCGGATCTCTGGCGATGCTCCTTACGACCGATGGTGAGCAGCTGACCGTTTTGCTCCCGGGGGAAGGGAAGGCTTATCAGGGAGAGGCGTCGTCCGGGGTGTTGCAACGGTTCATGCAGCTGCCGCTGCGTGAGGATGATATTGTTGCAATTCTGTTGCAACGACCTCTTTTGACCGCGTGGGATGACGATGAAATTCGCTACGATGCCGATGGCAATTCGGCCCTGATTCTTAAAAATGCATACGGGGTGCGTCAGGAGATTCTGTTCGATCCGCAGTTGAATATCGTCGGTTTCGATTATTACCTCGCCGGTGGTCTGCAGATGCGCCTGATTTATAACGAGTTTGATCAGAAGACCCGCTTTGCTCACCATCTTCAGCTAAAGCTCCCTCTCGATGAGCTGGAGATCTCCTTCACCTTTTCCGAAGTTGATCTGAACACCACGCTTCCGATTGAGCGCTTCAGGTTGACTGTGCCGGCTGGATATACCCCTCTTCCGCTTTACAAGGAGAGCCGATGACGGTCAAATCACTTTTTTTGACTATCTGGCTCCTGGTCGGGCTCACCCCCTGGTTGACCGCCTGTGATTCCGAGCCGAAGCAGGCGATGGTCAGCAGCGATCGTTCACTCCCGGCTTTTGGGGATACCTATATTGAGGCCTCGATTGGCGAACCGAACAATCTGCTGCCGGTTCTCGCGTCTGATTCGGCCTCTTCGGCGATTAACGGTTTGATCTATAACGGTCTGATCCGGTACGACAAGAATCTCAATTGGGAAGGGGAGCTGGCTGAGTCCTGGGAGATCTCCAGCGACGGGTTGGTTCTCACCTTTTATCTGCGTCGGGATGTTCGCTGGCATGATGGTGAACCGTTGACATCCGCCGATGTTCTGTTTACGTACCAGATGTTTGTTCATCCACAGACCCCGACCGCTTACGCCGAGTCGTATCGGCAGGTTGCCTATGTCGAAGCGCCTGATCCTTATACGTTTCGTGTCGTTTATGACAAGCCTTATGCCCCGGCACTCGGCAGCTGGGGGGTTGCGATCCATCCGCAGCATCTGCTGCAAGGGTTAACCGGTGATGCCCTGGCAAAGAGTGCGCTGACGCGTAGCCCGATCGGCACCGGCCCGTTCCGGTTTAAAGAGTGGGTCTCCGGCGAAAAACTGGTTCTGGAGGCGAATGAAGACTATTTTGAGGGGCGCCCATACCTGAAACGGGTTGTTTACCGGATTATTCCCGATCAATCAACGCAGCTGCTGGAGCTCCTCTCCGGCGGGCTCGATTACATGTCGCTCAATCCGATCCAGTATCAGACCCAGACCGATTTGCCTGCTTTCAAACGACGCTACAACAAATATCGATATCTTGCTTTCGGTTATACTTATCTCGGCTACAATTTGAAGCGCCCTCTGTTTCAAGACCGCCGGGTTCGTCAGGCCCTCGCCTACGCGATCAACAAGCAGGAGCTGATTGATGGCGTGCTCCTCGGCCTGGGGGAGGTCGCCACCGGACCGTACAAAAGCGACACCTGGGTTTACAATCGCCAGGTTGCAAAGTACGATTACAATCCAGACAAAGCTCGCGCTCTGCTGGGCGAAGCGGGGTGGCACGACAGTGATGGCGATGGGGTTCTCGATAAGGATGGCCGACGGTTTGAATTTATTATTGTCACCAATCAGGGGAACGATCTGCGCATCAAGACCGGTGAGATCATTCAGCGGCGTTTCAAGGAGATCGGGGTCGACGTCAAGCTGCGTGTGATCGAGTGGGCCGCTTTCCTGAAAGAATTTATCAATCCAGGCAACTTCGACGCCACCATTCTTGGCTGGACCGGAGGACCGGAGCCGGATCAGTTCAACATCTGGCATTCGAGTAAAACCGGCCCGCGTGAGCTCAACTTTATCGGTTTCAAAAACAGTGAAGTCGATCAACTGCTGGAAGCGGGGCGGCGAACATTCGATCAAGCTGAACGCAAACGGATCTATGATCGGTTTCAGGAGATTCTGGCGCAGGAACAGCCCTACACTTTTCTCTATCTGCGTGATGCCCTGCCGGCAGTAGCGAGTCGGATACAGGGGATAGAGCCGGCTCCGGCCGGTATTACTTATAATTTCATCCGGTGGTATGTTCCTGAAGGGGAACAGAAATACGACCGTTGATCTAAGGTGTGCTGACGTGCTTCTTTATATGACCAAACGGCTATTGATGATGATCCCGATGCTGATCGGAATCACACTGATTTCCTTCGCCGTCATCCACCTTGCACCGGGTGAACCGACCGATCTGCAGACCGATCTTAATCCGGAAGCGAGTCAGGAGCTGCGCGAAAAGCTGCGTGTTCAGTACGGCCTCGACAAACCTCTGATTGTACAGTATCTCAACTGGGTCACCGATCTGGCCCGGTTCGACTTTGGAGATTCATTTGCCTCTGATCGTCGACCGGTTCGGGATAAAATCCTCGAAAGACTGCCGATTACCATTGCTATTAATCTTCTGGCTATCGTATCGATTCTGGCCATCTCTATTCCGATCGGTATCTACTCCGCCGTCAGGCAGGGGAGCTGGTTCGATAAGAGCTCCACGGTCTTTGTCTTTATCGGTTTTGCCATGCCGTCTTTCTGGCTGGCGCTTATTCTGATGGATTTTCTTGGAGTCAGATACGGACTGGTCCCGGTGACCGGCATACGTTCCCTCGGTTATGAATATATGAGCGGTGGCCGCCAGATTCTCGATATCCTGCATCATCTTCTGCTCCCGATCTTTGTCTCCGCTTTCGGCGGATTGGCCGGTTTTTCCCGTTACATGCGTTCTAACATGCTCGAAGTGATTCGTCAGGACTATATTTTGACTGCCAGGGCCAAGGGGTTGTCAGAAAAGCGTGTCATCATGCATCATGCGCTGCGCAATGCCTTGCTCCCTGTCGTCACGATTCTCGGGTTGTCGGTTCCGGGTCTGATCGGCGGGAGTGTTATTTTTGAGACCATCTTTGCCATACCCGGCATGGGGAAACTCTTTTTTGATGGCGTTATGATGCGTGATTATCCGCTGATAATGGGAGTGTTGGTGATTGGTGCTGTTTTGACTTTGATTGGCAATCTGCTCGCCGATGTCGGTTACGCAGTTGTCGATCCGCGCATCCGCAATACCTGAACAGCCGATAAGGTTAAAGGGGTTTTTTAATGATCGATTGGCATTCACACATTCTTCCCGGATTGGACGATGGTGCAAAAACCCTGGAAGAGTCTCTGGCGCTCGGGCGATTGCTCGCAGAAGTCGGGTTTACTCAGGTGCACTGTACTCCGCACTCTCTGCGCGGTATGTATGATAATCGTCCGGCCGATGTCCGCGCAGCTTGCGCTGATCTGCAAACTCATTTTAATCAGGAAAAAATCTCTATCCGATTGCTTCCGGGGATGGAATATTGTCTCGATGAATTTTTTCCGGATTGTATTGCCGATCTGCAGCCGCTTGGGGAGAGCCGGTTTGTTCTGGTTGAGACCCCGTCTCGTGCCTCGACACAGCAGTTGAAAGAGAATCTGTTTTTAATCAAACGCGCCGGATATACCCCCCTTTTTGCACATCCTGAGCGCCACGCTTTTCTGGCGCCGCCAAACCCGACCGGGGTTGATCTGCTTCCGTCTTTTTTAAAGCGTTTTCGCAAAGAGAGTCCAGAAGAAGAGATCAATGCAACCCCGCTGGCCGAGCTGGTCGAAATTGGCTGTTTCTTTCAATGCAATCTCGGCAGTGTCGCCGGTTATTATGGTCAGTTTGTCCAGAAGCAGGTTCGCCGTCTGCTTCACCTCGGCCTCTATCGGTGTGTCGGTTCGGATTCTCATCACCAGCAAAGCGCGTCCGGGTTTCTGCCGGCGGGACTCAAGGAGATTCGTGATCATTTTGCCGGGCTGTTGTCGGTCGATGATTGATTGTGAAACCAGGTCGCATTCTGGTAGCATGCACAAACGTTACTTATTGGGTTGCACCCCTTACTAAAATGTAATTAGCTCAAAAGAGTGACAGGCGCGGGTAAACGAGTGATGAAGCCTGTTCTTTCTTAATTATTGATGAGATGAAAGACGTCATTGAATGAAATTATTGCCGTTTAAAATACTGATATTATTGGTTCTTTGCTGTGCCGTTCTTTTCTCCGGTTGTACCGTTTATACTGATCTTCCTGCCGGTACGCGCAAAGAGGTGATCGGTTCACCAATCATTGAACAAAAGATTGTGACCACGCCGGTATTTGTCGATGTTGCGCCGCCAGCACTCGATTATCAGGTCGGGGCGGGGGATGTCTTGTTTGTGGTGGTGCAGGCACAACCTGATATGGGGAGTTCGGTTCTTTCGACCACTGCAGATATACGGGGAAATCGCATTGACGGGAGTGGCCGGATTCATCTACCGCTGATCGGCGCGGTCGAAATTGGTGGTTTGACCATCTCTGAAGTCAAGGCACATCTCGCGCGCGCTTATTCATTCTATATTAAAGATCCATGGATCGTGGTTGAAGTCACGAAGTACAAAAGTCAACCTCTCTATCTGATGGGGCAGTTTCGCACGGCGGGGACATTCTACATGGATCGCCCGCTCACTCTGTTGCAGGGGCTTTCTGAAGGGGGAGGTCTGCTCGACAGCGCCAATCTTCGCAGTGCACGTCTGATTCGGGATAAACGGACGATGCCGGTCGATCTCCTCGCTCTACTGGATGGGGGCGATCCGCAACAGAATGTCTGGCTGCATCCCGGTGATACGATCTATGTACCGGACGACAAGAACCAGAACGTTTTTGTGTTTGGAGCTGTTACCAAACCAGGGGCGGTGGTGATGCCGAACGGTTATCTGACTCTCGGTCAAGCTCTTGCATCATCGCAGTTTGATGATATTCGTGGCCACTCCGGTTTTATCCGGATCGTTCGTTCGCACACCCCGACTCGCGGTGAGCTGCTGATTGTCGATTTCGAAGCGATTGTTAATGGTGAAACACTCCCGTTTCAGCTGATGAAGGGGGATATTATCTATGTCCCGCGCAGTCGTATCGGCAACTGGAACGAGGCGATCAACGAAATTCTGCCGTCGTTGCGATTGATCAGCTCTTTGCTGGAGCCTTTTGTGCAAATCAAGTATCTGGATAACAACTAAGATATTGCTACGAATGCAATATTGGGGGAATCGTACCGTATGATGTTGAACGATCGACAAAGTGGGCCGCCACACACCGAAGAAGTTCATCTGCAGGACTACATCAATGTCCTGTTCAGACGGCGCAAACCAGCAGCCGTCACTTTTTTTACTATCGTCTTTTTGGTCGTTCTTTATACTCTTCTTTCACGCCCTGTTTACGAAGCAACGGCAACTTTGCATGTTCAGGAAGAGAAAGTGAAAGGGGGCGATCTGCTTGGTGATCTCGGTTTGACCCGGGACAACCCGATCGAAACCGAGATTGAGATCCTCAAATCGAGAACCAATGCCGAAGAGGTTGTTCGGCGACTGCAGCTCAACTGGCGGCGAGATCTGAAAAAGAGTGAGACCCGGTTTAAAATTCTTGAGTTTAACTCCCTTGATGACGATCCTGAATATCAGATAAGGCTCCTTACCCCTGATACGTTTATGATCAAGGGGCGTGACTGGAATAACGCTCTTGAAGGGGAGAGCGGCAAACGGGTCACGCGTGAAGGGTTTACTCTGCTCATCGATCAGCTGCAAGGGGCTCCTGGTGACAGTTTTGAGTTATCTCTTTCTCCCTTTAATCAGACGGTTTCCGGGCTGCGTTCCGTGGTGACGGCCAGTGAAATCGGTAAAGGGACTAATATCATCCGCCTCTCTTATCGCGATACGGATCGAGAGCAGGCCGCCGAGATTGTCAATACCCTGGCAACCACCTACCTCGATCGTAATGTCATCCTGAAAACTGAAGAGGCACGCAAGTCTGTCGACTTTATCCGTCAGCAGCTCGATGAAGTGCGTCAACTGCTCGATAATGCTGAACAGTCTCTGCAGGATTACAAGCGCGCGTCCGGTGTGATTAAACTTGATAGTGAAGTCGATGTTCTGATTCAACGGCTCTCTCTGGTCGATAAGGAGAGAAGCGTTGAAAAATTGCGAACCAGACAAGCAGAATGGGCTATTTCTGCTCTAAAAAAAGCCCTTGCTGACGGGCGAAGTTATGCCCCATCGTCTCTTCTTGACGACCCGGTTCTGGCGGGTCTTGCCACTGAACTGGCCCGACTTGAGGTTGAGCGGCAGGGGCTGTTGAGCGAATTGACAGAATCCCACCCCCAGGTCCTCAGTCTCACCGAAAGGATTGTTGCCGGACAAAAAAAGATGCTCGCAAGCTACCAGGCTTTGCAGTCGGGTCTTGATCTTAAAATACGCGATCTTGATGCCGATATTCTTGTTTTTGAACAACAGCTGCAGACGCTCCCTGAGGCAGAACAACAGTTAGCCCGTCTGACCCGTCTGGCTACTGTCAATGCCGATATTTATACTTTTTTGCTGCATAAACATGAAGAGGCGCGCATTGCCCGGGCATCGACCATCAGCAGCATCAACATCATCGATCCGGCGATCACTCCGGAAACACCGATCAAACCGAACAAGAAGAAAAATCTTCTTCTCGCCTTGATCGTCGGGGCAATGGCTGGTGTCGGGGTTGCCTTCTTTATCGAATATCTCGACGATACACTCAAAGATGCCGAGACAGCCAAACAGTTACTCGGTCTCCCGATTCTTTCCATTATCCCCTTCATTGAATTAAAACCTGATCTGGCAGAAGAGGGCGATCTCCAGCAGAAAATAGAGCGGACGCTGATTACTCATCTCGAACCGCGTTCGCCGGCTGCCGAAGCTTTTCGCACCTTGCGAACCGGGCTGCATTTTGCTTCCATCGGGAAGGAGAGTAAAATTCTGTTGGTCAGCAGCTCTTTCCCCGGTGAAGGGAAAACAACCGTCTCTGCCAATCTGGCGGAAACCATTGCAAAAACCGGAGCCCGGGTGCTTCTGGTCGGCTGTGACCTGCGTCGACCAACCCTGCACACAATCTTCGATAAATCGTGTTCTCCCGGCCTGACTGAACTTTTGATCGGTGACGCCACGGTCACAGAGACTATACATAAAACCGGCATCAATTCACTCGATTTTATCAGCGCCGGGATGACTCCACCGAATCCGGCCGAGCTGGTCGGGTCTGTCAAAATGCGCGAATTTCTGGAAACGGTCAGGGGAGAGTATGATGTAGTTGTTCTTGACGCTCCGCCGATCCTTGCAGTGACAGATGCCTCTCTCCTCTCGGAATACTCTGATCAGCTACTGCTGGTGCTTGAAGTCGGGCGGGTACAGGTGCGGGCAGCGCAGAGGATGAAAGAGCTGGTTGCAAGTATGCAGATCGATGTAGCCGGTATGGTTATCAACGATAAATCCGGTAAAGGACAGGAGTATTACAGCTATTACCGTGATCGTTATGGGCGTTATGGCTACGGTCAGTACGGTTATTACAGCAGTGGCTATGGGCCTGATCACCCTGTTGAACCGCGGCGGTTTGATTGGTTGCGACGGTTTTGGAAACGGTAGAAAAGAGCAGGCTTCAGGATGGCGAAAAAACTCAATCCCGGATAGACACAATCGAGGATGACAGACAGAAAGCAGGTCTGAGACTCATGGGTCAGGAGATTTAGATGAAAGTGGTTTTACCGGTTGCAGGGAAGGGGACGCGCTTGCGTCCGCATACACATGCCAAAGCAAAATCTCTGGTTCAGGTTGCCGGTAAGACGGTTCTGGAACATATCGTGTCGCGCCTCGCTCTGCTCGATATTGATGAATATATTTTTATCATTGATGAGCAGGGAGCACAGATCAAAACTTTTATGGCGGATCATTTTCCGCATTTAAACTGCAGCTATACCGTGCAGCAAGATCGTCTCGGTCCGGCCCACGC
>JAGXHN010000037.1 GCA_024636225.1 Desulfuromonadaceae bacterium | reverse complement strand
CTCACCTCTCGTTTGCCGCTTTACAAAGATGACTTAAAGAAGTACGGTCTAACAGGCATTTAAGCTTTATGAGTACTCTTTGCTTATGGCATTTCTGAATTCTCTTTTCTCGCGTCTGGTTGATCTTTTCGAGCGACATTCCGGTCTGATGGCATTATTCGGATTTGCCTCCGGCGTGGCCAGTTTTTTACTGGTTGAAAGGCGTGAATCGTACGCCCAGATTATTGCCTTGCTGATGTTGTCGAGCTGGGTCTGGCTGGTGCTGGAGAACTGGCTTCGGGCCGGGCTCCTGCGGCGTTTCGGCTTTGATCTTCCGCCTACACTGATGCGATATGCTACCCAGATGGTGCAGCAGGAAAGCCTCTTTTTTGTCCTCCCTTTTTTTCTTGTTGTTACCAGCTGGAATCACGGTCAGGTGGTCTTTACCATTCTGTTGCTCCTCTGCGCGTTGATTTCAGTGATCGATCCGCTCTATTATAAACATCTCGCGCCCCGTCGTTCTCTCTTTATCATCTACCATACCTTGTCTCTTTTTGCCGTTTTACTGGTGGTTTTGCCGCTGATCCTGCAACTTACCACCCGACAGAGTCTGGCCCTTGCCCTGCTGATGTCGCTTTTGTTCAGTCTCCCGAGTCTGGGAAAGCTGTTGCTGAACGACCGCTGGTGGAGACGCCCCTTACTGATTCTGATGCTGGTGATGCTCGCCACCGGTCTCTGGCAGGGGCGCAGTTGGGTCCCTCCGGCCACACTGCGACTCGTTGAGATCTCGTTGTCGCAACAGATTGATCCTCAGGAGCGCACCTCTGTCGCCAGCCTCAATCAGATTGATGCCACTGCTCTGCATCAGATAGGACTGTATGCCCTGACTGCCGTTCGCGCCCCGCGTGGACTCAATGAACAGATCCATCATGTCTGGCTGCAGAATGGTGTGGAGGTCGACCGCATCACCCTCAAGATTACCGGCGGACGTAAAGAGGGATATCGTGCCTGGACGCACAAGCGCAACTTTCCGGCTGATCCGGTTGGCCGCTGGCAGGTCCAGGTGATCACCGATTCCGGCCAGCTTATCGGCCTGTCTCGATTCGACGTAACCGCAGGATCGCACTCTATTCCTGCCCCGATGCCACCCGTTCCTGCTCCGATGGAAGAGGCGCCACCGCCGACCGGTAGCAGCAGACTGTAATCCGGATCTGAACCCCCTTTCTTTGCAGCACTCTTTTCATGTCAACGATTTATGATACATTCAGTGAATGATCTCATCCCATACCACCGAAATAGACAGACGGCTTGATGATTTCTGGCAGAAACTTGCGGCGAGTCAAAAAGCACTGTTGCTGCTCGATTATGACGGGACTCTGGCCCCGTTTCAGGTAGAAAGATCTGCGGCCTTTCCTTATCCGGGTGTTCGGGAACTTTTGACCCAGATCCGCCACGATACGCAGACTCAACTGGTGATTATTTCCGGTCGAGCCATTGATGATCTACTGCCGCTCCTTGGCCTCGATCCCGCACCGGAAATATGGGGGTGTCATGGTTGGGAAAGGCTCGATTCTTCCGGCTGCAGGTCTGCAGTCGATCTTCCTGCTCGGGCTATCGACGCTTTAGAAAGTGCCGACATCTGCATGAAAGATCAGGGGTTTGACTCTTTTTGTGAAAGAAAACCGGCCTCGTTTGCGATTCACTGGCGGGGGCTATTGGATGACCAGATAAAAACGTTGCGTGAGTCGGTTTCTACATGCTGGGAACCGATTGCAGCAAAGGGCGGTCTTGAGCTCCACCCTTTCAACGGCGGATTGGAGCTTCGCTGTCCGGGGAGGAACAAGGGGACAGCCATTAATTCAATTCTTGCAGAGAGCGAACCTGAAGAACCGATTGCATTTCTTGGTGACGATCTCACCGATGAGGATGGGTTTGTGATGCTTAAGGGGAGAGGTCTTGGTGTTCTGGTGAGCAACGAATCGAGAGAAACGTCCGCTGATCTGCAGATCAGACCACCGGAAAGTCTGCTCGATTTTCTTTCGATATGGCATGACAAAGCGCCAGCGAGATCGGCTCAAATATCAGGAGTGAGATCATGAATCAGCAACTGATCGTTGTGTCGAACCGGCTTCCGATTACGATCGACCAGGATGGTGAAGAATGGCAGATTAAGCCGGCTTCGGGTGGATTGGTGACCGCGCTTGATCCGTTGATGAGACAGAATCACGGAACCTGGATCGGCTGGCCGGGCTGCGGTCCTGAAGCGCCGTTCGATGATCTCGCCAATCGTTTTTCGGCAGAGCACGGTTACCGGATCAAGGCGGTTCCGCTGAGCGAAATCGAGGTCGAAAAATATTACCGCGGCTTTTCGAACGAGGCGCTCTGGCCGCTGTTTCATGACCTGCTCGGCAATTGTATTTTTAATCTCGATAATTACCGTAGCTATGACATGGTCAATCGTCGTTTTGCAGAGGTGGCCGCCGAAGCGAGTCAAGCCAATGACATCATCTGGTTTCATGACTATCAATTAATGTTGAGCGGCTACTACCTGCGTCAGACGCACCCAGACAGAAGACTCGCTTTTTTTCTGCATATCCCTTTCCCTTCGCCAGATCTGCTGCGCTGTCTCCCCTGGAGTTATGATCTTCTAAGAGGCCTGTTCGCTTATGATTTAATCGGCTTTCAGACTCTGCGTGACCACCGCAATTTCATCAATTGTGTCACGTCGTTTATTGAGGGGGTTGACGTTGTGAGGCGTCAGAGCAGACTGACTGTGCTGCGCTACGGTGAGCGTTATATAAAAGTGGGAAATTTTCCGATCAGCATCGATTTTAAACGTTTCTCCCAGGATGCCAGCTCTGATGAAGTCGCTGAAGCCGCCCGGGATCTGAACGAAAGCTATGGTCGGCGTCAGTTATTTCTCGGCATTGATCGTCTTGATTATACCAAGGGGATTCCTGACCGGTTTTTCGCCTTCGAGCGCGCCCTCGAAAAATATCCGCAGATGCGCCAGAAGGCAAGTCTGTTGCAGGTTGTTGTGCCGAGCCGGACCATGGTTCCGGATTACATTGACCTGAAAAGTCAGCTTGAACAGCTCGCCGGGCATATTAACGGGCGTTTTTCGGAACATGGTTGGGTTCCGTTACATTACCACTATCGAAGCCTTGATTCTATTCAGCTCCTCGCTCATTACAGGGCTGCGAAAATAGCTCTGGTCACCCCGTTACGAGACGGCATGAACCTGGTAGCAAAAGAGTTTTGTGCCTGCACAAACGATAATCAAGGGATCCTTATCCTGAGTAAATTCGCTGGAGCTGCCGATCAGCTGGGGAAATATGCTCTGCTGGTCAACCCCTATGACATTGAAAAGACTGCAGACACAATTTATCAGGCCTTATGCATGTCTGAATCCGAACAGTTTTGGCGTATGACGGCGTTGAGAGGTCAGATCCGGCGCAATGATGTCCACTTGTGGCTAAAAACTTTTATCGCTGTATTGAACAAAGATTCAGAAGAATCAAAGAAATTAGCCAGTTCCCTGGCTGACACAAAATGAGTGGCAAAAAGGGGGAGCTCTGATTCTTTGCTGACGGAGTTATGCACTATGATCATTACACCGAAAAAATTCGATGCCGTTCTGTTTGATCTGGATGGCGTACTGACTCTGACCATGAAGGTTCATGCCTCAGCCTGGAAAGAGATGTTCGATCCCTACCTGCAGAAGCGATCGACTGCGAACGGTGAAAAATATCAGCCGTTTGAGATTGTTACGGACTATAGATCGTATGTGGATGGCAGGCTGCGCTACGATGGCGTGCGGGCTTTCCTTGCCTCGCGCAACATCTCTTTGCCGGAGGGGACTCCCGAAGACTCCCCCTCACAGGAGACGATCTGCGGTCTCGGCAATCGCAAAGATCTGCTGGTGCAAAAGATTATCGCCACCAAGGGAGTTGACGTTCTCGAAGGGTCTGTAGCGGTTGTGCGGCAGGTCCGCGCTCTTCGAATGAAAACAGCAGTCGTTTCGGCCAGTAAAAACTGTGCAGCAATCCTGCAGGCAGCTGGCATCAGGGAGTTGTTTGATTGTACTGTTGACGGAACGACCGCCGAACAGCTTGAGCTCCCCGGCAAACCGGCTCCCGATACTTTTTTGGCGGCGGCAAAAGAGCTCGATGTCGTACCAAAACGGGCGGTCGTTGTCGAGGATTCCGTTTCAGGTGTCCAGGCGGGGCGGGCCGGAGGTTTCGGCCTGATTATCGGTATTGATCATCATGGCGACAAGCGGCCTCTGCTCGAAAATGGCGCCGATGTTGTTGTTGAAGATCTTGCAGAAATTTTGAGTGCTGATTTTTGTGCCGAGAGGGAAAAACAGGTATGATCCGTCATAAGACTTTAAATCCGCCACTCCATGTCTACCCGATTGATGAATGGAAAATCATCGAGACGCAGTTCTACCCCCGTTTTCTGTCGCATTCCGAGACGCTTTTTTCCGTCGGTAACGGCTATCTTGGCATGCGCGGCAATCACGATGAAGGGATCCCGCACAGCCAGACCGGCACTTTTATCAACGGCTTTCATGAGACCTGGCCTCTCGTTTATAGCGAAAGAGCTTTCGGCTTTGCCAAAACCGGGCAGACGATGTTGAATGTCGCCGATGCCAAAATCTTTAAACTTTATATCGATGACGAACCTTTTTATCTGCCGACGGCAAGCCTTCAACTGTATGAACGAATCCTTGATATGCAAAAAGGGGAGCTGGAGAGACGGATTCTCTGGGAGACGGCTGCGGGGAAACAGGTTCTGATTGAGTCAAAACGTCTGGTTTCGCTGCAACACCGGCACGCTGCAGTCATCAGTTATCAGGTGACCATTTTGAATGCGGACGCACCGGTGATCATTTCTTCGGAAGTGGTCGGTAATCAGAGGAATCAGTCCGGCCTGGTTGACCCCCGACAGGCGAAGGGGTTCGATTATCAAGTTCTGGAATCGCAAGATCACTATGCGGACAAAATGCGCTTGATGTTAACACATCGTGCCCGCAACAGCGGCATGACAGTCGCCTGTGGCGTTGATCACCTGATCGAATCCGAAGCGGATTATAGTGTCAAAAGCGACTGTGATGGTGATAAAGGAAGAGTTCTTTTTTCCGTTAATGCAAAAAAGAAGAAAACCATCCAGATTTTTAAATTCATTACCTATCACTCTTCCAGGCATGCATTAGCATCCGAACTGGCAACGCGTGGAGAATGGACTCTTGACCGGTTGGTATCTCAGGGGTTCGATTCTCTGGCTGATGGTCAGCGGCAATACATGGATGATTTCTGGCGACGCAGTGATATTTTTATCCGCGGCAATGCTGTCTCTGCAGGGCGTCACAAACGTGAAATTCAGCAGTCGATGCGCTGGAATCTGTTCCAGATTCTGCAAGCCTCCGGGCGGGCCGAAGGGACCGGGATTCCGGCCAAGGGGTTGACCGGACAGACTTACGAAGGGCATTATTTTTGGGATACCGAAATTTATGTCATGCCGTTTCTTATTTATACCGCGCCGGAGATTGCCAGAAATCTGCTCCGCTTTCGGTATTCAATGCTCGGCCGGGCGCGTGAACGGGCCCGGGAGCTGAACCTGAAAGGAGCTCTTTACCCCTGGCGGACCATTAATGGCGAAGAGGCCTCGGCCTACTATGCTGCCGGTACAGCCCAGTTTCATATCAATGCCGATATCATGTATGCCCTGAAGAAATATGTCGATATCACCGATGATAAGGCTCTGTTGTACAACGAAGGGGCAGAGATGCTGGTTGAAACAGCAAGGATGTGGGAGGATCTCGGGTTTTTCTCAGACAAAAAGGGTGGCATGTTCTGCATCCACGGTGTGACCGGCCCCGACGAATATACGACGGTGGTCAACAATAATGCTTATACCAATCTGATGGCACGCGAAAATCTGTGGTTTGCCGTTAAAACGGTACAGGAACTGCGTGAATCCTACCCGGACTATTATGAAACCTTGCAGCATCAAACCGGTCTGCGTTCAGAAGAGATTGAGGCGTGGCAGAATGCAGCTGACAAGATGTATATCCCTTTTGACGAGAGTCTCGGCATCCATCCGCAGGATGAGGATTTTCTTGACCTTGAAAAATGGGATGTCAAGAACACCCCGCGAGACCGGTTCCCCTTATTGCTCAACTATCACCCGCTGGTCATCTACCGTCACCAGGTGATTAAACAGGCTGATGTTGTTCTGGCCACTTTGCTGCTTGATCATATCTTTACCGCAGAGGAAAAAAGACGCAACTTCGAATATTACGATCCTTTGACAACCGGTGATTCTTCGCTCTCTGCCTGTATCCAGAGTATTGTCGCCATTGAGATTGGCGAAACAAAAAAAGCGATGGAGTATGCTCGCTTTGCCGTGCTCATGGATCTGGCCGATATCGGTGGAAATATGGCTGATGGCTGTCATGTCGCATCGATGGGGGGGACCTGGATGATCGGCGTTTACGGTTTTGCCGGTATGCGTGATCATGATGGACGGATCAGTTTTGATCCGAAGCTCCCCGATCCTGTTGAAGAGTTACTTTTTCCATTGCAGATTCGTGGCAAGAGATTACTGGTCAATATATCGCAGGAAGAAGTGACCTATCTTCTGGAGTCGGGAGGTGAACTTGAGATCGCGCACCGCAATGAGAGTCTGACTCTAAAACAGGGGGAAGCGGTCAGCCGCAGGAGCAAAGAGCCCAGGGCCAAGAAGTAAATCAAAAGCTTGATTGGCCGCTGATGCAATCTGATAAAATCTGATAAGTCAAAGGCAAGGCGTTTCTCGCAGAGCACGCAGAGAAAGGCAAAGGCATGGGTATACATCTTTAAGGTTTCCTCTGTGATCTCGAGTGAGTGCAACGAACGGGCGAGAGACGGTTTAAAGGCTTGTTTCACGCAAAGCCACGAAGAACGCAAAGAGAGTCATAATGCTGGATCCCCGATAGGGTCATTCGGGGATGACAGTTTAAAGGCAGGGTGTCTCTCGCAGAACGCAAAGGGGATCAAAATCGGAATTTAATCTTTTTTCAAGATGTTTCAAATGTTAAAACATTTTGTGACAGGCTGCGGTATGAACTTTTCGTCGGACAATATACTGGTCTATGACATCGGTGGTACGAAGCTGCGCGGCGCGATCTACTCACCCCGAACCAAAACGATCACGGCCCAAGTTGTCAAACCGACTCCGAATCGTATTTTATGTCCGACATTGTCGGCTGAGGAACTTTACACGCAGACCTTAAACTGTATTCGTACAATCAGTAACGAATTGCTGAAGCATGAACCGGTCAGCGCCGTCACAGTTGCTTTTCCCGGGCCTGTTGATCGGCAGGGGAGGGTTATCGCTGCACCGGGTATCTGGGGGCGTAACCCGTCAGGACCGATTGATATGCTGGCCGATCTCCAGACAATCTGGCCGCAGATGCGTATTCATATTGCCAACGATCTGACGGCTGCCGGTTACAGATATCTGGAAAGTAAAACAGAGAGTTTCTGTATTCTGACGGTGAGTACCGGAATCGGCAGTAAAATTTTTATCAAAGGGGAGCCACAACTCGGAGCCGACGGTACGGGGGGGGAAATAGGGCACGCCAAAGTCCTGCTGGCCGAAGACGCACCGCTCTGTGATTGTGGAGAGCCGGGACATCTTCAGGCCATCTCATCGGGGCGAGGCGTTCTGCAAACCATCAGAGCTCTGGCGCAAATCGACTCCCCGGCTTTCAAAGCTTCGAAGTTGGGACAAAATCGGACCTCTCTTGCAGAGATTTCAAATTATTCTATTGTCGAGGCGTTTCTTGCCTCTGACCCTTTTACGGTACAGATTATCCATGCGAGTCTCATCCCTTTGGCGCTTGTTCTGCTCAACTTGTACCTTGTTCTCGGCCTTGATCGTTTTATTATTATCGGTGGTTTCGCTCTGGCTCTTGGGGAACCTTACCGGCTCGCTCTGGTCAAACTTATTGGAGATTACTGTTGGGAGAATCAGGTTCGTTGGGATGAAATGATCCAGCTCGGACTAGATGATGATCAGTCAGGGCTTATCGGGGGCGCAAAGCTTGCTGAAAACTCTGATTATATTTGCCAGCACAAAAAAAATGAAAAAAAATAGAGTCGATGATACAGTGATATCCATCGATTTAACCCCCTTCGGCAGCGTAAAGATCAATGGAGGCGTGATATGGATTTTGAAAAAGCGTTATTAAATCCTGCGGCCATTTATCATCACCCTGATGAGGTCAAATATGATTCTTCATTGACCTTGACACAAAAGCTGGCAATTCTACAGCGTTGGGAACTAGATGCCCGAGAACTGGAAACTGCCGAGGAAGAAAATATGGGTGGCGGGGCGCCGAGTCTTTTTCGGGAGGTCTGCCTTGCTCTGCAT
>JAGXHN010000036.1 GCA_024636225.1 Desulfuromonadaceae bacterium | reverse complement strand
TGGGTTGCACTGGTGCCGCTCCTGCTTGTGATGTCGCGGCGCCCGTTTACTTACGGTTTTTTTGCCGGTATCGGTTTTTTTGCAGCGGCCCTCTACTGGCTGAATATCGTCATGGTCACCTACGGTCGTCTGCCTCTGGCGCTGTCGATTCTGGTTTATTTCATTCTGGTCTGCTATCTGGCCCTCTATTTTGCCCTCCCTGTATGGTTAAGTGAGCGTTTCAGACGTCGCGCGGGGGTTCCGATCCTTTTTTCACTGCCGGTTTTATGGCTCTCTTTTGAATTTTTGCGCGGGATCATCCTGACCGGTTTTCCCTGGGCGCTGATCGGCTATTCGCAGCATGCTAATCTCTCCCTTATCCAATCAGCTGATCTGGTTGGAATTTATGGTGTCGGGTTTCTGATTGTTTTTTCAAACGGTCTGGTGGCTCGTCTGGTCTTTCTTTTCTGCCGGCGTGATACCGCTCTTCTCCCCTGGCGTACTCTGGTTGTTTTTATTTTACTGTTCGGTGCAAACTGGGGCTATGGAATCTGGCGTCTTGGTCAGGAGATTGTTCGCGTCGATCCTCCACTCAAGGTCGGCCTGATTCAGGGGAATATCGATCAGGCGGTTAAATGGGATCCGGATTATCAGCTGTCGACGATCCAGACCTATCTGTCACTTTCGGAAAAAGCGCTGCAGAGCGGGGTGCAGCTTCTGGTCTGGCCGGAGAGTGCAACCCCTTTTTATCTTCAGGATGCCTCACTTTTAAGCCAGAAAGTGCAGCAATTTACCGTTCGGACCCGATCATTTCTGCTGACCGGTAGCCCCGCTTATGAGTTTGCCCCAAAAGGGGTTCGTTATTTAAACAGCGCTTTTTTGTTGTCGCCTGACGGCGCATTCCTGGGGCGTAGCGATAAAGTCCACCTAGTCCCATTCGGCGAGTATGTGCCGTTAAGCCGGTTTCTACCGTTTGTTAATAAACTGGTTGCCGGAATCGGTGACTTTTCTCCCGGTGTTGTTGCTCCGATCCGGATGAATGAGAACAGATTGGGCGTGCTGGTCTGTTATGAAGGAATTTTTCCTGACCTGACCAGAGCGTATGTAAAAGCGGGGAGCGGGCTGCTGGTGAATGTAACCAACGATGCCTGGTTCGGCCGTTCTTCGGCGCCGTACCAGCATCTGGCGATGACCCGTTTCCGGGCAATTGAAAATCGGCGCTGGCTGGTCCGTGCCGCCAATACCGGGGTTTCGGCGATTATCGCTCCGTCCGGAGCTATTGTCGTTGCATCACCAATCTTTCAAACAGATTTTGTGACCGGTGATGTCTCTTTTCGTAAGGAGATAAGCTTTTATACCGAGTGGGGAACTTTTGTCCCTCTCCCTTTTTTGCTATTGAGTCTGCTTTGGTTTGGACAAAGCCAGATGAAGCCGGTCCCTTCTGACTTTAAATGAATGAACTCTTGCTCTGTTACAGGCAAATCGCTATAATCCAAAATTCACTTTTTACAGGGGTATCCATGTTTCGAGAAGAAAAACAGACCATCGTCAGCCTGAAAAGCAAGCTCTTTGAGCTGAGGAGGTATCTTTGACGTCGATGCAAAAAAGGAACGTGTACTGGAGATTGAAGCAGAGATAGCTCGTCCGGGGTTCTGGGATTCAGGTGATCAGTCACAGACTCTTCTCAAGGAGAGGACTCATCTGCAAAAAATCATTACGAATTGTGATGAAGCTCTGCAGGAGCTTGACGATCTGCAGCTGCTGGCTGAGATGGGGGAGGAGGCGGACGATCAGGAGTCGCTCGATGAAATCCGTGGAGCTCTCCCCGCGCTTGAAACCCGCATCGCCCGAATGGAATTTGCCCGGATGCTCTCCGGTGAACACGACAGCTTTAATGCTATTTTCAGTATCAATGCCGGAGCCGGTGGAACGGAAGCCCAGGACTGGGCCGATATCCTTCTACGCATGTATTTGCGCTACTGTGATAAAAAAGGGTTTAAAACGGAAATGACCGATTACCAGCCAGGTGACGAAGCTGGTATTAAAGGTGCAACTTTTACCGTTGAGGGTGATTACGCCTACGGTTGGCTCCGGGCTGAAATGGGGATTCATCGCCTGGTTCGTATTTCTCCTTTTGATTCAAACGCCAAGCGTCATACTTCGTTTGCCTCTGTTTTTGTTTTTCCTGAGCTCCCTGATGATATCGAAGTTGAGATTCTGGACAAGGATCTCAAGGTTGACACATTTCGGGCCAGCGGCGCCGGTGGGCAGCACATTAATAAAACCGATTCGGCGATCCGGATCACACACCTTCCGTCCGGTATAGTTGTCTCCTGTCAGAGTCAGCGCAGCCAGCATAAAAATCGGGCGACGGCGATGAGTCAATTAAAGGCGCAACTGTTTGAAATGCAACAGCGGGAAAAAGCTGAGGAAGCCGTAGAGTTGGCCGGAGAAAAGAAGGAAATCGGCTGGGGGAGTCAGATCCGTTTTTATGTTCTACATCCGTACCGGATGATCAAGGATCATCGTACCGGCTATGAAGTCGGTAACACCGATGCTGTCCTTGGTGGCGATCTGGATAGTTTTATTGAAGCTTATTTATTGAGTAAATCCTGATCGTGCTGATCGGCGACGAGGTTCTATGTTTTTAAATTTTTATCGTTGTTTTATCCCTATGCTGTTTTGTCTGCTGTTGTTCTCATTGCCGGGCTGTTCGCCCGAGGAGAATGATCTGCTGCCACCAGACGTCGCTTTTGATGGTGGCGTCACGACGCCGACCGCAGCGACAACGATACCGATCTCCGGTACCATGGACCCAGGTTCGACCGTCGAGGTTTTTGTGACCGGCGGCGGGGCTTACAGCAATCTAATTCAGGATACCGTTCTCGGGACCTGGTCGTTTACCCTCGATAACTTGCTGGAAGGGGCGAATATCGTTCAGGTGCAGGCTTCTGATGTGGTCGGCAACAGTCGGATCATTCAACTTTCCATTCTGGTTGACCTGACCGGACCGGTGACGACGATTGATCAATATCCGGTGACGGCACAAGCGGGGATTTTTACCTTTGCCGGAACGGTCACTGAAGCCGTCTCGTCAGTTTTTGTAGAAGTATACGACTCTTCTGTTGTCCCCTTTCTTGTTGTATCCGGCGCCGCTTCAGTCGATGCGAACGTCTGGACTATCGATTTTGATTTGAGTCTATTGTCTAACGGTGAGTACACCGTTGTCGCGACCGGTACGGACCGATTGGGCAATCTTTCGGCCGCTTCTTCTGAACAGATGATAACTATTGATTCATCCTCGGCACCGTTTGCCATTACGACACCGATTGCGCTACCGGTTGTTCTGGCCGACCCGATTAATGTTGCTGAAGTTCTATTTATCGGAACCACTCTTCCCGGTAGTACCCTGATGGTCCCGTTTTCCACAACAGTGAACCAGCCGGACGGCGGCGGTACTTGGGATGCGACCCTCTCCGGGCTCCCCGCCGGGAAAACCGTCGTCACCTTTGATATTGATAACGGCAGCACCGTTCAACAGGTTCTGATCGTCAGAGATCTGACCGCACCGACGGTTGTGCAGTGGTCGTCTCCAAGCCTGACAACGATTGAGATCCTCTTCAGCGAAACGATGGATCCGTTAACTCTTGGCGTTGATAACCTGCTTGTCGTCGACTCTGCGGCGACCGATGTTGCGGTCAACACAGTTACTGTCGATTCGTCGAACACGATTTTTACCTTTACGACCGATGCTCTGGTGGTTGGTGAAACTTATAAGGCGACGCTGCAAAACAGTCTGAATTCAACGATCAAAGATGGGCGAGGCAACAGCTTTGCAGTTTCCAATCTCTGGACGTTTAAAAAACAGCTGTAAAATAATTTGTGTCGATTTAAGGATGGGATTGAATGGAAGAACTGAACGATTTATTAAAACAGCGGCGGGCAAAACTGACAGAATTAGCTGCTCTGGGGCTTAATCCGTTTGCCAATGATTTCAAGTCTGAGCAGACCTGTGCCGATGTTGTGACCGCACATGCTGATGCGGATGCCGAGGCGCTTCTGGAATGCACTGTGCAATATTCTGTCGGTGGCCGGATTATGGCCCAGCGTGATTTCGGCAAGGCGGCGTTTGTCCAGTTGCAGGATCGCTCCGGGCGATTGCAGGTCTATGTTGCGAAGAACGTGGTGGGTGAAGAGTCTTTTGCCGCTTTTCGCAAGTACGATGTTGGCGATATCGTCGGTGTCGAAGGGACGCCGTTTCGTACCAAAACCGGTGAACTTTCTCTGCGGGCGTCGTCGATCCGGATCCTGACGAAATCTCTGCTGCCGCTCCCGGAGAAATGGCACGGTTTGACCGATGTCGAAACCCGTTACCGGCAGCGCTATCTCGATATGATTGTCAATCCTGAAGTGCGTGAGGTCTTTCGGAAACGGACTGAAATCATTCGGCTGATTCGTGATTTTATGCAGCAGCGTGATTTTCTTGAGGTTGAAACACCGATGATGCAGCCGATCGCCGGTGGCGCCACGGCCAAACCTTTTATAACGCATCACAATACCTTGAAAATGGATCTGTTCCTGCGGATTGCCCCGGAACTCTATCTGAAGCGACTGGTGGTAGGCGGGTTTGAGCGGGTATTTGAGATCAATCGCAATTTTCGCAACGAAGGGATCTCGATCCAGCACAATCCCGAATTCACGATGATGGAGTTTTATCAGGCTTACGCAACCTACGAGGATTTAATGGATCTGACCGAAGAGATGATCGGTCATGTTGCCGGGCAGGTTGTCGGAAGTTTGAAATTTCAGTATGGCGAACGCGAAGTCGATCTGACCCCCCCCTGGACGCGGTTGACGGTGCGTGAAGCGGTCGCCAAATATGGTGATATTTCGCTGGAAGATCTGGAGGACAAGGGCAAGTTGTTTGCTTATGCCAAAAATCTTGGCCTCGATGTCGATAAAAATATCGGTCACGGTAAACTTCTGACCGAAGTTTTTGATCAGGTCGCTGAACCGAATCTCTGGAATCCGACCTTTATCACCGAGTATCCGACGGAAATTTCACCACTGTCACGCCGCAATGACAAAAACCCCGATGTGGTCGATCGGTTTGAACTGTTTGTTGTCGGACGTGAGCTGGCGAATGCTTTTTCCGAGCTGAATAATCCGATCGATCAGAAAGGTCGATTTGTCGAGCAACTCAAGGAGAAAGATGCCGGGGATGAAGAGGCACATGCCATGGACGAGGATTATATCCGTGCCCTCGAATACGGTCTGCCGCCGACGGCCGGTGAGGGGATCGGTATTGATCGTCTGGTGATGTTGTTAACCAATTCAGCCTCGATTCGTGACGTCATTCTGTTTCCGCAGATGCGGCCTGAACATCTCTGATGTTGGAAACGATCTTTTTATTATGAACTTTGAATGGTTCGTCAGTCTGCGCTATCTGCGCGCCAAACGGAAGCAGACCTTTATTTCGGTTATTTCCTTTATTTCTATCGGGGGCGTGACCCTTGGTGTCGCTGCCCTGATTCTGGTTCTCGCCATCATGACCGGATTTCATGATGGCGTCAGGCAGCAGATCCTTGGCAATGTACCGCATATCCTGTTTCAGAAGCACGGCTTTGGTCTGGAGGGGTATCAAGAAATAGGGAGGGAGATTAAAGAGTCGTCGAATCTGGTGCAATCGATCGCTCCTTATCTTTCGCAGCAGGCGATGTTGTTGTCAAATAGCAATGTCTCGGCGGTCAGTGTCAAAGGGGTTGATGTCGACAATAAAATCTTTAATCTCGATATGATGACCTACGAGGATAAGAATCCTGCTGAGTTGTTGTTTAATAACGAAGCCCGACTCCCCGGTATTGTTATCAGCGTTGAGTCTTCGGTTGCGCTCGGCGTCTCGCTTGGCGATACGGTAAACGTCATCCCGCCAATGTTCACGATGACGCCGTTCGGGATGATACCGAAAATGAAGCCGTTTCAGCTGGTAGGGATCTTCCGGCAGAGCGGCGGGTTTTTCGAAACTTATTATGCATATATCTCGCTTCCGCATGCTCAATCTTTTCTTGACATGAAAGGGGAGGTGACCGGTCTTGAGATCGAGGCGACCACTTTTGATCGGACCGCTCAACTCGCCGCGCAGCTGCGATCGAATTATGATTACCCGTTTGTTGTTCGGACCTGGGAAGATATGTTCGGTTCTTTTTTGTCGGCGCTGCGTCTCGAAAAACTCGGGCTGTTTATTGTTTTGGGGATTATTGTTCTGGTTGCGGCTTTTAATATTGCCACCACTCTGATTATGGTGGTTATGGAAAAAAACCGCGATATCGCCATTCTCAGATCAATGGGAGCAAAGTCCGGCAGCATCATGCGCATCTTTATCCTGGAGGGGTTGATTATCGGTGGCGTCGGCACAACCCTGGGGACATCTATCGGTCTGTTTCTGGCAAAAAATGCCGATGCGATTATCAAAGGGCTCGAAAATTTATTGGGGATCAGTATCTTCGATCAGGCTGTTTACGGGATGTCTGAATTTCCATCAAAAGTCGTTTCAAGCGATGTGGTCGCAGTGGCGTTAATGGCATTGATCATCTCTTTGCTCGCTACCGTCTACCCTGCCTGGCATGCCGCCCGCATGGATCCGGCTGAATCTCTCAAATACGAGTAGGCGTAAATATAATGATCAGGGTTAGTCAATTGTGTAAAACATACGGTGTCTCCAATAATCCGGTTCGGGTTCTGCGTGATGTCAATCTGGAGATCGGCGTGGGGGAAAGGATCGGCATTGTCGGCTCGTCCGGGGCGGGAAAAACCACTCTGATGCATATCCTCGGGGCGCTCGATCGCCCAACCTCGGGTGGTGTTACTGTGGACGGGCGTGACATCTTTTCCATGACTGCTGCGCAAATGGACAGTTTCAGAAACCGGGAAATCGGGTTTGTTTTTCAATTTAATCAGCTCTTGCCGGAGTTTTCTGCTCTTGAAAATGTGATGATGCCTGCCCTGATTGCAAGGCTGGCCGGTTCTGAAGCGCGTTCTCGCGCCACACAACTGTTGGATGAAGTCGGTTTACTGCATCGTCTTGAACATAAACCGGGACAGCTGTCCGGGGGGGAACAGCAGCGGGTCGCTATTGCCAGAGCTCTGGTTATGCAGCCCCGTTTTCTTTTGGCCGATGAGCCGACCGGTAATCTCGATAGCGGTACGTCGGACGCGATCTACAATCTGTTTCAGCGACTGCATGCGTCGAGAGATCTGACCATGCTCATTGTAACCCACAGCGATCGACTCGCCAGCCGTCTGGACAGAGTCGTGAAAATGGAAGATGGCTGTATCGTTGGTGTATAGTCCGGATTTTCCCGACTCTGCCGATTCGATCATGCACGACTGACATACGATGAAATTGATGCGATATATTCTTGTTTTTTTTATGATTCTGCTGTTTCTCCCCTGCAACAGCATGGCGCGCAGCTTTGCGATCGATTCGGTTCGCATTGAAGGGAATCGACACATCGAACGGACGGTTATTCAGGAGGTGCTGCAGGCATCCCCGGGTGGTCAGGTTGATGAGAAGGTGATAAACGAGGACCTGGCAGCCATCTTCAAATTAGGCAAGTTCAGTGATGTTTTGGCTGAAGTCGTCACCGAGTCGGGTTTATCGGTTCTGGTTTACAGAGTTGTTGAACGTCCACTGGTTCGTAAAGTGGAGCTGGTCGGTAATGATGAAATCGACACGAAAACGCTGCAGGAATTGATTCAAGTCCAAACTCCGCAGTTTTATAATCCGCGGACGGTTTTTGCGACAATCGAGGCGATGAAGAATGCGTACGTAGAAAAAGGGCACTATGCCGCCGAAATTGAACCTGACCTGCAGGTCGATACTAAAAACGAGGCGACTCTGATCCTTCGCATCAAGGAAGGGGAGCGGGTTCTGATCGATTCCTTACGCTTTGAAGGGAACTCGGTCTTCAGTGACAAAGAGCTACGTAAAGGGATTCAGACCAAAAAACGGTGGATCTTCTCCTTTATGACCGACAGAGGGGCCTACAACGAAGAGTTGCTGCAGAACGACCTGGAAATTATTTCCGACATGTATTTCAATAAAGGGTATGTGAAAGTCAAGGTTAAGCAGCCCAATGTTACGGTTGTCGAAGATGGCGCCTATCTCGATATCCTCATAGAGGTGGTTGAGGGGGATCCCTATTCGGTTAAATCTGTCGATATACAGGGAGATTTAATCGCCGAAAAGAACACCCTGATGGAGCTGAACAGCCTGAAGCCGGGTGAGGTTTTCAGTCGTGAACGATTACGTGCAAGCATGTTGGCATTGAATGACTATTATGCCGATCGCGGTTATGCCTACGTCAATATTGTCCCGATCACCGAGATGGATGACGCAGAAAAAACGATAACCATCATTTACAATATTGAAAAAGGGGTCGAGGTTTATATCGGCCGGGTTCAGATTCGCGGGAATACAACAACAATTGATAAAGTTATTCGTCGCGAGGTCACGTTGACTGAAGGGGCTCTATACAGCTCTTCGGCTCTGAAAGAGAGTCGCCGTCGTATTAACAATCTCGGTTTTTTTGAAGAGGTCAATCTTAACACCCAGGCGGGTGATCAAAAAGAGGTCATGGATATTGATATCGACGTTAAGGGGAAGCCGACCGGGAGTTTTACTCTCGGTTTGGGATATTCAACGGTCGATAAATTTGTCGTACAGGGATCAGTGGCCCAACAGAATTTTCTCGGTCGGGGTCTCAATCTGAATCTCTCCGGATCGTTGGGGGGGACCAGCACGACTTACCGTTTCGGTGTTCTTAACCCGTATTTTCTCGACACGAAAATTTCACTCGGCTTCGATCTCTATAAAACCGAACGGGAATGGAACGATTATACCGAAAAAAAGACGGGTGGTGATATCAAGTTCGGCACGCCGATCATGCCGAATGTCCGCTCATTTTTCATCTACCGCTACGAACAGCGAACGATTACTGATGTCAGCATTCTGGCTTCCAGCTTTCTCAGATCGCAAGAAGGCGACTCGACTCTTTCATCGATTTTAGGTTCTTTAATCCGTGATACCCTCGATTATCGACCAGACCCCTCGGCCGGTGGTCGTTCTGAATTGTCACTTGAGTTTGCCGGCGTAGGCGGCACCGAAAAATTTGCCCGGATGTTTCTTGATCACCGGCATTTTTTCAAAGGGCCGTGGAGTACAGTGTTGTCAGCACACGGCAATATCGGCTACATTCAGCAGGTTGCAGGTGAACCTATCCCGGTCAGCGAACGTATCTACCTTGGCGGGATTCGGACGGTCCGTGGCTTCAAAACCCGTGAAGTTGGTCCCCGCGTCTTTCGAACCAGTGATGTGACGGATCCTGTTACGGGTGCGGTGACTTCTTCTTCGAGCGATTACGAATATACGGGTGGTGATAAATCGGCTTATTTTAATCTGGAATATCTTTTCCCCCTCGTGAAAGAGGCCGGAGTTAAAGGGTTGTTTTTCTTTGATACCGGCAATGCCTGGTCTGAAGAAGAGAATTATTTTGAAAGTATGCGTTACAGCGCTGGTGCCGGTATCCGCTGGCAGAGTCCTATGGGTCCACTGAGGTTTGAGTGGGGTTATAATCTCGATCCGCTTGTTGATGAGAGACAGTCGGTATTCGAATTTTCAATCGGTAGCTTCTTCTGATTTATCTAGAAAGGGTTAAAAATGAAAAAAATTATTACACTGTTGTTCGTTATGATGTTTCTGGCCGCCCCTGCTCTGGCAGAGGTGAAAATTGGCGTTGTTGATATGCGCAAAGCGATGGAAGAGTCTGATATCGGCAAGTCGACCCAGGCTGTGCTGGAAAAAGAGAAAAAAGAGTTTGAACAGGAGATGAAGCAGCTTGAAGGGAAATTGAAAGCATTTGCTGAGGAGTATCGCAAGCAGGCTGAAATGCTGAAGCCTGGAGCCCGCGCCGATAAAGAGCGTGAATATGATCAGAAAGTTATCGAAGCGCAGCGGATTGAACAGGAACGAGGAGTTAAGCTGCAACGCAAGATACAGGATCAGCTCGGTAAATTGCAGGACAGTTTTATGAAAATTGCCAGTGATCTGGCTAAAAAAGAGGGGTACGATTTTGTCTTTGAGCGCAACAGCATGATTTATGCGATCGAAGCAGCTGATTTTACAGATAAAGTTACAGCTGAGGCGAACAAGAGTCTCAAGAAATAAAGAAGGTTACAAGAATGAAAACAGCGACTTTAGCCGAGCTGGCTGACCTGGTACAAGGGTCTGTTCTCGGCGATGGCACTCTGCGCGTATCACGTGTCGCGCCGATCAATGCGGCCCGGGATGGTGATATTACATTTGTGACCAATCCGAAGTATATCAAGGCGTTGGCGACCACTGCGGCAACAGCTGTCATCGTCTCTTTCGATCTGGCCTCTCAGTCTGAAAAGCCTGGCATCGCCTGTGCAAATCCTTATCTTGCTTTTGCCAAAATTCTCTCTTATCTGGCGGTTGAACCGTTGGAGGTAAAAGGGGTAATGGCTGGCGCTCACGTCAGTCCAACGGCGATTTTAGGTGCCGACGTTACGATCTATCCGGGTTGCTATGTCGGCGATCATGTGAAGATCAACCGGGGGACAACGCTCTATGCCGGGGCTGTTCTTTACGACCGGGTTGAAGTCGGCGAGGATTGTCTGATTCATGCCGGGACGGTCATCCGTGAACAGTGTCGACTCGGTAATCGGGTCATTCTGCAGCCGAATGTTGTGATCGGCTCAGACGGTTTCGGTTTTGCTCCAGATGGATCACGTTATTATAAAATCCCCCAGGTCGGGATTGTGGTTCTGGAAGACGATGTCGAGATCGGCTCTTCAACGACAATCGATCGTGCGGCATTAGGCGAAACACGTATCCGGCGCGGGACTAAAATAGATAATCTGGTTCAGATCGGCCATAATGTCGAGCTTGGTGAAGACTGCATTATCGTCTCCCAGTCCGGTATCGCCGGAAGTGCGATCATAGGCAATCATTGCACGTTTGGCGGTCAGACAGCCGTGAATGGCCATATCCGCGTCGGTGACAATCTGACCGTTGGTGCGCGTGGCGGCATTACCTCCAGCATCGAGGGGAATCAGGTTGTTTCGGGGGTTCCGGCGATGCCACATCGAGATTGGCTTAAGGCTTCGATGAGTTTTCAGAAATTACCGGAGATGCGCCGTGAGCTCTCCCACCTTACAAACAGACTTGAACAACTGGAATCCCAACTGAAAGAGAAGGAATAGACCATGGTTTACGGAATTACAGAGATCATGGAGATGCTGCCGCACCGCTATCCGTTTTTACTGGTCGACGGCATTACCGAGCTGGATAAAGAAAAGAAGATTGTCGGGATTAAAAATGTTACTTTCAATGAGCCTTTTTTTCAGGGGCATTTTCCCGGTCATCCGGTGATGCCGGGGGTGCTGATTATCGAAGCGATGGCACAGGTTGGCGGTATTTTTGCTTATGCTACCAACCCGGCTCTCGGCAGTGATCAGGTCACATATTTTGTCGGGATCGATAAAGCCAAATTTCGCAAACCGGTTGTCCCTGGAGATACCTTGCGTATGGTGCTGGAGATGGTCGGGTGTCGTCGTGGCATTTACAACTTTGACGGCAAGGCTTATGTCGGGAGTACACTTGTGGCAGAAGCAGAGCTCAAAGCGACATTTGCGCCGCGGGGAGGAAAAAAATAATGATCCATGCAACGGCTATTATTCACCCCGGCGCTCGTATTGCTGAAACGGTTGAAATCGGACCGTATTCGGTCATTGGAGAGCATGTTTCGATCGGCGCAGGAACCTGGGTCGGTCCGCACGTGGTGATTGAAGGGTGGACCGAAATCGGTCTGGATAATAAAATTTTTCAATTTGCTTCGATCGGTGCCGATCCGCAGGATCTGAAGTTTTACGGTGAACAATCGACTTTGCGAATCGGTGATCGTAACAAAATCCGTGAATTTGTCACGATGCACCGCGGAACTGAAGATGGCGGCGGTGAAACAATTATCGGCAGCGACAATCTTTTTATGGCTTATACGCATGTTGCCCATGATTGCCGAATCGGCAACCATGTTATCCTCGCCAATGCCGCTACCCTGGCTGGCCATGTCGAGGTCATGGATTATGCGATTCTCGGCGGTCTGTCGGCAGCGCATCAGTTTGTGCGGATCGGCGCACACGTTATGGCGAGTGGCGGCTCGATGATTGCTCAAGATCTCCCCCCGTACACCATTGCTCAAGGTGATCGCGCCAAAACTGTCGGGATCAATTCTCTGGGGCTGAAGCGCAGAGGCTTTTCGGAAGAGGCTATTCGCGGTATTAAAAATGCTTACAAGCTGATCTATCGGTCCGATCTCAAGCAAGACGAGGCGTTGCAGCAGATTGTTGATCAATATGCTGCTCTGCCGGAAGTGATGCAGTTTGTGACTTTCATTCAAGGGAGCGAGAGGGGACTGGCCCGCTGAGTGCAAATCCGTGGCGGGCACCATTATGTCTGTATTGACGACAAAAAAAACGAAGCGTGTACTGATCGTTAGCGGTGAGCCTTCCGGCGATCTGCATGCGGCCAATATGATTCAAGCTGCCCGGGTGATCAACCCCGGGCTCTCCTTTTTTGGCGTGACCGGGCCGAAGATGCGCGCTGCGGGGTGCGAAACGCTCCTCTCCTATGATGAGATCTCGGTCATGGGGTTTGTTGAAGTCATCGGGCGTCTCCCGGCCATCCGCCGGGCGTTCAAACGTGTTACGGCGACCTTTACATCTGAACAACGTCCGGATCTGCTGGTTCTGGTCGATTTCCCCGGGTTTAATATGCGTCTGGCCAGGGCGGCTAAAAAAGCCGGGATTCCGATCCTCTATTATATCGCTCCAAAAGTCTGGGCGTGGCGGCAAGGGCGTGCAAAAACGCTGGCGGCAACTGTCGATCGGATGGCGGTGATCTTTCCGTTTGAGCCCGAGTTTTATAGGCCTTATGGTTTACAAACCGATTACGTCGGCAATCCGCTGCTCGATGATTACGCAGCCTCGCTTAAGGTCAAAGCAGATCTGAACGGCTTGAATGACACGGCCGGTGAGCAGATTGTCGGGCTGTTTCCCGGCAGTCGTTGTTCAGAAATCCGTTACAATCTCGACACGATGTTGCAGGCGGCGCGTCTGCTCTCGGCAGACCGTCCAGAGCTGAAATTTATACTCCCTCTCGCCTCTTCTCTGGATCGGATAGAGATCACAGCGCAGATTAATGCCAGTGGTCTTGCGGTCGAAATTGTTGAGCACGATATCTATACAGTCGCTGCCGCCTGCTCGGCGGTTCTGGCCGTCTCAGGGACGGTGACCTTGCAGATTGCTCTGACCGGTACCCCGTTGGCGGTCATGTATCGTACCTCAGCCATATCTGTCTCTTATACACATCTCCGA
>JAGXHN010000035.1 GCA_024636225.1 Desulfuromonadaceae bacterium | reverse complement strand
GCTCTTCCCTGCGGGAGGCATGTTCTTATGATTGGAGATGCGGTGCGGTCAATGTCTGCGGATGTCGGATTGAATTGGGAGCTGTCTAAGTGACGGGGCCTATCCATTCGGCCCATCGGCATCGGTGGTTATATTGTAACAACAGTCAAAAACAGATTGTCATCCCCGAATGATTCTATCAAAGGATCCAGTCTTCAGACGTTTAAAACATGGATTCCCGATCAAAATCGTCTCGGGAATGACATGAATAATTGTTGCCTTTACCTCTCTCTGCGTGCTCTGCCAGAGACGCCTTGCCATCGGTATCAGCGGATATATGGTAACAGCTGGCAAAATTTTGCACAAAAAAGGGGGGACCGAATCAAATTCAGCCCCCCTTGGATATGCCTAAATCAAGATGTAAACTGTTGTTATGCGCACTCCGAATAACCGCAGGCGTGGCAGACACAGCAGCCCCCTTCGTGTTCGACCGGGCCGCCGCATTCGGGGCAGGCGCCGCTGTCGGTGAGATGGACGTAATCTTCTTCGTGGTCAGACATATGCATCTGGATCGCCTTGGCGACCGCATCCGAACAGGAGGTGACACGGTTGTTGCCGAATCCGGACGGTTTATGACAGGTGATACCGATCATCTGCTTGACCGTCTGCCGGGCTTGCACACCGCTGCGCCAGGCGAGGGAGACGAGTCGTCCGATCGCTTCACACTGACTGGAGGCACAGCCGCCGGCTTTCCCCATGGTGGTGAAGAGTTCGAAGACGCCACGCTCATCTTCATTGACGGTGATATAGAGGGGGCCGCAACCGGTCTCCATCTGGTAGGTCGAACCTTTCAGAGCCCGCGGCCGTTCGCGCTTGCGACGTCCTTTGCCGGACTCATACGGAACCGCATCTTCAGGCTTTACTTCGGCTTTGCCGACGGACAGAACCTGCATGTCTCGGCTCCCATCGCGGTAGATGGTGACCCCTTTGCAGCCGCTGGTGTAGGCAAGGCGGTAAACGGTTTCGACATCGTCGCGGGTGGCGCTTTTGGTGAAGTTAACGGTTTTTGAGACGGCATTGTCGGTGTATTTTTGAAAGGCCGCCTGCATCTTGATGTGCTCCTGTGGCGAGATATCGTGTGCGGTCAAAAAGACGTTGCGGATATCTGCGGGGATTTCCATGATGCCGTGCAGGGTGCCGTGCTCAGCTATTTTCTCCATCAGCTCTTTGGAGTAAAAGCCGCGTTCTTTGGCGATTTTTTCAAACATCGGGTTGACTTCGATCAGTTTGTCTTTGTCGAGGACCTGGCGAACATAGGAGACCGCGAAGAGGGGTTCAACACCGCTGGAGCAGTTGGCAATGATCGAGATGGTGCCGGTCGGGGCGATGGTGGTGCTGGTCGCATTCCGGATTTTTTTGCCCCCTTTGACGTCGAAGATACTCCCTTTAAAGTTCGGAAAAGCGCCGCGTTCTTCTGCCAGCAGGGCAGAGTAGTTGCGGGAGGTATCGGTAATGAACTTCATCACTTTTTCACCGATTTCTACCGCTTTATCACTCCCGTAACCGATGCCGAGCATAATCAGCAGATCGGCCCACCCCATGACGCCGAGCCCGATCTTGCGGTTGGAGCGGGTCATCTCATCGATCTCTTTGAGCGGGTAGTTGTTCACTTCGATGACATTGTCGAGGAAGCGGGTGGCGAGTTCAACGGTCTTCTTCAGCTTCTCCCAGTCGATATCGCTCCCTTTAACCATCTTGTTCAGATTGATCGAACCGAGGTTGCACGACTCATACGGGAGCAACGGTTGCTCACCGCACGGGTTGGTACTTTCGAACTCACCGATATGGGGGGTCGGGTTGTCACGATTGAGGCGATCGAGGAAGACGATCCCCGGTTCACCGTTCGACCAGGCCATGTCAACGATATGCTCGAATACCTTGCGGGCCGCCATCGATTTGACTTTGCTCCCGTCGCGCGGACTGATGATGTCGTACTCACCATCATTTTCCACCGCTTCCATAAACGCCTCGGTCATACCGACGGAGATATTGAAATTGGTCAACACCGTCTGGTCCCGTTTGCACATGATAAAATCCATGATGTCGGGGTGGTCGACGCGCAAAATCCCCATGTTGGCACCACGCCGGGTCCCTCCCTGCTTGATGGTCTCGGTGGCGGCATCAAAGACCGACATGAAAGAGAGCGGGCCGGACGAGACGCCGCTGGTCGATTTGACAATATCGTTAGCCGGACGGATGCGGGAGAATGAGAAACCGGTGCCGCCGCCGCTTTTATGAATCAGCGCCGTGTTCTTGATCGCTTCAAAAATACTCTCCATCGAATCGCCGACCGGCAGGACAAAACAGGCCGAGAGTTGTCCAAGCTCCCGTCCGGCATTCATCAGGGTCGGGGAGTTGGGGAGAAACTCAAGCTCGGTCATCATTCGATAAAACTCTTTAGAGAGCGTCTTGCTGTCTTGGCCGGTTTTAAGTTTGTCCTCGGCAGAGGCGATGGCATCGGCCACGCGCTGAAACATCTCCGACACGGTTTCGAGCGGTTTTCCGTCTTTATCCCGCTTAAGATAACGGCGCTCAAGAACGGTGATGGCATTGTCGGTCAGTGGCAGTTGTTTCATCTTTATTTTACTGATAGTTTTGCTGGTCATGTTCTCCCCCAAAAGAGAATGCTGTTCAATATGCTGGAATGATTACAGAAACGACTGGGTTAAGATTTATAAGGGATACTTTTGTCTACAGTCAGCTTAATGGATACACTATATTGTGTTGTGTGCAAAGTTAAACCACAATATGTCGTGTTCGTCAAGAGGGAGAAATGTAATTTTTTTTAGTTCTGTCATTTCGGTCGGTTAGCGCTGCAGAGCTGCATTTAACCGATTTATAATGGATTTTTTTAATATATAACGTACTGAAAACAGCTGTAAATTTCTTTACATCGTTTATGTTGACATGTTATGAGAATCAGGTAATCAAACCTGAAGTTTCGTTCCTGTTGTTTTCTGTCGTCCGTCACATTTCCAGTCTCCCCCTCGGACGATCATGTTTTTATCTGTTTTATCTATCAGGGATTGCTTATATATGGCTGAAACCGTTTTGGATGAACAGTCTCGCATAGCCGATGAACTGCGTGAAATGAGGGAGATCCTTTCTGTCGCGCAGGTTGTTGTGTCGTCACTCGATCTTGATGAAGTTCTGCATGTCATACTCTGCGGTGCCATGGCAATCATAGAGGCTCCTGCCGGCAGTATTGCGCTTTATGACGAATCTATCTCCAGTGTTCATCTACGCGTTCATGCCGGGCTGAGCGATAAATTTACCACCAAAAACCGTTGGTTGGTCAAAGAGGGCGGTCTGACCCATCATATCCTTGAGCAGGGGGGGTTGTTCGTCGTTGAAGATACAGAGAAAGCTGAATTTTTCAAAAATCCAATTGCAATCGGTGAAGGGATCCGTTCCCTGATTGCGGTGCCGCTTAAAATTCAGGATAAAATTGTCGGGATACTTTATGTCGATGACTTCAAGCCGAGGCGGTTTCAGGAGCATCGCCTCAGGGCTTTAAGTATTCTGGCTTCTTTTGCTTCCATGAGCATCAACAACGCTCAGCTCTATGCAGAGACGCAAAAGCTCGCTTGTACTGATGGTTTAACCGGTATCTATAACCATCGGCAGTTCAAGCAGATGTCGTTTGAGGAGTTGTCACGAGCCAAACGCTACAATAAAAAGATGGCGATGATTATGCTCGATATCGATAATTTCAAACTGTTTAATGACAGTTATGGTCATCCGGCCGGGGACAAGGTCCTCGCCGCCCTCGGATGCCTTTTGAAGAAAACCTTGCGTGACTGTGATTTTGCCTTTCGTTACGGGGGGGAAGAGTTTATGGCTATTTTGCCGGAGACCGGCATTACATCGGCCGTGGTTGTTGCCAACCGGATTGCAGCTGCGATCCGGGAAAACTCACACCGTTTTCTGGCCGACATTGCACCGGATCACAAGGTAACGGTCAGTATCGGCGTTGCGGTCTATCCCCGCGATGGAGTGGATGAAGTCTCTCTTTTACATGTCGTTGATGACATGCTCTATAAAGCGAAAGCTTCTGGTAAAGATCGCGTCTGCTTTCGAAAAAAGTTATCTGATGCCGAGTGAAAAGATTCTTATTATCGATGATGAAGATGGGATGCGTAAGCTGCTTGCCCGGGTCCTCATCAAATATGGCTACGAGACGGTCACTTCCGGAAGTGGCGATGAGGCACTCGGCCTTATCGAAAACGATACCTTTGATCTTGTTATCACTGATATCAACATGCCGGGGATGGATGGACTGCAACTCTTAAAAGAGGTTAAGTCGTTTGATCCGGCTCTGCCGATCATTGTTATGACCGCTTACGGCACCGTTGAAAGCGCCGTTCAGGCTTTGCGCTCCGGCGCTTACGATTATATTACCAAACCGTTTGAAACCGATGAAATACGTCTTGCCGTCTCCAGGGTATTTGAACGCGAGCGGCTTCTGGCCGAAAATCGCTATCTGCATGAACAACTCGATGGCCGTTATAAATTCAGCGGTATCTCCGGAAAATCGCCGGCAATGGAGCGGGTTTTTGACATGACCTCATCTGTCGCCGCATCGAACGCCAATGTTCTGATTACCGGAGAGAGCGGGACTGGCAAAGAGCTGGTTGCGCGATCGATTCACAGCAGTTCAGTCCGACGGGACAAGCCTTTCATTATCCTGAACTGCGCCGCCCTGCCGGAAAATCTTCTGGAAAGTGAGCTGTTCGGTCATGAAAAAGGGGCGTTTACCGGTGCGACCACCAGTAAAAAAGGGCGATTTGAACTCGCCGATTCCGGCACTTTGTTTATCGATGAAGTCGGTGAAATGAGCATGACGGCGCAGGTGAAGCTGCTGCGTGTGCTTCAGGAGCAGGAGTTTGAACGGGTCGGAGGGACACGGACGATTCGCAGTGATGTCCGTCTGGTCGCCGCGACAAACCGGAAGCTGGAAGATGCCGTCAGGGACGGTCAGTTTCGTGAAGACCTTTATTATCGCCTGAATGTTGTCAATATTCACATGCCGCGACTGCGTGAAAGGCGGGAGGATATTGAATCTTTAGCCCGTCATTTTATTGCGAAATATGCCGCAGATACCGGGAAGAAAATTGATGATATTTCTCCCCGCGCCCTCAGTTGTCTGCTCGCTTATGAATGGCCCGGCAATGTGCGGGAATTACAGAACGTCATTGAGCGGGCTGTGGTTCTGGCCAAGGGAGCGATTCTGACGCCGCTCGATTTTCCCCAGACTCTGCAGGATGATTCGAGTATTTGTGTTACGGTTCCGGGGCAAGATGGCAATCTGACTGAAATACTAGAGGATTTTGAGCGTCAGTTGATTATTCAGACTCTGCGTCGTCATGCAGAATCACAGACGAAAACAGCGGATGTGCTCGGGATCAAACGAACGACGTTGCGTTATAAAATGCAGAAATATGGTCTGGTCTGATCTTCGATTGACAGAAAGTCGTCATTTTTGCCGTGGTTGCGTCTTCTCCTGGCTGCAATGACGGCTTTTTTGCGAAATTTTATCTGTTTTGAACTGGTATGCAATTTGCTCTATTCCATCATACAGAGACCTCTCTTTCATTGTCAGAGAATAACCAGTCTGCAAAAGTATTGTCTGTTTTCGGAGTGACATGAATCGTCGATTACTCACTGTTTTTTTCTCCCTGCTGTTGATTACTGTTTTTGGTTTTGCTGTTTTTAAAGCCGAAAGCAATATACCGGTCGATCGACTCTATGCTCTGCACCTCAGCCAGTCGCCGACCGATAGCGAATGGGCGAGAGCTCTGCCGCGTCTGATCGAGACGCGAGGAGGGGAGAAGAACGAGCGTTCACGTCTGGGCGATATCGATGCGGATACCGTTCACACCTCGACCGCTTCCTGTCATCACGGCTCTTCCCTCCCTGACCCGATCAACGTTGACATGCGGGCTTTTTATACGGATCAGGAGCTGTTTCTTCGCCTTGAGTGGCGTGATGCGACAAAAGACGATGCGATGAATCAGTGGACTTTTGACGGCACGGTCTGGTCCTCAGCTGCGACTTTTGAGGATGGATTTGGTCTGATGTGGGATGCGCGCGGATCCTTCCCCCGTTTCAACTGTTCTCATGCTTGTCATATCAGCGATTTCGGTGTTTCGGCTGATAACTTTCATGCTCGCAACAAGATGAAAACGGCCCGTCCTGACACGACCCTCGATCTCTGGAACTGGAAAGCGGGGCGAACCGGACAGCTCGGCTTTGTTGATGATCGTCTGATTGACGACAAGGGGATCCGCGGCGACCTTTCCGGTGAGCTGTTTCGTCCCAACTCTCTTTATTTTAACGCCGGTTCTGGTCGACAACCTTTTACGCAAGGGGATGCGCCGCTCATCGACGCTGCCGGTGATTCTATTGAAGCGGTTTTTCGCATGGCCGGTTCAACTGTCCCCGGCTATCTGACCGATCGACCGGTCGGCAGCCGGGCTGATATTTCCGCTTTTTCCCGGTATGAAGAGGGGCGTTGGATCGTTGTTTTACGCCGTAAACTCAACACGGGCGATCCGAAAGATGTTGTTTTTCTGCCTGGAGATGAATCAGGTGTCGCATTTGGTCTGTCACTTATGGATAATACCCTGGTTGAGCATTTTGCCTCAGGGAGTGAGGAACGGTTGGTGTTGATGCCGCGTGAAATGACTGTTGTACAGGGAGAAGAATATAAATGATACGAATGCGTCTGTTGTTACTCTGTCTTCTGGTTTTTGGATTATTGCCAGGGTGTACTGAACAATCGAATGATCCCGCTTCGGTCGAGCTCGGTCATATCAGCGGGACAATTCTTACCCCCCTCGAAGGGACGACCCTTAATGTTTACAAAAAAGGGATGGATCTGTATGGTCCGCCTTTCACTTCTTCCAATCTGACCGGTGAAGACGGGAGTTTCGACCTCGCATTACCTCCGGGTGAGTATATCGCCGTCGCTCGCAAACGTAAAAACGGCGAGCTTTCCGGTCCGGTTCTGGCCGGAGATAACCGGAGTGACTTTATCACCTTGATCGTTAATGGCGATCAGCAGGGTCTGTCGATCATTGCTCCGTTCAAGGTCGGTGACAGCCGCCGCCTGACTGCGGAGGTTGCACAGACGAAGACAGGTCTTTCAGGCCTTATTCTCGATAGTGACGGTCACCCTGTCGAAGGGTCGAGGGTTCATGTTTACGATCATGTGCAGATGTCTGAGCGGCCGAAATTTGTTTCGGAAAAGACGGCACCGGACGGAAGTTATCTGATCTATCTCCCCAAAGGGGGGACCTATTATCTGGCGGCCCGCGACAAATTTGGCGGACCGCCCAAACTCGGTGATCTTTACGGTCGTTACGATCAGGGGACGATTGAACCGTCCGCCGTGGTGATCGAGGATGGGAAAATTCTGCAAAATGTCGATATCACCGTAACCAAGGTCTGGTAATGAAGCGACTATTGACTGTTCTGCTCCTGAGTCTGTTGATCTCAGCCTGCCAGAATCAGAGAACTCTCGATTTGGATACTTTGGCCGGACAGGCGCGTGGCGGCGATGTCTCGGCAGGGCGGGAATTGGTTCGGCATTTCGCAACGGCGACGCCCGAAGTCAATGACCGACTTTACCGGATCGTTATTGAATCGGGGGATGCTGTTATCGAACCTCTTCTCGAAAATATCAAATCCCGACATCCTGAGCAGAGGGAGAGGGTGATTGCTGCCCTCGGGACCCTTAAGGTCGCTCGGGCTGTTCCGACGATTGCAGAGGTGTTGGCTGACACGGCTTATAAGCGCCGTTATGTTGCTGCCTGGGCGCTTGGTGAAATAGGGGCTCCGGACGGAATACCGGCGCTGATCAGGGCGCTGGATGACGATGTTATGCAGGTCAGACGTTATGCCACACGTTCTCTTATAAAATTTAATCAGGGAGCAGTCGATCCGCTGATTGCGGCACTCGATACTTCGTCGGAACGCGCTACTGCCGCGATCATTCGCGCTCTTGGTGATATCGGCGCTAAACGCTCACTCGATCCGTTGCTCAGGCATGTTTCAGGCCCGGCTCGCAATGAGGCGTTTCTGGCTCTTGGCAAGCTGCGTGATTCGCGTGCCGAGCAGGCGCTGATTCAAGGGTTGTCCGATACAGAGTGGCAGGTTCGTATGAATGCGGCGATGGCTCTCGGGTCGCTCGGCACCCCGTTGTCGGAAGCGCCTTTACGGCTCGGTCTTGAGGACGAGGTAATGGTTGTCCGTGAATGGTCAGCCCGTTCGTTGTCGACGATTACCGGTCATGCCGTCAATTACAGAGATGCGTCCGGCGAGATGGTCGCTCCTTATACGGTCTATCATTAAGTCTGGAAACTATGCGCGATAATATTTTTAACATCCCCGTTTTCGGTGTTCTTCTCCGTTCCGTCTGGTTCTGGAGAATCGCCCGTCTGACGACTCTGGCTTTGACGGTGGCGATGATCGCCTGGGGCTGGCATCAGCACGCTGTTCCGGGTCTTTCGCTCCCTGATCCATTGATGTACACAAATCTGACCAATCATCTCTTCTGGGTCTGGTGGCTGATGGGGATCGTCTTTATCGCTCTGCTGTTCGGTCGGTTCTGGTGTTCGGTCTGCCCACTCGGATGGCTGAACGGTATCGTCTCCCGTTTCGGTCTGCGACGCGAGATGCCGCTCTGGTTGCGTAATTTTATATCGGTGACGCTGGTTCTTGTCTTTTTACAACTGGCGATTTATTTTTTTAAACTGCATCGGTTTCCGGACTATACGGCGATTCTGCTGACCTTCTGTCTGCTGTTGACGATCGGCGCCGGTCTGTTGTATCGGCAGCGGGCCTTCTGTCTTCTGTTCTGCCCGGCCGGTGCGGTGTTTGGACTTTATGCCCGGGTGGCGCCGTTTCAGCTTCGTGTCAAGCAGACGTCGGTTTGTGCCGGTTGTGATAGTCAACGCTGCGTGTCGGAGCCGCAGGAGTGGCAAAAACATCAACTCGGCGGCTCTGTTCTTTATCGGCATCGACGTCTCGATGGATGCCCGGTCGATCTTGTTCCGGTTGCGCTCGCCGACAGTGCCGATTGCACCTTTTGTCTCAACTGCTTTCATAATTGCGATAAAGAGAATATAAAAGTCGGCTTTCGCCCCTGGCTGGCAGATATCGAGACCGGCCTGCGCAAGAGTGAAACGCTTTTTTTTCTGGTTCTGTTCGGCATGTTGACCGCCAATTTCAGCAAGGTTTATGTTGAGCTGCGTCAGCTGCTGTTCTGGCTGCCGCAGGAGGTGGCCGTGCTCCTCGGCTGGCAGGAGTCGGGATACTATTTTCTGGCGGCGATCTGGGTCGCTCTGCTGTTGCCGTCCCTTTTGATGCTGCCGGGTTATCTGATTTTGCGTGCTGCCGCGATCAGAACGACCTCGATAACTGCTCCCGATGCCGGGCCCGGCCTTTTTGTTCATGATGAACAGTCCGGTTTCTGGAGTTCCGTCGGCCAGCTGGCTCTGCCGATGATTCCGGCACTCCTCACCGCTCATGCTGTATTGGCGATCGTCAAGATTAACGCCAAGGCCGCATATCTGCCGTTTGCTCTTGTCGACCCTTCCGGCGTTAAGAGCTTTCTGGCGATGAATGTCATGCAGACAGTCGCAACTCCGGGCGCTGTGATCTCCCTCGATATTCTTAAATGGGTCGTTCTTCTTCTGTTGATCGTCGGTCTGCTCCTCTCCTTTCTGGTTGCCAGAAAGGTTGCTGTCCGACAAGGTCGCCCCGGATTTTTACCAGCAGCGATTGTTTCGGTTCTGATTCCGACCGTCTGCTATTTTTCAACGGTGATTGAATGGCTATTCGTCCGCTGATTCTAACGGTGAGCTTTTTGCTCCTGATGCTTTTGAGCGTACCGGTTTTCGGCTGTTTTGGGCCGAAGCTCTATCTCGGTATCGGGGAGAGTCCGACGGATCAGGTCCTGACGTCGTTTGTCGCCATCTTCATCAAGGAGACGACCGGAATCGATGTGGAGCGAATCCCTCTGGCCGGGCGTGATCCACAAGGTGAGATTGCCGCCGAAAAAATCGATTTTTCTTTTATACCAAATCATAGAGACGGCACTGTTGTTCTGATGGAAATTACCGGTTTTTCACCCTTGATTACCGGCCCGCGAATCGATAACGACCTGCAGTTTACGACGGTGCGAACGACTCTGGCCCGTCTTGAAAAGAAGCTGACCGTCGATCATGTGAAATCTTTAGTGGCAGAAGTTGAAACCGGGGCACTGGCAATGGATGTCGTGCGGCATTTTCTGGTTGTGCAGAGATGGATCTGATGCGTCATTTTTTAATTATATTTCTTCTCACTCTAACGGCCTGTGCGCCAGCCGCATTTGTTGCAGAGCCTTATCTGTCGCCACCGCCTGCACCGGTTTTGTTGTCACCGATCAGCGGCGTGTTGACCGGGGAAACGGTTCTGCAGGGGGAATATCTTCTGGTGAGCGACCTGCTGATTCCGAAAGGGAGTCGCCTCATTATCAAATCTGGCAGCAGCATTTATGTGCGCCGGGCAGAGGTGACCAAGATCGATCCGGAGTTTCTCTCTTCAATGACCGAGCTGCTAATTCGCGGCTCTATTCAGATTGAAGGGACGCCTGCGGCGCCGGTACGGTTTTTCCCCGAACAGAAGACGACGCTTGCCGATCCGGCCTGGGCGGGGATACTTCTGGATAACGCAGAGGCTTCTTCGATTCGATACTCTCAAATAAGTGGCGCCGAGACCGGTCTGTTGATGATCGATGCCGAGGTCGATCTGAGCGACAGTCGACTTGAAATGAATCGTTACGGCGTGGTGATTCAGTCTGGATCACCTCTGCTGGAACGCAATCTGATCAGCAACGGCGAAGGGGGCCTGTTTATCTGGCAGGGCGCAGCGCCGAAACTGGTCGAAAATATCATCCGCCAGAATGAAGAAGAGGGGATCACTATCGATCGGTCGAGTCGTCCCGTTTTAAGTCGTAATCGCTCGCAGCATAATGCGATCGGGCTGGTCTCTGCGACTCTCTTTACGTCCGACGCTCTGCAGCTCTCTGAAAATACGACCGCGTGGCGTCAGTTGCTTTCCCGGCAGGAGTTGAAAAAATGATGCGCTTCCTGCTTATTGTCATTTTAATTCTGATCGGAACTCCGTCTCTGGCCGATCAAAAATATGAAGGGGAAAATACCATCTGGAAGAATACCGTCTGGGAGGGTGATATTCTGATTGACGGTATCGTCACTGTCGCCCCCGGCGTGACCCTGGAGGTTCGTCCCGGCACCACGGTCCGTTTTACCCGGTTCGACAGTAATCAGGATCAGATCGGTGAACATGAAATTTTTATCCAGGGGCGTTTTATTGCCCAAGGTACAGCTGAACAACCGATTCTCTTTACCTCGGCAGAAGACCGTCCGACCCCCGGAGATTGGGGGGCGATCAACATGATGGCTTCGATGCAGGAAAACCTGTTGGAGCATTGTCGTGTTGAATATGCTTATCGCGGTTTTCATGCTCATTTTGGTCGGGGGAGACTCTCTTATTCGACCTTCGCTTACAACCGGCGCGCTGCCCAGTTTCAGGAGTCGGATGTGCAGATTTATGCTTGTTTGTTCAGCGACAATCTCAATGGTCTCCAATTCAGGGATTCAACCGTGACGATCGCCGACTCAGTGGTTCGAGGGAGCTACTGGGGGGTTCGTACTGTGAATAGCCGGGTCACGATGAATGATACGCTGGTTGAGAATAATCTGATCAACGGGATCAATTTTAAAGAGTCACAGGTTGAGCTGGACCGGATCACGGTTCGCAATAACCGGCGAGGACTCTATCTGCAACGCACGTCCGGATTGATCGCCAGATCGACCCTGATCGGGAATAGCGAGCATGGTCTTTTTGCTGAGGAGTCAAATCTGACAGTCGACTCATCCCGGATCTTGGAAAATGGTCGCGCCGGAGTGCGGGTTCTGAATGCGACTCTGGTTTTGCAGGATAATCAGATCCTGGACAATGATCTCTTCGCCATTATTAACGATGGGACAGAAGATCTGCAGATCGTCGGTAACTGGTGGGGCAGCTCTGATATTAATGAGATTGCGACTCTGGTTCGTGATGGTCATGATCGAAACGGTTTTGGCCTGGTGTCGATTCAAACCCCCTTAACAGCCCCTCCTCTGCTGGCAGAGTGACTGATATTAAAGGACAGTGTGTATGTGTTTACGGAGTAAATTTATTTTGAAATTGGCGGCGGGTCTCCTCTTTCTGCTGCTGACAGGATCTCTGCTGGCCGGTTGCGATGCGGTCAAGGAGAGACCAAAAATGCGGATCGGTTACATGAACTGCAACAGCGAAGCAGAGACCCGTGCGCGATTCGGGCCGCTGAATGAATATCTGTCACAAAAGCTCGGTATCGATTTTGAACTGGTCTCCGTCGATACTCAGGAGTTTGCTGAGCGTTTTCATAAAGGCGAGTTCGATTTTACACATACCAATTCTCTGCTCTATATTATTTTGCGGGAACAGAAGAATCTGCGTCTTCTGGCGACGGAAAAACGGGGTCAATACGGTCCCAGAACAGCCGGAACCCTGATTTCGCGAAAAGATAGCGGGATAAAGACCCTCGCCGACCTGAAAGGGAAGTATCTGCTGTTCGGACCACAGCTCGCTCCGTCGGGATTTCTGGCCCAGTATGATCTGATGCTGCAAGCCGGAATCAATCCGGAGCAGGATCTCGCCTATTACGGAATTCCGCGCGGTTCCTTCAAGCACGAGAAGGTTGTTTACGGGGTCTACTTCGGCAAGTATGATGTCGCCGCCGCACCGGCTCTCGATCTGGAGTTGATGATCCGGGACGGCAAGATCACGGCGGATGATTTCAATATTATCGCTCAGAGTGAAATCTTCCCTTACTGCACCTTTGGCGCTGCCCGTCAGATTCCCGACGAGCTGGCTGAAAAGTTCCGGTTGTTACTTCTCGATCTGACCCCGGAATCGACGGTTACTTACCAGGGTGAAACAGTCAAGGTTCTCGATTCTGCCTGGATTGACGGCTTTGCTCAACTGGAGGATGCTGATTACGATCCGATCCGGCGAATGGCCAAAAATGCTAATATGCCCCCTTATCAGGAGTTTTAATCTTGTTTCGTGATTTTTTCGATAGAATGCACTGGTTTGCTTTAGGCGGATTGGTCATTGCTCTTTTTTATCTGCTCTTCTTCTCCCCGGCTGACGGGTCGACAGTCAGGAAACAGGATAAACGCCTCGAACTGGTTCTGCAGGAGAAGGCCAGAATCGCCTTTCTGCTCGAAACTTATGCCCCGGTCGAAGAACTTGCTGCTGCCGGGAATAGGGCGGCCGCTTTGTTGAAACTCGAAGAGCTCGAACGTGATTTCCCCGGAGAAGCTCATGCTTCCATTCTGCGTGGTTCTCTGTTGCTGGAGCAGGGGGCGATCGCCGAGGGGATTGCGGCTTATGTGCTCGGTGTACGGCAAAATGGTGATTATATCGATGCGCGCAGTCTGCTCGGTCGGCATCAGGAGATAACGGCTCTGGTTGAAGCAGAGCTCCCTCTTATCAAGAACAGGGTCGAAAAAACCCCGGACAGCCGGACATGGAACGAGGCGTTGAACAACATCTATTATCTGCAGAGTCGTCTGGCCGGAGGGTGTGAATGAGGCGATTACTGACCGACCGTCACGTCTGGCTGGTTATTGTTTCGGGGGGAGTTCTCGGAACATTCGGTGTATTGCTCGCATTTTGGGGGAACCCTGAACACTCTGGAATCTGCATCTCCTGCTTTCTGGAAAATACAGCCGGAGCCCTCGGTCTGCACCCTGATACCCGGATGCAGTATCTGCGACCGGAACTCCCCGGTTTTATCCTCGGCGCCATGGCGAGCGCTCTGGTTGGTAAAGAGTTTAAAACCCGCGGCGGCAAGGCGCCGATTTTTCGCTTTATGTCCGGTTTTTTTCTGATTGTCGGCTGTGCGGTTTTTATCGGTTGTCCGATTAAACTTTTTTTGCGACTGACCGCCGGAGATATGACTGTCTGGTCCGGTCTGCTCGGCCTGCTAGTCGGGGTCGGTATCGCTACCCGCGGCTTGACCTCCGGCGTCCATATCGATCGGGGTGAGACGCAGCGCAACGGCGGGGGGGTGCTGGTTCCGCTGCTGTTTCTCTTTTTCCTGCTGCTGCTGTTTGTCCGGCCGGCGTTTATCCTCTTTTCCGAACGGGGGAGTGCGGCTCAGCACGCTCCGGTGCTGGTCTCCCTGCTGGTCGCTCTGCTGATCGGTGTTCTGGCGCAAAGAAGCCGATTCTGCATCACCGGCGCGCTGCGAGATCTGTTCCTGATCGGTTTTCGGGCACCGCTCTTCTGGGGGCTTGTCGCCATGGTTCTGGCTGCGGTTGTTACCAGTCTCTTGACCGGGTCGTTTCGACTCGGTCTCTATGGCCAGCCCGGCGCACATTTTGACATGTTCTGGAGTTTTGCCGGGATGCTTCTGGTCGGCTGGATGTCGGTCCTGATTGGCGGCTGCCCGTTTCGACAGCTGGTGAAGGCTGGTGAAGGGGATACGGACGCCGGAATGGTGGTCCTCGGGATGTTGACCGGCGCCGGAATTGTTCAATCGTGGAACATTTCGGCGACAGCGGCGGGGGTCTCTTTTTATGGACAGGTAGCTGTTCTGGTCGGATTGATCTTTGTCCTGACCACATCACTACTGTTTCGCGAGCGGGCGACCGCCTGATATTTAAGGAATGAGGTTAATGTGAGACGACTGAAACGAAATCCCGACATTGTCTGGCGGGTCGAAAAACAGCGGGAAGCCGCGGTTCTCAAGGCTCTTGAAGCGGGATCCGATCCGGGTGATCAGGGGACGGTTCTGCTGATTGTCAGCGGAACCATGCATCAGCTGAATATGATCGGCGGCACTATCTGGCAATCTGTCGATGGGAGTCGATCGAAGGAGCAGCTGGTCGATCTGCTGGCTGCTGAGTATGATGTGGACCGTTCAGAACTTGATGCCGATGTCTGTCTCTTCATTGAAGATCTGATACAGAGAGGGTGGTTGATTTATGACTGAGCCGTTTACCGCGCTGTTCTCCGCTCCTTTGACTTTCAACTGGACACTCTCTTTCCGCTGTAATTTCAGTTGTCAGCACTGTTACAGCCGCGAAGAGGTGAGCGACGAGTTGTCGACAGATGAGAACTTTCGGGTGATCGATGTTCTGGCTGAGCAGCAGGTTCCGTTTATCAATTTCGGCGGTGGTGAGCCGCTGATTTGTGCTGATCTCTACAAAATTGCCGCTTATGCGGTCAGTAAAGGGCTGAATCCGTCGATGAACTCAAACGGCTGGTTGCTCGATGAAACGGCGGCCGTCCGTTTGAAAGAGGTTGGCTTCAGAAGTGTCGGCATCAGTCTGGACAGCGCCGAAGCGGATCTGCACGATGATTTTCGTTGTATGCCCGGAGCGTATGACCGTGCTGTCAACGCGCTGCAGGCGTTGCATAAAGTCGGTCTGCGCAGTACGCTAAGCGCCGTCATCTCCCGGATTAATTATAAAAATTTTCGTGATATTCTCGATCTGGCCCGTGCGAACGGCGTTGCGCAAGTCTATCTGCATAATTTCAAATGCAGCGGACGCGGCTTCAAAAACCGCGAAGAGCTCGATCTGACCCCGCAAGAGTGGAAAGCTTTTTACATAGAGGCGCTGGCGGTTAAAAATGAAACCACCGATATCGATATTTCGTTCGATGATCCGGTAATCGCCTCTCTCCCCGGCTATGCTGAAAACTCATTGGTCAAGGGGAGCAGTTGTGGTAAACTTTCCCTGCATTTACGCCCGGATGGTGATATTACCCCGTGTGGGTTTATCCCGCTGGTGGTCGGGAATATCCTCAGGGATGATTTCCAGACACTCTGGCAGAAATCCCCGATTCTGGTCAAAATGCGCAACAAGGAAGCTAAGGGGAAATGTGGTGATTGCGGATCGTTTGAAGCGTGTCTGGGCGGTTGTACAGCGCGTGCATTTGCCACGACCGGTGATTTCAGTGAGCCCGACCCGCACTGCTGGGTTTAGTCTGAACAGCTCTGGCGTTTTTCTCTGGTGGCAGTATCGCTATTTTATCCTAAACAAAGAGAGCAGAGTTCTCTTCTAACCAAAACAAGGAGGTGTACCGATGAAAAAGTATCAAAAACCGATGGTTGTCGGATCTGCAAACGTTCATCCTTGCTAAACATCATCGGGCAGCTTCACGCTGCCCTTTGAATTTAATGGACAAAATTTTCTTATGGCAATCGATCTGCTCGATACCCCGCTACGTGTGACCTGGGACCTCTGTTCCCCCGTGCAGCCAGCTTCTGCTGCCGTTACGCTCGAGATTGCAGCGCGTCTGGTTGAAGCACAGCTGTTCTATGTCACTCTGGAGAGGACCCCGCTGCTCCATCCTCTCTTCCGGGATGTGGCGACAACACTTGCCGCTGCCGCATGTCAGCTCCTTGTAACCTGTTCCGGCTCTGTTGCCGAATTGAGTGAGCTCAAAGATCTGCCGGATCATACCCTGCTCCTGCTCGATGTCGGCGGCTTTGTGTCAACTGATGGTGTTGACTTCACAGCGCTGGAACAGACCTGCTCTACGTTGCACAAAGGGGGGGTAAACTACGGACTGACCCTCACTCCGACCCCGGAAAGACTCGGCATGATCGGGTCTTTGCTCCGGTTTTGTCTCCATCATCAGATTCCGCGTTTTAAGTTGCCGAATATGCGTATTAATGATAATTTTTCGCCAACGTTGCGCAACGACCTGCTTCACTCCGGGGATATTGAACGGTTTCGTCAACTTGCGGTCGATTTTCCTGATTTTAGCAGCGAGCTTCAGCTCGATGTACACGATCTTTTTCTCTGGGAGATTCTGTTTCCGAACGGGGGCGTTGCCCGGAGTGAATACGGCGGATGTCAGGCGGCAAACAGTCTGGCGCATATTGACTGCACAGGCACTGTTCACCCTTGTCTCTCATGGCCGCAGCCGCTCGGCTCGCTTTTGAAAGATTCATTTTACGCTATCTGGCAGGATGCGCCCAGACAGAAGATCCGGGATGCTATTGCTGCAACTCCGGACGGATGTCAAGGATGCTGCGATTATAGTCTCTGTTTTGGCGGTTGTCGCGGACTCTCCCGTCTCGAAGAGTCGTGGCAGGGGCGTGATCTGATGTGCGCAGGGGAGCGCAAAGTGTCTGACTGAAACTTTAAATGTTAATTTTAAATGGAAATCCATTTTATGCTGATTTATCTCGACAATTCAGCCACCTCCTTTCCAAAGCCGGAAGCGGTTTACAGGGCTGTCGATAGTGCTTTTCGTGACTGTGGTGCCAATCCGGGCCGCGGTGGTCATCGCATGTCTCTGGATGCCTCTCGTCTGGTCTTTTCTGCCCGTGAGACCATCGCCGACTTTTTTTCGATTGCTGATGCCTCACGACTGATCTTTACCTCGGGAGCGACCGAAGCGATCAATACGGCGCTGTTCGGTCTTCTGAATCCCGGTGATCATGTGGTCACTACGGCCATAGAGCACAACTCCGTCCTCAGGCCGCTTCGCGTTCTGGAACAATCCGGCGTATCGCTCTCGATCGTTGATGCTGACGCATCCGGCTCTGTTTCTGCTTCGTCGATAGCAGCCGCCTGCACCGACGCCACCCGGATGGTTGTGATGACTCACTGTTCCAATGTCACCGGGACTTTGATGCCGATTGAGACGGTGGGTGAATTTTGCCGGGGAAAAAATCTGCTTTTTTTGGTTGATGCCGCCCAGACGGCGGGGCATATTCCGATCGATGTCAATACAATGGGGATCGATCTGTTGGCTCTTCCGGGGCACAAGGGGCTGTTTGCACCACCTGGTATCGGTTGTCTCTACGTACGGGAAGGGGTGCCGCTGCGTCCGTTGATACATGGCGGGACCGGGGGGCAGTCGGAACAAGATGAGATGCCCCTGCAGATGCCGGAACGGTTTGAAAGCGGAACCCTCAATACTCCGGGGATTGCCGGACTTAAAGCTGGCATCGAATTTATTACTGAAGTCGGTCTCGACACGATTGCGGCCCATGAACAGCAGCTGATCGACCTGCTGGTGCATGGTTTAAACTCTATTGATGGCGTGACGGTCTATGGCAAAGCTGACAGCGGTCACCACGGGGGGGCCGTTTCATTTACCTGCCAAAACAGAGATCCATCCGAGATCGGCTTTATTCTCGATCAGGACTATGACATCATGGTCAGGGTCGGTCTGCATTGTGCCCCTGGTGCCCACCGGATGATCGGGACTTTTCCGGCCGGGACGGTTCGGGTCAGTCCCGGTTATTTTACAACAATTGATCAGATCGAACTGTTGATCCAGGCCGTTCACAAGATTTCACTCGACCAGAATCGATTTTGATAAGGAGGATTAGATGATTCGTTCCATTTTGACTCTGATTGTTGCAGCCGTTCTGCTAACCGCATGTGCGTTGCCACCAGAACGGCCGGTGACGCGTGAAGAGTTGATGAAGACCCGTATTTACCAAACCTTTATCATCGTCGAATCACCAGAACAGATACTGGCTCTTTTGAACAGTTATGGAGAGGCGGTCCTTCTGGCGAAACGGAACATCCCCGGCAAGGATTACCCGGTGCATGTCAAATTACTGGCAACCTCCGAAGGTATTGAAGTTACTGACTATGATCGCTAGGAGATAATAGACTGATGATAAAATCGTATGTACTCGATACCAATGTTCTGTTGCATGACCCTCAGGCTCTGTTCAAGTTTGCCGACAATAATCTGATTATCCCGATCACCGTCATCGAAGAGATCGATCGGTTTAAAAAGGATCTGAACGAAACCGGGCGCAATGCGCGCTATGTTTCCAGGGTTCTCGATGGTTTGCGCCGACAAGGGCAACTGATCAAGGGGGTCCCTCTCGACGTCGGGGGGACGCTGCGGGTTGTCTTGCATACCGGCAGTGCGATGGATCGTCTCCCGCCGGAACTGGTTGATGATCGCGGTGATAACCGGATATTGGCTGTCGCTCTCGATCTTAAGGAGAAGGGTGAAACTCCGGTCTTTGTGACCAAGGATACCAATCTGCGGATCAAAGCGGACGCTCTGGGTTTGACTGCTGAAGATTATTCTTCTGATAAAGTCGATGTTGATGATCTGTATTCCGGTTACACCGATGTGCTGGTCGACAAGGCAGAGATCGATCGATTTTTTGAAGCGGGTTATCTCGATCTGGAAGGGGATTATCAACCGAATCAGTTTCTGACCTTGACCGATTCATCGAATCCATCACATACGGCACTCGGTCGCTATAATCTGATCATGCGGCGTGTTGTGACCTTGATTCCATTACCGAAAGAGGGGATCTGGGGGATACATTCCCGTAATCGCGAACAGCAGTTTGCTTTTGATCTGTTGATGAATGATGATATCCAGCTGGTCAGTCTGGTCGGGAAAGCCGGTACCGGGAAAACCTTGCTGGCAATTGCTGTCGGTCTGCATAAATCTGCCGATGAAGGGGCTTACACCCGTCTGCTCGTTTCACGTCCGGTCTTTCCCCTCGGCAAAGATCTCGGTTTTTTGCCCGGTGATATCGAAGAGAAGTTGGCTCCCTGGATGCAGCCGATTTTCGATAATGTTGAATTGCTCCTCGGCAGTGTCGATGAACAGGGGAAGCGCAAGCGTGGGTATAAGGAGCTGGTCGATCTCGGCCTGCTCGAAATTGAAGCGCTGACCTATATTCGCGGACGATCGATCCCGAAACAGTACCTGATTGTCGATGAAGCCCAGAATCTGACGCCGCATGAAATTAAAACCATTGTAACCCGGGCCGGCGAGGGGACCAAAGTCGTTTTGACCGGCGACCCCTACCAGATTGACAATCCTTACGTCGACTCGTCGAGCAACGGCCTGACTTATCTGGTCGAAAAGTTCAAAGGGCAGGAGATCTCGGGACATATTACGCTGAGCAAAGGGGAACGTTCCCCGCTTGCTGAACTTGCGGCAAACTTACTTTAAATCGGTCCGTTAGAGACTTTTTTCCAGAATCGACTTTAAGTTAAATGATTGTTCTGACTCTTGAATCATCCTGCGATGAAACGGCCGCTGCTGTGGTCGAAAATGGACGGACGATGCGCTCGAATATTGTCGCTTCGCAGGTCGATCTCCATGCCCGGTTCGGCGGTGTTGTTCCTGAGGTCGCTTCCAGACAACATCTGGAAGCGATCACGATGGTTATCGATGAGGCGTTGAGCCAGGCCGGTCTCAAGCTTGATGAAATTGAAGGGATCGGGGTGACAGCTGGTCCCGGTCTGATCGGTGCGCTTCTGGTTGGAATCTCTGTCGGTCAGGCGATCGCCTATGCGCGGCAGATCCCCCTGGTTGGCTTGCATCATATTGAGGGGCATATCCTTGCCCCTTTGCTGGAGAGAGAAATAGCTTTTCCTTATCTGGCGCTTGCCGTATCGGGTGGTCATACCCACCTTTACCGTGTCGATGGTGTCGGCCTCTACACGACCCTCGGTCAGACCCGCGACGATGCAGCCGGTGAGGCGTTTGATAAAGTCGCCAAACTGGTCGGGCTCGGTTATCCGGGCGGTGCTAAAATCGATCAATTGGCGTCGCAAGGTGATCCTGAAGTGATCACCTTTCCGCGGCCGATGTTGCATCGCGGACTCGATTTCAGTTTCAGTGGCATCAAAACTGCCGTACGCAATTATGTCATAGCTCATCCTGAATCGACTCAGCCTGAAAACCTTCCTGATCTGGCGGCGGGGTTCCAGGCGGCTGTTGTTGAGGTTTTGACCAAAAAAACTTTTAAAGCTGCAACGGAGAATGGCCTGCAGCGAATCGTGGTCTGTGGCGGGGTTGCCTGCAATCGTGGCTTACGTTTGGCCATGCAGAAGCAGGGGGTGAAAAAAGGGGTGGAGGTTGTTTTTCCTTCACCTCAACTCTGTGGCGACAATGCAGCAATGCTTGGCGTCGCCGCTGATTATTATCTTTGTAATCAGATCTCAAGTCAGCAGATCAGGGCACGCGCCAGTTGGCCGCTTGATCTGGTCTCCAGAGGGTAGTCCGTTTATGTGGCGTTATTGGCCGGTCATCCGGAAGGGAAAGCTGAGCATGATCCGCTTTGCGCGACTCCGGGCAACTCCGGACGAGATCGCCAAAGGGGTCGCCCTCGGTATTTTTATCGGTATGACGCCGACCTTCGGTTTTCAAATGGCAATCGCCCTTTTTTTCAGCTGGCTGCTTAAAGAGAATAAAATTGCTGCTGTATCCGCTGTCTGGGTCACTAATCCTGTGACTGCACCATTTATTTATGCGGCTCAATATGAAACCGGCCGTATCCTTCTCGGGATGGATCGCTCAACATTCCCGACTGAATTGACTTTTGATGCTTTTAAGAATCTGGGTATGGACATTATGGTGCCACTCTGTTTTGGTTCACTACTTCACGCACTCCTCTGGAGTCTGCTCACCTATGCTCTGACCTTGCGTTTTATCCCTGCCTTGCGTATTGCCAAGATCAAACGTTGGCCCCGGCGTTTGAGCGTCAGACGTCATGACCCGCCTGGAGATGATTGATGACTGAGACTTACCGCGCCAAAAAACGGTATGGACAACATTTTTTGCATGAACGTAAATTTATCGATGATATTCTCAAGGCCGCTCAACTGACCGGGACGAGCCGGGTGCTTGAGATCGGACCAGGCCTCGGCGCTCTGACCGATCCGCTGCTTCTCTGCGGGGTTCATCTGCTGGTTATGGAGGTTGATCGGGATATAGTCGCCCGATTCCGTCAGCGTACCGAGCCGAATCTTCAGGTTCACGAAGGTGACGCCTTGCGTCTCGACTGGCGCTCGATTCTGAGCGACCCCCCCTATACCCTGATCTCTAATCTCCCTTACAATATTTCGAGTCAAATACTGTTTCGTCTGCTGGATGAACGGGATCTGTTTGTTCGGGCTGTTCTTATGTTTCAAAAGGAGGTGGCGGACCGGATTGTTGCCAAACCCGGTTCGCGTGATTACGGAATTCTGTCGGTCCTCAGTCAACTCTATTTTGATGTCAGACGGGTGGTGGCTGTTCCGTCCGGCGCCTTCACTCCTGCGCCGAAGGTTGACTCGGCGGTCATTGAATTAATCCCTCTGGCGGCGCCACGTTATCCGATGGAAGATGAGCTGTTTCTGCGCCGTGTCGTCAAGGCGGCTTTTGCGCAGCGCCGCAAAACCTTGCGCAACAGTTTGCGGACCGCCGGTTTTTCAGCTGACGAGATTGCCGCCGCAGCAGAAGTTGTCGGAATCGATCTGACCCGGCGCGGCGAAACCCTGGCTCTCAATGAGTTCACCTCGCTGGCCGACACGCTGTTGGCGCAAGGGGCGGGTCGACCAGATCTGGTGGATAAACCGACAAAAAAAGGTTCTTTTTATGAATGAAATCATTGCAAAAGTAAATGGACAACCGATCCGTAAAATGGATCTGGATAATACGATTCAAGGTTTTTCTCTGGAGCGGTATCGGAAAACAGCGGATCAGTTGACGGCGGCGCAGCTCTCTGAACTGCATGAGCTCGCTCTGGAAAAACTGCTGGCACGGGAGCTTATTTTTCAGGAAGCGATGGCTTATGGTATTGTTGCCGAAGAGGGAGCGATCGATGCAGAACGACAAAAAATTGTCGCCAATTTTCCGAGTGAAGACGATTTTTTTGTCACACTGGAGAAGGCCGGTATCGATGCTATGATGTATCATCGAATGTTGCGCCAGGATATTACAGTCAATCTGATGACCGATAAAAAACTGCAGGAACTCTGCGATCCGAGCGAAGAAGAGATACAGGAGTTGTATACAACGCGCAAGGAGCAGATGATCCGCAAGGGGAGGATCCGCGCGAGTCATCTTTTGCTCAAGTTTCAAAACGATGATAAAGGGGGAGCCCTGGCGACGATCCTGAAGTTAAAGGAACAGGCGACGAGCGAGTCTTTTGCTGCTCTGGCCAGAGAGCATTCAGCCTGTCCGAGTTCTACCGGTGGTGGTGATCTTGGCTGGTTTCGCAAAGGGGATATGGTCAAACCGTTTGAAGAAGCCGCCCTCAGCCAAAAGATCGGGGTCGTCGGTGGGCCGGTTGAAACTCAATTCGGTTATCATCTGCTCATGGTCACTGATCGGGAAGAGAACAGTCCATTGACGATCGATGAAGCGCGCCCTCAGATCATCAATGTTCTAAAAGGCGAAGCGGGGAGTCGACTGATTGCAGCGTGGGTCGAAGAGCTGAAGCGGCGAGCCGTGATCGAATTCATAAAGAACTGACAGTCGTAACAAATCCGGTGAGGTTGGCCGGTTCTGTTTTTTTTGCGGGATAATAGATTGAAAACTTAAAGCAAGTCTTGTATGGAGGCTGGTTATGAAGGTTGTTGTCATATCGCACGATCGTATGTCTGTTCGGGACGATTTTGCTGAAAAAGTTGACCAGACCATCGCATTTTTGAAACAAGCGGGCGATAAAGAGCCGCACGACCTTCTGGTTCGTTTTGTCGATCTTCTGGCCGAAGCGACTCCGAGTCACTACCTGACACAACAGACCCCGCAACAGATTGCTTCCCTGACACAGCAATTTTATAAATTTATCGCATCGCGGTGCACGGATGTCGCCGTCCATTGCCTGAAGGTAGAGGAATCGGGCGGTGTTTTTCTTTTATCAAACTCGGTGGATGCCCCTTTTCTGATTCATTCGATCCAGCTCTGCTTGAATCGACTCCATGTCCATTTCCGGGTTGTAACGCATCCGATCCTCCATTTTGAACGGAAGAAGGGGGAGATTGTTTCGATTAACGATGCGACAGAGAACAGCCCGGCTGAATCTTTCATTGTGATTGAGCTGGAAGGGCGTGCGGTCGCTGAGTGTGAGGAGGTCAAAGAGAAGGTCAGGGGGGTGATTGAGAAGGTGCTCAAGGTTGCGGCAGCGCAAAAATTGATTGCTGCGCGTATCGATGCCGTTGTCGCCTTGAATGTCTGCGCATCATATCGCGATTTCTTTTCCTGGTTACAAAACGGTAATATCAATTTTTTTGCCTGCCGGACCGTCAAAATCGACCCGGCCTCTGTTGGTAAGCCGCGCCAGGTGACTTTTTTACAGGAGCAATCCGGGGGGTTGCTCGATCTTTTCCCGGACCAGATCTCTTCGACGCATGATCTTGAAGAAAATCCTTTTCTCAGTGCGATTCTCGACCGGACTGATCCCATAGGGATTGAAATTCTCGATAAAAAAAGCCCGATTCTGCGTGAGGAACGTCTGATCTATCTCGGTATTCGAGAAACGCTCACTGACGGGAGTTTGATCGAGCACGGTTTTATCGGCCTGCAGACCGAACAGGCCTTGCTTGAAGCTTCGTTTAACGTTTTGGCTCTGCGCCATAAATTTGAGCTGGCTCTCGAAAGACTGCGTATTCCCGTCGATTCGTACGATTATCGAAAAGTACTCTCTATTCTCAACGCTTATCCAAAAATTGATCTCTTTTTTATGGATCAGGAGACGCTGGTTCATACGGTGCGTACTTTTGCTCTGATGCAGCGCCATGGGACAGTGCGGGTCATTCCCGCCTTTGGTCTGGCAATACGGGGCTTGACCCTGGTTATCATTATGCCAAAGCGGTTTTTCACCGATCAGATTCTGCAGCGGATCGAATTTTTCTTCTGCCGGTATTTTCTCGTCAGTGATCTGACCACCCGCGTCATCCCTTTGTCTAACGATTACCTCACCCTGCATATTAACCTCTTCCCGAAGAGCGAAGAGGTTTTGATCAACATCGATCGGATTGAGCGGAGCCTGACGCATATTGCCGAACCGTGGGATGAAAAACTCCATAAACTGATGGATCGCAGTTACGGGGAGCAGGAGGGCGCAGAGCTCCTGAAGAAATATCATGACGCCTTCAGCCAGGATTATCAAAGTCTGATCCATCCGCGGTTTGCTGTCAGAGATATTCAGAACCTTGAAGAGGTGCTCATTAATGGTGAGGAACGGGTCGATCTTTGGGGTCCGTTTACCGGCAAGGTCGATTTTTTCCGTCTGCAGTTCTACAGTGTCAGGGAGAGTTATCTCAACGATCTGATGCCGTTTCTGGAAAATCTCAATCTTTCGGTTATTGAGGAGATCGATTTTGAGATTTTGACGGCATCAGGTGTTGTTTATATTAAATCCTTTTCGGTACTGAACCGTGATGCTCATGCCCTCAAACTTTCTTCAATCCGTGAAAATCTTCTCGAAACACTGCAGACGTTGCGGCGTCGCAAGGTGGACAATGACTATCTGAACCGGCTTATGGTGTTGACCGGTCTGACCTGGAAACAGATCGATATCTTTCGCGGGTACCGCAACTACTACTTTCAGATCGGTTGCCCCTTTACCAAAAGACGAGTCGCTTTTTCCCTGATTAATAATCCTCGTGTCACGTTGCTCCTTTATCGCTATTTTGAGGCGCGTTTCGCTCCGAATCCGAAATGGGCGGATATTCTGGATCGCGAAGAGCATGGAATGATGCCGATTCGTCTGGAACTGGCCGAACTGCTCGAATCGGTCAGCGATATTAATGAAGATAAAATTCTGCGTACATTTTTTAATCTGATCGATTCTACTGTGCGGACCAATTTTTTTCAGCGGCAATTTTCAGACGATTATTTTTTCTCATTCAAAATCAGCGCTCTGGGGATTATCGATATGCCTGCACCCCGGCCACTTTACGAAGTTGCTGTACATTCCGCTATGATGGAGGGGATTCATCTGCGCGGTGGTCTGGTTGCGCGTGGCGGTATTCGCTGGTCGGATCGACCGGATGATTACCGGACCGAAATTCTCGGTCTGATCAAGACGCAGATGACTAAAAATGCCTTGATTGTCCCGGTCGGCTCAAAGGGCGGATTTGTCGTCAAGACCCCTTATACGAGCCGCGAAGAGGGGGCTGTTTTGTCGAAAGCCGCTTATCAGGTTTTGATGCGTGGTCTGCTCGATCTGACCGATAACCGGATCGGCGGGGAGATTGTTCCTGCCCCCGGTCTGATCACTTATGACGATAGTGACCCGTATCTGGTTGTTGCTGCCGACAAAGGGACGGCGCATCTGCCGGATACGGCTAACGCCGTTTCGGCTGAATACAACTTCTGGCTCGGAGATGCTTTTGCCAGTGGCGGATCGCAGGGGTATGACCACAAACGTCTCGGCATTACAGCCCGGGGTGCCTGGATTTCCGTACAGCGTCATTTCAGGGAGATGGGGATCGATATTCAGACACAGTCATTTACCGTCGTCGGGATCGGCGATATGAGCGGTGACGTCTTTGGTAACGGGATGCTCCTCTCTGATCAGATCCGGTTGCGTGCCGCGTTTGATCATCGGCATATCTTCATCGATCCTGCTCCTGATGCACTGGCCTCATTTCAGGAACGCAAGCGGTTGTTTGCGCTACCGCGATCTTCATGGGGCGATTACGACTGCAGTCTGATATCCGAAGGGGGTGGGGTCTGGTCTCGTACCGATAAAGAGATTCCGCTGTCGGAACCGGTACGCGAATGGCTCGGTGTTCGCCATAAATCTCTCGATGCAAACAGTCTGATTCGCCTGCTTCTGGCGGCTGAAGTCGATCTGCTCTGGAATGGCGGCATCGGCACTTATATCAAAGCATCTACGGAAACGAATGAAAGTGTTGGCGATCGTACCAATGATCCATTGCGGCTCGATGCAACAGAGATCCGCGCCAGGGTGATCGGTGAAGGGGGGAATCTCGGTCTGACCCAGTTAGGCCGGATCGAGTATGCACTGGCAAAAGGACGGATCAATACGGATGCTATCGATAATTCTGGCGGAGTCGACTGTTCTGACCATGAAGTCAATCTTAAAATATTGATGCGACTTTTGATGGAAGCTGGAGTTGTCGCATCGACCGATGAGCGTGATCGTCTCTTATTGAATGTCACGGACGACGTCTGTCACGCCGTACTGGAAAACAACCGGACGCAAACTCTTTGTCTGGCGCTTGATACCTTGCGTTGTCAGGACGATGTTTCTCCCTTTTTGTTCCTCTCTGAACGGCTGGTTCGTGCCGGTCTGCTGGATCGCCGTGGCGAATTTATTCCGTCGAGTCGCGAAGTGCATAGTCGCACGCCAGCGTCTCTGGTCCATCCGGAACTCGCCATTCTGCTCGCCTACAGCAAGATGCACCTTTATCAGGCGATGCTGAACAGTCAACTCCCGGACGAGCCCGGAGCCGTTACTTTTTTACACAATTATTTTCCCGAAAAGATTCGTGAACAATTTTCCGGTCAACTGCAATCCCACCCGCTGGCGCGTGAAATCATCGCGACCGAGATGAATAATATCGTTACCGACCAGACCGGGAGTACATTTGTCGTGTCGGCGGTTGAAAAGACCGGCGCGATCCCGTCTGATGTCGTTCGCACCTATCTGATATTTGATGCAGCGCTCGATGCTGGCCGTCTGCGCTCGGTTATTACTGCTCTGGATAATAGAATGCCAGCGGATCAGCAGTATCGTCTGCTGCTCCAGCTGGAGCAGATTCTTGCAGTGCTGGTTGTAGGGAGTCTGAGTGAAGGGCGTCAGCATCTGTTGAACGATACCGCCATTCAACAGCAGAGGGTCGCTCTGCAGCAGTATTTTTCTGCGTTGTCAGGCGTTGTCGATCCCCGGGAGTGGCAGCTCTGCACAGAGGAGAAAGAGCGACTGATTGCCGCGGGTCTGCCGAATGATGAAGCGCGGCTCTTTTCGATTCTCGACTATCTGCATGATTATCTGCCGATCTGCTATCTGATGGAAAAGCACGCTCAGGATGTCTTTTCTATCAGTCGCACTTATCGCGAAGTCCGGAAAATCATCGGTTTGAATACGGTCATGTCCGGTCTGATGTCAATGACGACGCGCGATCATTGGGATCGACTGGCCCAACAGACATTGGTGACTCGTTTTCAGAAAATGTTTCTCACGCTCGTTCAGTACGTCTGCGTCGAGTCAGACTGTAATCCTGAGATCTATTTCTCCGCCCGGCGCGCAGAATTTAAGAAATGGCAAAGTCTGCACGACGAGTTGAGTCACGAAACACCGATTAACCTGAATCCTTATACCGTTCTGGCCGAACTGCTCGAATCGATTCTGGAAAAGAACGATTAATATTTTCGATATCGGATAAAGGTACTGTTTATGAATAAAGTTCGTCTTGGCCCTTGTATTACTTTTTTTCCGCAGCCGACCACCCTGATCAGCTCTGTTGACGCAACAGGTGCAGTGAATATTATGACCGCCTCATGGGCCGGTCTGGTCAGCAAAACTCCTCCGTCGATCGGCATCTCTTTGCATCACAATCGCAAGAGTTATGACAATATCCGCTACAGTGGCGAGTTTGTCGTCAACATGGTTCCGGCGACACTGGCCGTTGAGGCAGATTATTGCGGTGTACGATCCGGGTATGATGTCGATAAGCTGGCGATCTCAGGGCTGACGACCAGTAGAGCCGATATCGTCTCCGCTCCGCTGCTGAACGAATCCCCCCTCAATCTCGAATGTCGCCTGACCCTGGAGGTTCCGCTCGGTGATTACCGGCTGCTTATCGCCGAAATTCTTGAGGTGCATATCGATGCGGCTGCACAACGACAGGACGGCGGACTTGATGCGACCATCTTCGATCCGCTGGTCTATCTCGGTGGTCTCCGCGAATACTGGAGTCTCGGAGAGAAAAAGGGGCAAGCATACAAGGACGGGCTGGCTCTGGAACCGGAGAGGTGACAAAATTCATGGACAGGTCGACCCCTCTATGCTATAGAAACAGCACATTATAAACTCCCGTTTTATGGACCGGCACTGATTGGCCGGATCCGCGCAATAGCGGGGTTGTACCCTTTATATCGACCGGATCCTTAAGACCGGGATGAAAGGCAATAGCAGCCAGGAATAGAACTGGTAAAACTCTTCTATTCTCTACGCCTTTTGGATCTGTTCCGGGAGGTTTTTTTGTTTAACTCGAATTGTTAAGGGTTACGGATAACCGCTCTTTAAGAGAGAGAATATGGCCATTAAAAGAAAAACTGTTCTCGATATTCTGCAGCTGAAAAAGTCCGGTGAGAAGATCACTGTTTTGACCTCTTACGATTATCCGTTTGCCCGGCTGGTCGATGCTGCAGGGATCGATATTATTCTGGTTGGCGATTCAGTCGGCTCGGTCGTTTCCGGTTACGATACCACTCTGCCGGTGACCATGGACGAAATGATCTACCACACAAAGGCGGTCGTCCGCGGTTCGGAGCAGGCCCTGATTGTCGCCGATATGCCGTTTCTCTCTTATCAGATCGATCAACGCGATGCCCGCCTCAACGCCGGCCGCCTGATCAAGGAGGGGGGGGCACAGGCGGTCAAGCTCGAAGGGGGAATGAATGTTGCGACGACCATCAGGACCATTGTTGATATGGACATCCCGGTGATGGGGCATATCGGTCTGACTCCGCAGTCGATTCATCGGATGGGTGGCTACAAGGTTCAGGGGCGGGAGGAGGCACAGGCTTGCCAACTGCTGGCTGACGCCAGAGCCGTTGAGGAAGCTGGAGCTTTTGCCATTGTCCTTGAAGGGATTCCGGCGGATCTGGCTGCACAGGTGACAGCATCGGTCGCGATTCCGACAATCGGCATCGGTGCCGGGATCGATTGTGACGGTCAGGTGCTGGTCATTCACGACATTCTCGGTCTCTGTGAAAAATACGCGCCCAAGTTTGTGAAAAAATATGCTGATGTTTCCGGTATCATCAAGGACGGTATCGGTGAATATATTCGTGAAGTCAAGTCGGGCCTCTTCCCCTCTGATGAACAGAGTTTCAAATAATCAGTGATGGAAATTCTCCAGGATACGACGGCCATGCAGCAACGCACATTGGCTTTGCGTGCTGCCGGAAAGACGATCAGTTTTGTTCCGACTATGGGCTATCTGCATGCCGGACATCTCTCTTTGCTGCGCGAAGGGCGCGCGCGGGGTGATGTTCTGGTCCTCTCTATTTTTGTCAATCCGACCCAGTTTGGTCCGAATGAAGATCTCGACAGTTATCCCAGAGATATGGAGAACGACCTCGCTCTGGCCCGATCCGCCGGGGTTGATCTGGTCTGGGCGCCGCTACTGAAACAGGTCTACCCTGAGGGGTATGCCACCTATGTCGATGTGGAACGGTTGACCGATCTTCTGTGCGGTGCGAGCCGCCCCGGACATTTTCGCGGGGTCACGACGGTCGTTTGTAAACTGTTTAATGTTGTACAACCGCAGGTTGCACTGTTTGGCCAGAAAGATTTTCAGCAACTCGCCGTAATCCGGAGGATGGTCGCGGATCTCAATATGCCGGTGGAGATTGCTGGCATGCCGATTATTCGTGAGGCCGACGGACTGGCGATGAGCTCGCGCAATGTCTATCTGTCGACAGAGCAGCGTCGGCAGGCTCTCGTTCTTTCTCAGTCGATTACGACGGCGCAGAGACTCGCGCGGTCAGGGGAATGCGATAGCACTACAATTATGGCCGCCTTGCGGCAGAAGATCGAAGCCGAGTCGGAAGCGAAGATCGACTATCTGCAGATCTGCCATCAGTTCACCCTTGAAGATCAGGAACGGGTCGATGTCGATTCGGTTCTGTTACTGGCTGTTTTTATCGGTAAAACCCGCCTGATTGATAACAGTTTTCTGCTCTAAGCAAGGAGCGCCCGCTTCTTTTGTCCCCCTTGCAGATTGCGATGAGACAATGCCTAAAAACAGAGAGATAGCCCGCGCAAATCTGGAAAACCTCTACCGGATTTTCACGGTTCCCGAAGCGCCGGATTCAACCCTCGGTGCTATTGATCAGGCGATATTCGGCGATGTCACCGGTTTTTTGCAGACGCATATCGTCGCCATCGAACGGAATATCGAAGAGATTGAGGCCGATTTCTCCTGCACCTCTATCCCCGAAGATCCGACCTACGTCTCCGAATATACGGAGTTCGTCAAGGAAAAACTGGTCGCTCAGTCGGTCCACACCGCAGCTCCCGGTTTTATCGGCCACATGACCTCGGCGCTGCCGTATTTCATGCTGCCGCTCTCCCGGATTATGACGGCCCTTAATCAAAACCTGGTCAAGGTCGAAACATCGAAAGCGTTTACACCGATGGAGCGACAGGTTCTCGCCATGTTGCACCGTCTCGTCTATGAGGGTACGGACTCTTTTTATCAAAAGTGGGTTCACGACAGTTCCAATGCTCTCGGTGCGTTCTGCTCTGGCGGAACCATCGCCAATGTTACGGCGTTATGGGTTGCCCGCAATCGTCTCTGTGCTCCGGATGGTGATTTCAAGGGGATTGCCAAAGAAGGGCTGGCCCGGTCGTTACGGCACCTTAATTGCGACGGTCTGGCTATTCTGGTCTCCAGTCGCGGTCACTATTCTCTCGGCAAGGCGGCTGATCTCCTCGGGATTGGGCGTGATAATCTGGTGTTGGTTGAAACCGATACCAACAACCGGATCGAGATGGAACATCTGCGCCAGGCGTGCCGCTGTCTGCATGATAAAAATATCCGTCCTCTGGCGTTGGTCGGTATTGCCGGCACCACTGAGACCGGCAATGTCGATCCGTTGGAAGAGATGGCCGATTATGCCACTGAGATCGGCGCTCATTTTCATGTCGATGGCGCCTGGGGCGGCCCAACACTCTTTTCTGACCGTCATCGCCATCTCCTCAAAGGGATTGAACGGGCTGATTCGGTCACCATCGATGCCCACAAACAGCTCTATGTACCGATGGGGGCGGGGATGGTTGTCTTCAAGGATCCGACAGCTTTGTCGGCGATCGAGCATCATGCCGCCTACATATTACGGTATGGATCGAAAGATCTCGGCAGTCACACCCTCGAAGGGTCACGGTCGGGACAATCGATGCTGGTGCATGCAGGCCTGTCGATTATCGGCCGCAAAGGGTATGAGCTGTTGATCGATATGGGGATCGAACGGGCGCGAAAATTTGCAGAGATGGTTCGTCAGCATCCCGATTTTCAGCTGACCAGTGAGCCGGAGCTTAATATCCTCACCTATCGCTATTGTCCGGCAGCCGTGCAAAATCTCCTCCACCTGGCGACTGCACAACAGCTTTGTCGAATTAACACGCTCCTCAATGAGATCAATCAGCTGTTGCAAAAGAATCAACGTGAGGCGGGGAAAACCTTTGTATCCAGAACCCGACTGCGTATTCCGCCGACAGGAGTAAAGATGATCACTGTTTTGCGTGTGGTCCTGGCGAATCCGCTAACCACGGAACAGATCTTGTCTGAAGTT
>JAGXHN010000034.1 GCA_024636225.1 Desulfuromonadaceae bacterium | reverse complement strand
TAATTATTCAGTACCTGCGAAAAGCCTGTCATTCCCGAGGGGGTAATCGGGAATCCAGCTTTTCGATCTTTATGATCTGGATTCCCGATCAAAATCGCTTCGGGAATGACAGAGACGGCTGTTGCTTTTGATCTTCTTCAATTGGACTCTTTACAGTTAAGATCGATTTCCCTCATTTTTTATCTTTAAGAGAATCTCTCTCATGAAGAAATTCAGGCACGCTTTTTATAATCGAAATTAGCCTATTTATTATCAATCTGCGTCCACAGAGACTGTGGACAGAGGTGTTGAAAACGTACGGTTTGAAAACAAAAAGCCGGTCAAATCAGCCTTGCTGGCAACTTGCATAAAAAAGAATCAGTACCGGCAAAGTTCCCTTTCATATCTATATATTTTTAAAGCTGCATGTTGTTTGACGGATTTATTTTAAAAAATGTAAGTAAAATTCAAAGTTTTTTCAGCCGGTTTCTATTTTAGAAATCTCTTTAAATTTAGTAACTTACATTTAGTGTAAAAAAATTACAAAATTAGGATAAGGATGAGCCGATGCGGATTACGCCAACAACAGAATTAAATGATCGTTTTCAGAAATTACAGAAAGAGATGCAAAAATCGGGACTCGATCTGATCGTGATGGCTCAGAATGCTGATCTGTTTTATTTTACCGGAACTGTTCAACAGGGGCTGCTCGCTGTTCCGGTTGATGGCGAGCCGATCTATATGGTGCGTAAGGATATGCCGCGTGCCCGAATGGAATCAGGACTCAAGGAGATTGTCCCGCTTAATAGTCCGCGCGACCTCCCCGGGATCTTGTCAGCATTCAATATCGCGACTCCTGAGAAGGTCGGTCTCGAGCTCGATGTTCTCCCGGTCGCTTTTTATAATCGGCTAAAAGCTGTGTTGAGCGATTGTCAAATCATCGACGCCACGCCACTGATTCGTACGGTGCGAGCCGTAAAATCCGAGTATGAAATCAGTATCATGAAAGATGCGGCATTACAGGTCGATAAGGTCTACAAACGGGCGCTGGAGGTGATCCGTCCCGGTATTACAGATCTGGAGCTGGCCGCTGAGATTGAATTTGTCGCCCGAAAGGCTGGACATCAAGGGGTCACCCGGATGCGTGGTTTCAATTCCGAGCTTTTTTACGGGCATGTGTTTTCGGGTACCGACAGTGCGGTACCGGCTTATGGCGATACCCCTCTGGGGGGGATGGGGCTGAATCCATCCTTTGGTCAGGGGTGCAGTTATAAGAAGATCAGGGAGCATGAGCCGATCATTATCGATTTTGCCGGGGCGTTTGACGGCTATCTGGTCGACCAGACCCGGATGTTCTGCATTGGCGAGATGCCGGATAAATTGATGCGGGCTTACGTCGATATGTACAGCATTCAAAACCGAATTAAGGAGATTGCTCGTCCCGGAGTAACCTGGGGGGCGATTTATGACGATTGTTATGCGCTGGCGTGCGATCTCGGCTATAAAGATCACTTCATGGGGAATACCGGTGCCCAGGTTGCTTTTATCGGTCACGGGATCGGCGTAGAGATCGATGAATACCCCTTTATCGCCAGAGGTTTTAACGATTATGAGTTAAAAGAGAATATGACCTTCGCCTTCGAGCCGAAAGCGGTCTTTGCCGGTCTCGGTGCTGTCGGGATTGAGAATACGTTTTGGGTGGCCCAGGATGGTTTGAAGCACATCACCTTCTCCAAAGAGGAGCTGGTGATTCTCTAGTCTCTTACACGTTGTTTATGCCGTTCATATTAATAGAACTGGTAACTATTCAGTACTGTCAGGCTTGTATGCGATGTTTGTCATCCCCGAGCGCCTGTATCGGGGATCCAGACTTTTGTTGTTTTAACCCTGTGGATTCCCGATAACATCATTCGGGAATGACAAGCTTTTCGCAGGTGCTGAATAGTTAAAAAACGGTTCAGCTCTGGATCAGATCGAGGACCACCAACGCGATCAGCGGCAAAGGGAGATCACCCTGAATGTCCCACCCTTCAGCGGCAGATTTGCCGAAGGGGTGCCAGACCCTGTTGCTGTTGGCCCAACCGCTCAGTTGGGAACGACCATAAGGCTTGATCAGGGTGGCGCTGCAATCGTAGCCGGCAATCGCCGATCGGCCGTACGGCTTGAGAACCGACCCGGTCCACTCATACCCTTTGGTTACCGACTGACCGTACGGCTTAATCTGGGTTCCGTTGAATTCCCAACCGTGTGCGGTCGATTTCCCGTACGGTTTCAGGATCCGCCCGTTCCATTCAAAGCTGTTGCCAAGCAACGACATCCCATGTTTTTTGATCACTGCAAAGGCCATAAATAGATCTCGATTTATTGAAGAATCTGCGTGGTAAGAGCTCTTTAAACCCCGGTCAGGAGCGGTCGTCAAAAAAAGATTTGTGTCCGGTTGTTCAGGCGGTCAGAATAGCGTCTATTTTTTGCAGTCCGTCGAGTGCTCCGCAACCGATGGAGAGGTGGGGAGGTCTGATCTCCGGTTCACGCGGATTGATGCGGATGACAGTTGTCTGTGATTTGTTGCCGAGTCGCTCAGTTAGGTAGCGGATCGTCGGCACGGCTGAACCGGCTCCCAATTCAATTACAGTAACATTTTTATTCCCGATTCCGGCCTGAAAAAAATCGAAGCGGATATTTTGCCCATGGCTGCGTGAACTGATCCAGGAGTCATCGCCAAACATCAGAATATTGGGTCGGGCTGTATTGTGGCAGCGGGGGCAGGTTGGAATCTGTTGCGAGCGCATGGTCGAAAAATCGATCTCGAAGGTTTCGTTATTCTGCCAGATATCGTCGTGGCATGGGCGCAGACACTGCATATAGTGGATCGACCCGTGTACTTCGAGTATAGCGTCGTGAGCAAATCCGGCCTTCTGGAATTGACCGTCGACATTGGAGGTGACGACAAACGCTTCGAGTTCAAAGCGGTCGATCCAGCGCTTAAGAATGCTGAAACCGGCATGGGGGACCGTTTCGCGATAGAGATTGGTGCGGTGACCGTAGAAACCCCAGCCGAAAGCCGGATCGCGCATAAAGTGCGCCGGATTGGCGGCGGCAATAAAATTGATGCCGAGCTGTTGATACATCGGATAAGCAGTCCAGAAACCGTGGTCCCCGCGAAAATCGGGGAGTCCCGAGTCGACTCCCATTCCGGCTCCGGCTGTGATCAGTAGAGCATCGGCATGACGAATCGCATCACCTGCTTTAAGAACGGTCTGTTCCAGAGTCATGCCTGTCCCTTATCCGTCAATTGCCACATTGACCTTGATCGGGTTCAAGACCCGCTCCAACTCCTTTGGTTCCATTCTGACCAGATAGCCCCGTTTGCCACCGTTGATATAAATTTCCGGCAGATCAAAAAGAGTCGCTTCGGCATAGATGGGCATATTGCTTTTTATGCCGAAAGGGGAGGTGCCACCAACCTGATAACCGCTATGTCGATAGGCGACCTCGGGTGCGCAGGGGAGGATCGATTTGCAGTTCGCCACCCGGGCCAGCTGTTTGGTTGAAACCTGTTTGTCACCATGCATCAGGACGATGCACGGTTTTTTTGTTTCATCTTCCATGACCAGAGTCTTTATCACTCGATGTTCCTCGACGCCGAGTTCACGGGCCGAGACGGTTGTCCCCCCTTTTTCTTCATAGTTATAAAGGTGTGATGTATACAGAACATTGTGCTGGCGCAGCGTACGAATTGCAGCGGTGACCGGTTGTTTTTCTCTGGCCATACGATTAATTCACCCAGTACATCAGCCAGGAGAACAGGAGTATAAACAGGCTGAGCAGGGTCGCCAGCAGACAGAGAATACCGAGGGTGCTGTAGAATCGGGCTGATGATTGTCGCCCGCGTATTCCCAAGGGGAGCAGGGCACCGAGCGCCGCACCACCCAGGGCACCGCCGAGATGGCCAGCGTTGTCGGCTCCGACCAGAAGACCGAATATAAAGGCAAAGAGCGCCCATTTTATCATGAAGTCACGCAGCTGTTTTGCGGCCGGGCCCATGCGGTGAAAATAGGTAATAGAAAAACCGATCAGGCCGAACAGCGATCCGGAGGCGCCGATGACCGTCACATAGGGGTGCCAGAGATAACCGAGTCCGGTGGCGGTCAGAGCGGTCAAGGTGTAGAGGGTGAAATATCGGGAGAGACCGATTTCACGTTCCAGCATCGGGCCGACCTGATAAAGGACCATCATGTTGAAGCCGAGATGAATCAACCCGCCGTGGGTATAGGCATAAGTGATGCAGCGCCACCACTCACCTGCCTGTATCGTTAATGGCCAGAATTGCCCGCCAGCGAAGCGAAGCAGCTCAGCCCCGGGATTCATAAGGATGCCGAAACCGAGACCGGCCATAAGACCCTGGATCACCATGGCGACAAACAAAAACAGATTGACGCCGATCAGAATATAGCTGAGTGAAAAATCTTGACTCAGCGGCTCTCCGCTCAGCAGTGCTTTCCAGTTGCGTTCCCAGCGCATGACGCGCCATTGCCAGCGGGTTCCGTTCAGGCCGAGGGAGTCAAAAATGCGTTTCCAGTTCATTGAAGTATCCAGTTTGAGAAGTTGTTTGTAAGTATTACAAAATTATTGCTGTGTGACAAGTACACATCCTGCCGGTTGGTTGAAGCTTCTTGCAATCGTTATTTTCTTCGGGCAAAATGAGGCGATATTCATTATCTTTTTATTCAAGGAGCGTTTATGGCACTCGAATCGATCAATCCGGCAACTGGTGAACTGATAAAAACTTTTTCTGAAATGACTGCGGTTCAGACCGCTGAAGTTGTAGATTCTGTGGCTGAAGCGTATGCGACCTGGCGGCAGAGTTCATTTTCTGAGCGGAGCCGTCTCATGCATAACGCGGCCGATGTATTGCGGCAAAATTCTGAAGAGTATGCCAGGATGATGGCTCTGGAGATGGGGAAGCCGATCTTTGAAGGGCGGGCTGAAGTCGAAAAATGTGCTTTGGTCTGTGCTTACTACGCTGATCATGCTGAAAATTTCTTAAGCGATGAACTCACCGGAAGTGATGCGACGAAATCTTATGTCGCTTTTCGGCCGCTCGGAGCGGTTCTTGCGGTCATGCCGTGGAATTTTCCTTTCTGGCAGGTCTTTCGTTTTGCGGCTCCGGCACTGATGGCCGGAAATGTCGGTTTGCTTAAACACTCTTCCAATGTCCCCGGTTCGGCCCTGATGATCGAAGAGGTGTTTGTGCGGGCCGGTTTTCCGCAAAATGTTTTTCGGACTCTTATGATCGGATCCTCTCAGGTCGATGCGGTTATTGAGCACCCTGAAGTGAAGGCCGTGACCTTGACCGGCTCGGATCATGCCGGACGCAAGGTGGCGGCTAAAGCGGGTGCGATGTTGAAGAAGACAGTTCTCGAACTTGGCGGTAGCGATCCGTTTATTGTTCTGGCTGATGCCGATCTCGACGAAGCGACGACCTTTGCCGTTAGATCCCGCTGTATCAATTCGGGGCAAAGCTGTATTGCGGCGAAACGGTTTATCGTCGTCGATGCCGTCTATGATCTCTTTCTGGCTCAATTCCGGGAAAAGATGGCGGCGCTGGTCATTGGTGATCCGCTGCTTGAAACGACTCAGGTCGGACCGCAGGCGCGTGGGGATCTGATGCTTGAGCTGCATGCCCAGGTGGTCGATTCGGTCAAACTCGGGGCGCGAGTCGTGCTCGGCGGCGAGCCGTTAATGCAGCCGGGATACTATTATCCACCGACGATTCTGGACGATCTGCAGCCGGGAATGCCCGCATACAGTCAGGAGACATTCGGTCCGGTTGCATCGGTCTTTCGGGTGG
>JAGXHN010000033.1 GCA_024636225.1 Desulfuromonadaceae bacterium | reverse complement strand
TGTCTGTTGCGTTTCGAGGAGATCGATCCGTTTCTTAAGATTTTCAATCTCACTTTTCTCGTCCGGATGAATCGCATACGCCGGAATTGACAGACAGATAAGTCCTACAACAAGAACGAAAATATTTTTGAATGAATAAGTCTGAATTTTGAACACGTTAGAAGCCCTTGTAGTCATTTGGTTTCAGCTCAGTTTAGCCCTTTCTGAGCCTTGATAAGCGTCTTGCCCCAGGTGCACCTGTCATCACTGCTTCGAACTGCAACAGTCCGTTTTAACTCTACGATCATGTGAGCCACAGCAACTCCCTCCGGATGCGCAGCCACAACCGCCACTTTTTTTGGTCTTGGCAAGCTTCCGGTAGAGAAAGAGAGCGGCGGCTAAAACGATTCCGGCTGTAATGAAGGTATCTAAAGTCATCATAATTGTTTTCCTTTATGGTCGTGAAACCATGCTTGTCGGGCTGCTGGTCAAACCAGCAGTAAAGATCCGACCTGATAGGCAACGACAGCGAGGCCGAAACCTAAAGCGGTATTGAAAATGGTGGAGAATAGCGCCCAGCGCCAGGACGATTCTTTGGCCATGGTGACAACAGTGACGAAGCAGGGTGCGTAGAGCAGGACGAATATAATCAGCGCCAGAGCGGTTGCTTTATTCCAGGCCGGGTCTTCGGCAATTCGGCTTGAGAGCGATGCGGTCTCATCCAGATCAACTTCGCCCAGAGAATAGGCGGTACCGAAAGTCGAGACGATTACCTCTTTAGCAGCGAAACCGCCGACCAGAGCAATATTGGTCCGCCAATCGAAACCGGCCCACTGGCTGACCGGTTCCAGGAAACTGCCGATGCGCCCGGCGACCGAATGCCGCAGGGTCGTCTGCGCTTCGAGATTGTCGATTTCCAGGAGCAGGGGCGGTTGTTGCACGTCTTGCACGGAGGCTGTGATTACCTGACGATCCGCTTCGAATTTGTTCGCGGTCTCCTCCGGCAAGCCGGGAAAGGTCATGGCAGCCCAGAGGAGGATTGACACCGCCAGGATCATCGTGCCCGCTTTCTTGATGTACTGCCAGACCCGCTCCCAGGTGTGGATCAATACCCCTTGAAGGGTGGGGAGTCGATAGGGCGGCAGCTCCATAACGAATGGAGTCGGCTCACCTTTGATGATGGTTGAGCGCAGAAGTTTGGAGACCAACAGAGCCATCGTCCAGGCGAACATTGTAATCATGAACATAATCATCGCTTCGTTCTCACTGAAGAACGCTGCAATCAACAGGAGAAATACCGGCAGTTTCGCTCCGCATGGCATGAACGGTGCGGTAATGAGGGTCGCCAGTTTCTCCTTGGGGCTGCGAAGCGTCCGCGTTGCCATCACCCCTGGGACAGCACAACCGCCCATGATTCCACCGGAGATGATGAATGGCATGGCAGAACAACCGTGCAGACCGAAGATGCGCAGGACGCGATCGAGCATGAAGGCGACTCTGGCCATGTAACCAGAGTCTTCGAGGAAGGCGATCATCAAAAACATGATGCCGATCAACGGTACAAAGCCCATGACGCCGCCGACTCCGTCGATAATGCCCGAAACGACCAGTGACTGCACCATCCCTGCGGGGATGATTGCCGTTGCCGTCGCACCCAGCCAGCCGAACAGACTCTCCAGCCAGCCCATCGGGATTTCGCCCAGCGTAAATGTGGTCTGAAACATGGAGTAGAGGACGCCAAACATGATGGCCGGACCGAGTATGCGATTGGTCAAGATAGTGTCGAGTTTGGTCGAAAAATCGATACGCTCGCTCTGGGTTCGCTCGTGGGTCAGAATGTCCTGGCGCAGGATCGAGTTGATCAGGCCGTACCGATAGTCGGCTATGATCGCATCGGGGGTTGTGTTCAGGGTCGTTTTGCAATGTTTGCGGGCCTTCTGCACAAGCTTTTCCAGTTCCTCTGCCGGACCTCCAAGTTTGGTGCCGTTAGTCAGAATTTCCTCATCGGCTTCCAGATACTTGAGTGCAATCCAACGAGCCGGGTAGCGGTCGGTCATAAAGTTCGCCGCTTCAATTTCCTTTTCCATTTCAACAAGAGCAATGTCCAGGTCCGGACCATATGAGACTTTAAGTGGCTGCCAGGCTCCGCTGCGCTCTTTGGCATGATTGAAGGCCGTTTTCATTAATTCCTGCTTGCCCAGACCGGAGCGGGCGACGGTTTCAACCACCGGGCAATTGAGTAATGCGGAGAGTCGTTTGCGATCGATATGCAGTCCCTGTTTTTTGGCATCATCCATCATGTTGAGGGCGAGCACCACAGGTATCCCGAGTTCGAGAAACTGTACGGTCAGATAGAGGTGGCGCTCCAACTTTGTTGCGTCGACGACGTCTACCACGACGTCCGGGCGTTCTTCGACCAGCACATTGCGCGCCACCAGCTCTTCTTCTGAGTAAGCGGATAGGGAGTAGCAGCCAGGCAGGTCGATAATATTGACCTCGGCATCATCAAGGTTGATGGTCCCTTCCTTGCGATCGACCGTGATCCCGGGGTAGTTGCCGACCCTTTGGCGTGCTCCTGTGATGGCGTTGAACAGTGTGGTTTTTCCGGCATTCGGGTTGCCTGCCAGTGCAATCGTTACAGAGCTACTCATTATTACTCTCCAGCTTTTCAACCATGATGCAGTCCGCTTCATTGTTTCGAAGTGTCAGGATGAAGTCACGCAGGCGCAGCGCCACGGGATCTTTCAGGGGGGCTCGCCCGACAACCTCGACTTCGGTTCCGGTCACGAGCCCCATATCCCTGAGTCGGCGGCTCATCTCACCGCCGGCGCTAATCGAAATGATGCGGGCCTTTTCTTTGACCGCAAGAGATCTTAATGACGTTTCCATGCTCGGTGTGCTCCTTCTGGTTTGCTTGTAAATGAAAATCGATTTCAATTAATACAGACAGGGGTCGATTGTGTCAATGAGAAAATGAAAACCATTATCAATTAGTTTCTGGAATGAAACACGATTCGGCAGTTCCGAAACTTTTACGACCGTCTCTATACTTTGAAAATCAAACTACTTGACAATCAAACAAGGTTGATGCACATTCCTCCGGAATCGAAGGATATTCGTATAGTGAGGATTTGAATTATGGAGATTGACACTGTTTTCTGGGTCGCTTTTCAGAGTAGCCTTGTTCTTGGTCTGGTGCATGGCGTAAACCCGTGCGGACATAGCTGGTTGATGCTTGCCCCGTTTGTCGTTGGGCAAAAGCGCGGTGGCAAAGTCGCCTGGTTGACCTTTTCCTTTCTCGCCGGGACTTCCATCGCCTGTTTGCTTCTCGGCTTGACGCTTGGTGCTGTGTCGGCGGTGATCCCTGAGTCTCTGCTATTCTGGGTTGATGTCGGAACCTCCCTGATCCTCGTTGCACTCGGTGGCATACTGACCATCAGGCCGGGTCTTATTCATCATCATCACGAAGAAAAACATGGCCATGATCACGCACACGATTTGGAGCATGTTCACAACAGCGAGCAACAAGACCACGGTCAGGAACATCCTCATCAGCTAGCATGTTCGAACGATTCTCAACAAAAGTTGACCGGCATGGCGCTTTTTGGTGTCGGTTTTGCGAATATGATTATTCCTTGCCCGACCGTCGCTATCATGTACAAGTATGCCCTTAACTCAGCCAGCGTCTGGAAGGCGACTGTTATCTTTGGGATTTATGCCATCGGCACAGCCGTGGCTGTGGGGGGCGTGATTTATGCGCTCTTCCATGTTTCCCGTCTCCTGGAAAAGCTGGCCCAGGACTGGGTCGAAAACGTTCTGATGCGGAGCGCAGGCGTAGTTACAATCATCTTTGCCAGCTATTCTCTTTTCACGCACATCCCTTAGGAACTTCAGATGATAGTTACGAGATTGGCACAGCATATTGTCGAGTTTTATGAAAAGCTTTCAAGCTGGGAGCATGAGGTGGTGCGAGGCAGTGACCTGACTCCAAACCAGATGCATGCCATTGAGATTATCGGTCATGAGAAATCGTTGCGTATGAAGGAGTTAGCTGAAAAGCTCGGTGTAACGACCGGAACATTGACAGTCACCGTAGACAGGCTTGAGCGAAAGGGTTTGATTGAACGTAGACCGCATGAGACCGACCGGCGCTCCTACCGGATCGTGCTCACCGAAGCAGGCGAGGGACACTTTGCAAAACATCACGAGTTCCACCTCAAACTCACTGAGGAGATTGCCTCTGCTCTGACATCTGAAGAATTAGAAACCTTTGAGTTGGTGTTGGAAAAGGTGATTAAGCAATTCTAGCTGCGGCTGAAAAGTCACAGCTATTAGAGTTATCATGCACAAACTGCCCCTATTCCACCATGTTCCATTTGGGCAAGAAAGAAAGGGAAAGGCATCTGCTCTTCTGATGCTGATTCACGCCGACAATACAAGGGTTTAGGGGGTATAACACCCTGTTGTGTATTCGTTTACAGGCCATAAGATGCAATAAATCGGCAGGTTAGAGACAATATTCCGTACCTCAGTAGCTCAACTGCTAGAGCAGCGGACTGTCAATCCGCTTGTCGTTGGTTCGAGTCCAACTCGGGGAGCCATAAAATTCAAAGGTCTACAGCTTTTTAGCTGTAGACCTTTTTCGTTGCCGCCACCTTATCTCACAACAATCGAAGCGCTAGCTCGCACCAAACAATTTATTGCCTAACCGGGAGATCAAGGATTTGAACGAGTACAAACTGACATTCACGGTGATTATTGAAGAGCATGACGATCCTGCCGTGAGAAAACGAGCCAGGGTTATCGAGGACGCATTAGGCGAGGTCTTGTCGGGTGCCGAGGTAAAGGTTCAGTAGGTTCACCAGAATAAGCCTCCGAGGGGCGTACGGATGGAGTGAGTGTGTCCTGTGTTGCCTTCGTTTATTTCCTCATACTTCGACCGCTGCTTAAGATCCTCCTGACTCACTAGCGACATCGGCATCTTGGTCAATAGTTGCAATATAGATCATGAAAATTTTATTGATAAGGGAATCTCTGTGAACATAGAACAACGGGAAAAAGTAATCGCCGATATACTTCTTGAAAAGGGCGAAACTCTCAATTATTGGGCAAGTAAAAATGGTCTGCATATACGAATTGTTACCGACCTGATTGACGGCAAGTTGAAAGGCACTCGCGGTGTTCCCCAGGAAAATCACCAGAAGATGGAAACAGCTTTCGGTCAAATCTTTGATGATTGAATTCCCTGATAAAGCTCTCCTGAGTTTGCTTTGAATCTCATGTATGGCCCACCAAATATCTAAGGACATCTGAGAATGAGTTGCGATAGGATCTATAGAAAAGGGCCGACCTTGGAAACAGGCTGGCCCTTTTTTTACTGTAAATCGTGAATCATGAGAATCTTATAACTATTTTAGTTCAGAGCTGCCCTACAGTTAGATAAGCAGCAGCGCTAAGGATAAATTGTAAATAGCCCAGCAATGGAGCGGTGTTTTCAATTCTTTATCCTCTCCAGCCGAATTTATCTCTGCGACTAACGCGTGTATTACAAAGGCGGCGATGAGTAGATAGATTGATCCGCTCTGACTAGCAATGGCAAGTACAAAGACCAGAGGAGCTGCGAGTAAATTCAGAATAATTGTTCCGTTCGAAGTGCTCTCGAACAGAAACGCAACGATAATGAATGCTGAAGTTCCGGCCACCATTGCTAGCGCGTTGACTCCTTTGAAATACTCTTGCAGAAGCAGAATGCTACACACGGCTGCTCCGGATGAAGCAAGTAATTGAATAATGGGGTGATCCGCATGGATGATTTTTGAGTAACTGTTTTGGATGTTTAGAGGGATGTGAAAGTGACCATGACCGAAAGATTTGATTACCTGTCTCATAATGTTCTCCTTTCCCTGAATTGGCCTTGCTTCAGCACTACAGGTCGTATCTCATTACGTTCCATCCTTATGGCTAAATGCGATAAGAGTACGGTTAAAATTATACAAACAATATATGACCATTCAAGTCATATATTGCATTTTAATTCATTAACTCTGCGCGATAAAGGTAAAGTCTCAGATCGTATGGAATTTGCAATGCTGGTCACACAAAGCATTTGTGCCAATCGACATTGAGCCCTGTGGCTATTGTTGCATGGGTAAAAAGTTTTTATTGAGGACGATTAACAGTGAAACAAAGCTCCATGCGTTTCCAAGGCCAGGGCTTTCCTATAAATCCCCTTGCAACTCATTCTCACATGTCCTTAGGATTTATAGACCATCAAATTTCAAGAGACTCTACCCAGTGCCCAGTGACGTCCAACTCGGGGAGCCATAAAATTAAAAAGGCATACAGCATTTGCTGTAGGCCTTTTTTTTGGTTTTATGAGAGTTCTTGCAGAGAAACTGCCGATAGTTGGCAAGTTGTTGCGAACAATCAATCGTTTGTTGGCGATAAATCGTACAGCTATGACCTGAATGCCAACATGCTCGGTTGAGTAGATGACCAATCTGCGTCACGGCGAAGCATCGACTGGAACGAGGGAGTTCAGAATTCTGGATACCCTCCAAGGAAGACCGCTACGGATTGGAGTGCGCACCGTCGTGGCTTGAAAGTCATGGATATCCGATCTTCTTTAGATGTCGACCTCCCGCCCGAACTGCCTGAACTCATCGAGATTGCTGAATTCTCCCCAGGCCAGATACTGGGCCGGTGCATTGATGAAATGATAAATATTGTCGAGGACGTTGAAGTGCTTGTGTTCCTCACCGGCGATCTTGATCAGCAGTTTTTTCGTTGAGCTATTTTTCTCCGTGCTGGCGGCGTTTTCGTAGAACCGAAAACTGTCGGACTCAATCTTCATGGCATGTTGGTAGGCTGCGAGGTCTTTTTTGAGATCTTTAAGAGTCTCTGTTTCTTTTGATAACTTCTCAAAAACATTCTTGGCTTCTGCAACGATGTTAGTATCTTGCATGTCCGCAACAGTTCCGCTGGTTTTCAGCTCCTGGAAGAGTTCATAATGTTTCTGTTCATCCTCGGCCAGGCGAGTGAAAATAGTCCTCAGTCCTGGCAGGGATGTCTGACTCGCCAACTGTTCGTAATAGGCTTTACCATCTTCTTCCATCTTTATGGCAAAATCGAAAACGTTCATCTCTGCCTCCTCGTCATAATTTTTTAATTGATCGGGAATTCAACTCTAAGGGTAATCGGTGGAACAAAACTGTCAAGTTGCCGTGGTCTAATGATTCCGGACGCAAAAACTTGGTTGATTTCTCTGGGGCCAATAAACACCGTTCAGACGGTGTTCTAAATTATGCTGTTAATAAAAGTCGACAATCGAGTCGTTTTTAGGCAACATCGACGAGCAATATCTATTTGCGATGACAATAAGTAATAAGGAGACTTGCTATGACTGTAGAAGAAAAAGTTTTAGAGATTATGCGAGCCGAAGGTCAACCTCTTAACGCCGGGAAAATAGTTGAACTCGGTGGCCTTGAGCGTAAAGAGGTCGACAAAGCGATGACGCAATTAAAAAAAGAAGAAAAGATTGTTTCACCAAAACGTTGCTACTGGATGCCGGCTTAAGCGGAAAAGATGCTTGTTTGCTAACGAGTTGGGATGAAAAATTAAAAGAGTCTGCAATAGAATTATTGCAGACTCTTTTAATTGCCGGGATGTAATCTTATAAACTGTGTCAGTCGTTAACTTTTGCTTTTTTCGTTTTATTCCAGCGACCGAGGATAAAAGAAGCGAGAGCCGCGACAAGCCCGAAAGAGAAGACACTTAAGAGTAGTGGAACCCCTTTAAGCTGGACCATATCCAACAGGAATACTTTGGCGGCACCGATGACGGTGATGATAATTGCGATGTTACGCAACTCTTTATTAAGACTATAAAGACTGATTAGAAAGAGTACGGCGGCTGAGGCGTTGATCAGTACGGACTGTGCGCCGGAAAAGATACTCGGTGTGGCGGTGTGCAGCAGGTTCAGAATCTGATAAAGACCGACTCTCAGGGTGAAAAATGCGCTGAACAAAGCTGCGATCAGCAGGATGCCGGCACCGCGGTCATTTTTGTTGAAAGTAGCGTAGAGGGAATCTTTGCTTACGGGTGGGTGCTCTCTGGACCAGCTGTAGTGATAAAACGCGATTGCAGCGAGAAGTGCAGAAGAGACGGCTCCGATCAGCGACGGCGCGGTCCCTTCTGTGGCCCAGAGAATAAAGACCAGCGCAGTGCAGGCATAAAGTTGCAGCAGATAAGATGTCAGGCGTAAGCCGGGGTTGTTGATCCGTTGGGAAATTATGATCATGCTGACCGCCAATATGGCGATCAGGGCTGTGGCGATGAGGGCGTGACCGAGTGCCATCGGAGCCGAGAAGGCGAATAACAGTCCGCCGGAAAGGGCAAAGGGTGTTGTGCCGATGCTTCCCCCTTTTTCGTGGCGTCCCAGCCACCATGCGACAGACAGGTAGACGCCACTCGCCGCTAAAGCAAGCCAACCGAAAAAAAGCGGTTCAATCAGTTTCTGCCCGAGGGAATACTGGCCGATCAGGTAAAGCCAGAAGACGCTGATGATCGGCAGCGTGAGGTCAAATTTGGAGACTTTGTCCTGAATGAGGCCACGCACGCCAAGGAGTGCAATCACGCTGAAAGTGGCGAAAAGCAGGCCAGCAGAAGGCAAAAATCCACGGATTGAAAAATCGAGGTTCTCAATGGCGAGTCTCCCCAGATAGATGGTGAGTTTCATGTTCCAGATCTGGAACATGAAAATCGTGAGAAGAAGAAGCAGCCAGCGAAGCCAGTAAGCCCGCAGAATATGTGAGGCATACGCGGCAAAGATGTTGGCAAATATCATGATGACAGCGAGGTAGGGGAATACCGGGCTCGGGTAATCAAGAGCAAAGGCGCCAAAACTCATGCCGAGGGTCCCGGCAAAAACCGGAAGAGCGACGCGATAGTGACGGCTGATTATGGTCGCAATGCCGCCGGTCATCGCCATAACGAAATAAGCGGCTTCGGCAGGGATGGTGGAAAAAACACGGTGGGCCTCAACCACGACCGCACACATGACGATCGTCCCCCAAAGGATAAAGACCGGTGCGTGGATGCTCTGGTCACGGTAGGCAACCCAGCTATAGACGATCAGTCCGAATGCGAACAGTATACCAATAAACGAACCGAGTTGGAGATCGATAGCACCGCTGTCGGCAGCGGTGCGAAGGGCTAGAGAGACGGCAAGAATAAAACTGGTGGTCGCAACCCGGGGGAGAATGGCTGATTTGTCGACCCATGAGAGGATCTCTTCTGGACCCTCTCTGAGGGGTACTTTTTTTTGGGTTGCAGCGGTGGGGGTGTGTGGCGAAGCCGGATCGACTCTTCTCTCTGTCTGCAGAGTTTCAACACTTTTTTGCAGCGCTGTGACCTGCAGTTCGAGCTCTGTAACCCGTCGTTCAAGATGATCAGTCGTCTGGTCCATTGGTGATCACCCTCCTTTTGCTTTTTGAGCAAAGATCCTGATTGAATTAGTGTAAATCTCGTTTAGAATGTCTCAGGGTAATAAAATGAAAAAAAATGCCATTTACAAGCTGGTCAAATACCTCTTTTATTTTGAAGTTCAAAAGGTATTTTTTCTTTATTTAAATAATAATAAAACAGTATTTTATATCTTAATAAATGTCAAGTAAGGAAGTCAGCTCTTTGTATTGTCTCTTTAACATGACGGAATTTATAAGTATTTGTTAATTTTTACGAAAGTTGATTCTCGATCAGAGGATTGACAATGAATATTTTTCATGATAAAAACAAACCTCGTTTTACTATATTCTATTCCTGTTCGATGTAACTTTTGGTGATGTTTCTGTTCAATTTGTTGAACTTGAAGACCACATTTAAAAAGTTAGTGTGCAAGGATGGCTGAATTGTCACTCTTGATCTTACTCTGACCAAAGGAGATGCCCGTGAAAAACCATGTATGGCGGCCATTGTTTGTGGTTATCGGCCTGGTCGTCTTTATACTGCTGGTGCGCATACTCTATGTGCCAGCGGATTTCAACGCCCAGGAAAAAGGGTACACCTTCGGATATCATCGTCTGAGTAATGAGCAGGAGTGGAAGGATTACCCGTCCAAGTATAAAGAGAGTGGCTACTGCTTGGAGTGTCATCCTGAAAATACCGAAACTCTTGCTGATTCGGCACACGCGATGATCCCGTGTGAAAACTGTCATGGCGCGGCACTTCAACATCCGGATAATCCGGAACTGTTGACTGTTGATCGAAGCAGAGAACTGTGTGTTCGGTGTCACTCCGCTTTGTTCATGCCGTCGAGCGGGCGTAATGCTATCCCCGGGATTGATCTGGCTGAGCATAATGTTGATGAGCTTTGCAGCGATTGTCATAATCCACACAATCCGAGTCTGGAGGAGATGTGATGAAGAGGCGTGATTTCCTGAAAAGTGCGGCGGTTTTCGTCTCCGGGGCCTCGGTCTCTATCTCGGCGCTCGAAATTTTTGAGCCGGGAGAAATTCTGGCAGCAGTCCCGGATTTGCGATGGGCCTTTTTGGTTGATACTTATAAGTGCGTCGGGTGCGGGTTCTGCGTTAAAGGGTGTAAAATCGAAAACGATATTCCATTGGAAGCGAACGTCACTCGCACCTGGGTTGAGCGATATGTCCTCACAAAGAATGGCGATGTGGTTGCTGATTCTCCGAAAGGGGCGTTGAACGGCTTCACCAGTAAACTGATCGATCAAAATGCTTCAGGGATGTTGCAGATCGCTGACACGGACATTGCCCAGGCGTTTTTTGTACCGAAACTCTGTAACCACTGTGAGACGCCAGCCTGTGTTCAGGTCTGTCCGGTCGGTGCAACCTATCAGACCGCTGACGGCGTTGTCCTGGTCGATAGAACATGGTGTATCGGTTGCGGTTACTGCATTATGGGGTGTCCTTACGGTGTGCGTTTCTTTCACCCGGTTGAGAAGGTGGTCGACAAGTGTACCTTCTGTTATCACCGGATCTCCAACGGTCAGACGACCGCTTGTGTTCAAGCCTGCCCGTTTGGAGCCCGGCAGATCGGCAATCTGCGTGACCCCGGCGATCCGGTCGCAAAGGCGGTGCTGACTCAACGTGTTGGTGTGCTGCGTGATGAGTATGGAACCAAACCACATGTCTTTTATATCGGCCTGAACATGGAGGTGCGCTAGTCATGATTGAACAAGTTGCCCAGATGGTGGTTCATGGCGAGGCCTGGACACTCAAAGATCTCTTTGTTTTGCCGAATGAATATGTTTATTGGTCGATCCAGATTGTTTTGTATCCGTATATGACGGGACTCGTCGCCGGGGCATTTGTGCTGTCGTCGCTCTATCACGTGTTCAACGTACAAAAATTGAAACAGATCGCCCGCTTTGCCCTGGTTTTCTCTTTTGCTTTGCTGCCGGTGGCGATGATGCCGCTGATGTTGCACCTGCAGCAGCCGTTGCGGGGGACCCATGTCTTGATGACACCTCACTTCACTTCGGCTATTTCAGCTTTTGGTATTGTTTTTATGACTTATGCTTGCATCGTCGGTGCTGAGATCTGGTTTGTTTACCGCAAATTTATTGTGGAATCGGTGCACCGGCTTTCGGTAAAAACAGACCGTTCGGCGTTTGAGGGGGGACTGCTGCTGATCTACAAGTTAATTTCTCTTGGTGCCTACGATCTGAGCGACGAGGCGCAGGAGTCGGATCACAAGGCCGTTCGTTTTCTTGCAGGACTCGGTATCCCGGTTGCGTGTTTTCTGCATGGTTATGCCGGCTTTATCTTTGGCTCTGTCAAGGCAAACGCCCTCTGGATGACACCGTTGATGCCGGTTATTTTTATCTGTTCGGCGGTCGTTTCAGGGATTGCCCTCTGTATCGTCAGTTATGCCGCCTTCATGGAGATCCGCAAGTGGGCCGCCAAACGCGGGAAAAATTATCTGTTGCCCGATGCTGTGGCACACGGCCAGACAGTCGTTAAATATGATCATCTGCGCAGTATTCAGGAACATGAAGTCACCATGTCTTCGAAGTATCTGCTCATATTTATGACGTTGGCACTTACCCTCGAAATTCTCGATATGATTTTTCGCGGTTACACTGCGGTTAAATCCTGGGATGCATTGCGGGTTGTCCTGTACGAACACGATTTCGTGAAAATCTTCATTTACCAATATGGTATAGGCAACTTAATACCATTTCTTTTGCTTCTGATGCCGGGTGTGACAATGCGCCGGGCTGTAATCGCCAGCTGCCTGGTCCTGTTCGGTGTGTTTATGATGCGATGGAATGTTGTTATTGGTGGGCAGGCGTTCTCGCTCACCTTCTCCGGATTTATGGAATATCACCTGCCGATGATTCCGCATGATATAGAAACTTTAAAGGAAGGGTTAGTTGGTCTGATAGCGGTTTTTGCCACGCCGTTTATCATCTTCTATTTTCTCAATATGATTATTCCGGCTTTTATAGAGGACAGCGAGGTCCATTAAGATCTTTTGCTGATCAACGAAAAAAGCCCCCCGGTGATCCGGGGGGCTTTTTTCATTTGTGAACTGAAACGCTTAGAACAGTTTAGCTGCCAAGTAGGAGACTGCCGGCCATGCAACCAGAACTGCGGTGATAAATGCCAGGACGCCAAGAACCGACAGAACCGCTACAACGTAAGTCGACTTTGCTGTATCGGCGATCATGTTTGCTGCTTCATGAGTGCTGTTACCAGATTCGATTGTCATTTTGTGAGTCGTCATAATAACCTCCTTCTTTTACCGGCAAGCCGGTTTGTGAGTGTTTATTAATTGATCGTGACTAATAAATATCATTTGTGGTTTATTCTGTCAACAGAAAATTAATACATTTAAATAAAAAAAGTTTAATCAAGGGGTGATGATCGTTGGGGTTTCATTTTCTAAATAAAAAAACACAATAAAATAAGAACCTTATAATAAATATAATCTGTTGTTTAGTTACATTAAATTAATTGGAAAATTGAAATTCAGTTCATTTAACTTGTAGTTTCTAATCTCTTTTGGTAAGAGAGTTCAAATCAATAAATTCAAATAAAAATTAAGCAGGCAAAGGAGTTGTTGTATGGGACAGCTTGATATTGTAAAAGATTTTTTTCTCGGGATCAGTCGTAGCCGGGTTTCGCTCATTGGCGCAATGATCGTGACGATCACTGCCCCGCTTCTCGTAGCTTATATGGTGACAGATTCGGTTTTTCATATACAGAATCCATATTTTGGGGGGGCTGTCTATCTGCTTCTGGGCCCAACTTTTCTCGGCGGTCTGGCTCTTATTTTTATCGGCGCATTTTTCTTTCGCGGCGAGAGGGAGGTTCACCTCTTTACCCTGGAATATATGCGCCGCTATTTCACAGACCCGGAGCTGTTCGGTCGGTTGCGGCGAAATGTTTTTCTGATCGTCTTACTGACGTCGATCAACTTCGCGGTCTTCAGTGTTTTTCTCTATCGCGCTTACCATTATATGGAGTCTACCCAGTTTTGCGGTCAATTCTGCCATACGGTCATGGCTCCGGAATATACCGCCTATCAGAACTCTCCGCATTCACGCGTCACTTGCGTCGAGTGTCATATCGGCAGCGGTGCGGACTGGTTTGTAAAGTCTAAAATTTCTGGCGCCCGACAGCTGTTTGCAGTCGTACTTGATACCTACCCGCGTCCGATTGAGACTCCGGTACACGGTCTGCGTCCTGCCCGTGACACCTGTGAATCGTGCCACCGGCCAGAGACCTTTCATGGAGAAAATCTGGTTGTTCTCGACAAGATTCTTGAGGATGAAGAGAATACACATGTGAAAACAGTTTTATTGATGAAGACCGGTACCGCCGGGGATCGATCGGTCAGCCCGAATGGTATTCATTGGCATGTTTCAGCTGAAAATAAAATAACTTACAAGGCGGTTGATCGAGACCGGATGATTATTCCGGAAATCAGTCTGACCGGAAAAGACGGGACGACTGAAATATTCAAAACGGCTGATGCTGACGAACAGATCAGTTCATCTGAATATCTCGAGGTGCGTGAGATGGATTGTATCGATTGTCACAATCGTCCGACGCATATCTATCTCCCGGCAGACAAAGCGTTGGATGAAAAATTATTGAGCGGCCAAATTTCACTCTCGCTCCCTTATATTAAAAAAGTTGCCATGCAGGTTATTGCGCAGGAATACGCTTCGCACGAACAGGCACGCTCTGAGATCAAGCAGGGACTCCAACAGTGGTATGCAGAGAACTACCCTGAGATCGTCACCCAGCAGCCGCAACTTTTGGCTGAAGCGATCCTGGGTGTACAGGATGCGTATATAGAGAATGTCTTCCCGGAGATGAATATTACATGGGGGACCTACACGGATCACCGGGGACACAATGATGATTTTGGCTGTTTCAGGTGTCATGATGAAGAGCACGAGTCGAATCAGGGGGGGACGGTGACACAAGATTGCGATACCTGTCATTCGATTCTGGCAGAAGAAGAGGTGAATCCTGAAATACTCAAAACCCTCGGGATTCAGTGAAAATATATGCGGGATATCTGATTGGACGCCCGCTGTCATTTTTGACAGCGGGCGTTTTATTCTGCGCGCAATAAGAAAAGCAGTCAGATGTTTCTGCTCTTTGTTTGAAAAATCTTAAAGGCGCACAGCGACCGTTGCCCAGGGTATCACGCAGCAAAAAAGAGTGCGGCAGGGTTTGACCGTTTGGTGCTGTTTGTTTAAGCCTGCTACCGGGCGGAATCGAGGGGAAATTTTCAAGCTAAAAAGAAACAATACAGATGGGATGATGATAGAAAAAGGAACGAATTCGAACGGTTAATAACCGGAAATATTGCATACTGTATACTGTATTTTTCCCTTGACAGGGGGCTTAAATTATCCTAACTTGCAGACGCTGAAATACAGTAAACTCTGACATAAAAAACGCAAAATAGTTTTTGAGTGAATAAATTTTCGTTGGGAGGAGCCGTTAAATGTTAGATGCCTATCTGCCGATACTGGCCTTTGTTGTCCTGGCCGTGATTGTCGCTACCGTGATTGTGGTTGGATCGCGGGTCTTTGGTCAACAGAAGCCATCGGCTGTCAAGCTCGCCCCGTATGAGTGCGGCATGCCTCTGCACGGTACTGCACGGGAACAGGTCAGTGTCAAGTTTTACATCATTGCCATGCTCTTCATTGTGTTCGATATCGAGGTTGCGTTTCTTTATCCTTGGGCGGTGATGTTTAAGAAGTTGGGTCTCTTCGGCTTTTATGAAATGGGCACTTTTGTTCTCGTTCTGCTGGTCGGCTACATCTATGCCTGGAAAAAAGGAGCTCTGGAATGGGAGTAGAAGAAACACTCGGCAATAATGTCATCACAACGAGTCTGGACAAGATAGTCAACTGGTCCAGATCGCGCTCGTTGTGGCCCATGACTTTCGGTTTGGCCTGCTGTGCTATTGAGATGATGGCGACGGGTGCTGCCCGGTTTGACCTTGACCGGTTCGGTGTCCTGTTTCGCGCTTCACCCCGCCAGGCTGACGTAATTATCATCGCTGGCACCGTAACCAAGAAGATGATGCCGGTCATAAAGACAGTTTATGAGCAGATGCCAGAGCCGAAGTATGTGATCGCCATGGGCGCTTGCGCCTGTTCCGGCGGAATTTTCGATACCTACAGCACTGTTCAGGGGATCGACGAGTATCTTCCGGTAGATGTTTATGTCCCCGGTTGTCCGCCACGGCCCGAAGGGCTGATTTATGGTCTCGGGAAACTTCAGGAAAAGATCATGGCGGAGCGTAATTCATTCGGTGCCGCTATCGGTATTGGTGAGAGAATTTCAGAAGCCTAATCAGCCCGGTTCGTCCGGAGCGTTAAGAAGGGTAGGAAAGCAAGCCATGAGTGAACACGCAGCCGTTGGCAAGCTAAAACAGAGCTTTTCGGAAGATGTCCTGGATATTGTCGAGTTTCGGGGCGAAACGACCATTGTTGTAAAAAAAGAGCGGATCGTTGCGATCTCAACTTTCTTGCGCGATGAGCTCGGATACAACTTTTTGTGCGATCTTTGTGGGGTCGATTATCTTGGGACAGCACCGCGGTTCATGGTGGTCTATAACCTTTACAATATTGCCCTGAAGGATCGCCTGCGTATCAAGGTGCCGGTTGAAGAGAATGACGCAAAGATCGATACCGTCTCTGTGGTCTGGGGAACGGCTAACTGGCATGAGCGTGAATGCTGGGATATGTTCGGGATTTCATTCAACAATCACCCTGATCTACGCCGCATTTTGATGGCAGACGACTGGGAAGGGCACCCTCTGCGCAAGGACTATCCGCTTCAGGGGCCTGACCGTGAACCGTATCAGGGGCGCCTTCAGTAGGTTACTGCTCGTAAATTATACTTTCCGAAGTCTTACTTAAAAGAGGAAAATGATGGCTCACAACGAAATCATGACCGTAAACATGGGTCCGCAGCATCCGTCGACTCATGGCGTTTTGCAGCTGATTCTGGAGCTGGACGGCGAGACCGTGGTCAAGGCGACGCCGCATGTCGGCTTTTTGCACCGCGGTGTTGAAAAGCTGTCTGAGCACCGTACCTACCATCAGACAATTCCATTGACCGATCGTCTCGATTATCTGGCTCCGATGAGCAACAACCTCGGCTATGTTCTGGCCGTTGAGAAGCTGCTCGACATTACGGATAAAATTCCGGCCCGTGCGAATACGGTTCGAGTCATGTTGGCTGAACTGACGCGTCTTAAAAGTCATCTGGTCTGGTTGGCGACACACGCTCTTGATATCGGTGCAATGACGGTTTTTATCTACTGTTTTCGTGAACGTGAAGCGATCATGGATATCTATGAGAAGATTTCCGGCGCCCGCATGACCTCCAACTATTTCCGGGTGGGTGGTCTTTCTGCAGATCTCCCCGCTGGTATAACGGATGATATTCGCGCCTTTGCCGTAGCGATGCCGGATCATATCGAAATGTACGAAGGGTTGTTGACCGGCAATAAAATCTGGCAGAAGCGGACGATGGGTGTCGGTTGTATCGATGCTGCCGCTGCCATCGATATCGGGCTGACCGGTCCGGCTCTTCGCTCATCAGGCGTCGACTGGGATCTGCGTCGCGATAATCCGTACAGTGGCTATGAAGATTACGATTTTGAAGTGATCACCCGTACTGAAGGTGATACGTTTGCCCGCTACAAGGCGCGTCTCGATGAGATGCGTGAATCGTGCAAAATTATCAATCAGGCACTCGACAAGCTTGCCCCTGGTCCGATATTAGCCGATTGTCCCAAGGTTTGTCTCCCCCCGAAGAAAGATGTTGTTAACAGCATTGAAGGGTTGATTCATCAATTCAAGATTATTACCGAAGGGTTTAAACCCGAAGTTGGTGAGGTTTATCAGGGGATTGAGGCACCGAAAGGTGAACTCGGCTTCTACCTTGTCTCGGACGGTTCGGCCCAACCGTATCGTATGAAGATTCGACCCCCATCTTTTGTCAATCTGCAGGCTTTGCCACAGATGGTTGAAGGGTCGCTTCTGGCTGATGTTATTGCCGCGATCGGTACCCTGGACATCGTCCTCGGTGAGATTGACCGCTAAACGATTCCGACGCGAGAGGGAATGAGATGAGCGAAGCAGTGGAAAAAGTTGAAGAGCAGGAGATCGACCTGGGCCCTGCCAACCTGATTCTGGATAAATTCGTTAATATGCAGGGCGCTTTGATGCCGGCATTGCAGGCGATTCAGGAGAGTTACGGTTATATCCCGGAACCGACCGTTCATCTGACTGCAGAGCGTCTGAATGTCTACGCCAGTCAGATATACGGCGTTTTAACCTTTTATGCTCAGTTTCATCTGGAGCCCCGTGGCAAATACATTGTTCGTGTCTGTATGGGGACCGCCTGCCATGTTAAAGGGGCCGGGCGCATTGCCGACGTCATCAAGAATCAACTTGGAGTTGGTCACGCTGAAACCACCGACGATTTAAAGTTCACTGCCGAGTACGTCGCCTGTATCGGCGCCTGCGGCATGGCGCCGGTTATCATGGTAAACGACGACACTTTCGGCTCCCTGACGGTGCAGAAGGTGGAAGAAGTTATCGTTAAATACAGAAATATGGACTGATTGTCGTCACTTGACAGAGGGTTATATGGCTGAAACAGCTCAGAATATTGAAGTCTTGATCTGCACCGGAACCGGAGGTATTGCCTCCGGCTCCCTGCTGGTTGCCGATGCGTTCGAAGCCGAATTTGTCAAGCATGGTCTTTCGGCCAAGCTCGGCAAACGTTGCGATGTTAAAAAGACCGGTTGTCGTGGACTCTGTGCCAATGACGTTCTGGTTGACATCCTGCTCCCTGGCCAGAAGGCTGTAACGTACGATTTCGTCACGGCGGATATGGTTCCTCAGATTGTTGAAGAACACATGATTGGGAATGCGCCGGTCGAAAAACGCGTCGCTGGCAAGTATTATGATGAGTTTCTGGCGAAACAGCAGCGCATTATCTTTTCGCGCTGCGGAACGATTGATGCCGAGAGTATTGATGATTTCATCTCGCACCGTGGTTTCACCGGTATCAAAAAAGCCGTTACCATGTCACAGGCTGATGTTATCGAAGAGGTTAAGAAATCCGGACTGCGCGGACGTGGGGGTGGTGGTTTCCCGACCGGCCTCAAGTGGTCATTCTGTAAAGCGACTCCGGGTGATGACAAATATTTGATCTGCAATGCAGACGAGGGTGATCCGGGTGCGTTCATGGACCGTTCGGTTCTTGAAGGCGACCCTTATGGCCTGATCGAAGGGATGATGATCGGAGCCTACGCGATCGGTTGCCATCACGGTTATGTTTATGTCCGTGCTGAATACCCTCTGGCGATCAAGCGGTTGCAACTTGCTATCGATACCTGTGTCGAGAAGGGGATCCTCGGTAAAGACTGCATGGGCCTCGGTTTTGAATTTCATCTGCGGATCAAAGCGGGAGCTGGTGCCTTTGTCTGTGGGGAAGAGACCGCACTGATGGCGTCGATCGAGGGAGAGCGCGGCATGTCACGTCCGCGTCCACCGTTCCCGGCCGTCAGGGGACTGTGGGGAAAACCGACCAACATCAACAATGTTGAGACTTTTGCCAATGTCTCCTACATTTTTTACCACGGGGCGGACTGGTACTCCAGTATCGGAACCGAGGGGACCAAGGGGACCAAGATTTTTGCCTTGACCGGTAAGGTTAAGCATACCGGTCTGGTTGAGGTTCCGGCCGGAACGACGATGAAGGAAGTCATCTACGACGTCTGTGGTGGCATTCTTAAAAATCGTAAGTTCAAGGCGGTTCAAGCTGGAGGCCCGTCCGGCGGTTGTCTGCCGGCAGAAGCGCTTGATGCCGAGGTCGATTATGATTCGTTGATCAAGGCTGGCGCCATGATGGGTTCGGGCGGTCTGGTTGTTATGGACGAGACAACCTGCATGGTCGATATCGCCCGGTTTTTCCTCAATTTTACCCGGGCTGAATCTTGCGGTAAATGTATCCCCTGCCGGATCGGCTTGAAGATCATGCTCGAAATCCTGGAACGGATCACGCAGGGTGAAGGGCGCGAAGGGGATCTCGAATTGCTCGAAGATATGGCTTACGACATTAAAAAAAGTTCGCTTTGTGGTCTTGGTCAGACGGCACCGAACCCGGTTTTATCGACCCTGCGCTACTTCCGTCACGAATATGAGGCGCACATCAAGGACAAGATCTGTCCATCGCATGCCTGCAAGCCGTTGCTCAAATTTACTGTGATCGAAGAAACCTGCAAAAAATGCGGGCTCTGCTTTAAAGTCTGTCCGGTCGATGCAATCGTCTGGGAAAAGGGAGCCATTGCATACATTGATCGGGAAAAGTGCACCGAATGTACGTCCTGTTACGATGCATGCCCGTTCATGGCGATCGACTAGCACGCTACTTTTACGCAGTTATTTATTAATAAAAGAGGACAAGATGGTTAATCTGACGATTGACGGTAAGCAGATTACGGTCAGTAAGACGGCCACAATCTACGAGGCCGCAGTAGAGGCGGGGATCAATATTCCGGTGCTCTGCTATGCCAAGAAGCTTCTCCCCTATGGAGCCTGTCGCGTCTGCCTGGTCGAAGTCGAGCAGATGAAAGGTCGCCTGATTCCTTCCTGCACGACCCCGGTGACCGAGGGGATGGTGGTCACTTCTATTTCGGATGAGATTCGCAAAGTCCGTAAAACGGTTCTGGAATTTCTTCTGGTCAATCATGTTATCGAATGTCCGGTTTGTGACAAAGCGGGTGAGTGTGATCTTCAGGATTTGACTTACGAACTTGGAGTGAGCAGCAATCGTTTCGAAGGTGAAAAATTCAATCTTCCGACTGACGAGGTTAATCCACTGATTGAGCGAAACATGAATCGGTGTGTTCTTTGTGGCAAATGTGCGCGTGTCTGTGATGAGATCGTCGCTTACGGTTCCTACTCTTTTATTAATCGCGGTTTTGAAACTAAAATAGCGACTGCTTTTGACCGGGGTCTTGATTGCGAGTTCTGTGGTCAGTGTGTCTCCATGTGTCCGGTCGGCGCCATTCTGCCGCGTCCATTCAAATTCAAGGCCCGCCCCTGGCAACTTAGAGAGGTCGATTCGGTCTGTGGTTACTGCGGTAACGGCTGCACCGTAACGTTTGGCGTGCTCAACGACAAAGTTGAAACGATTCGCTTCAGCGACAAGAACGGTGTCAACGACGGCAACCTCTGTATTCGTGGTCGTTTCGGTTACTCCTTCATCAACAGCGGCGATCGATTGACCAAGCCATTGGTGAAAAAGGGGGAGCAGCTGGTTGAGGTCGAATGGGACGAAGCGCTCAAAGCTGTCGCAGATGGTCTGAAAAAAGCCCAGGCAGAGAAGGGGGTCGGCATCCTCTCTGGTGCGCGTCTGACTAACGAAGAGTTTTACCTTCTGAAGAACCTGGCCAAACTGATCGGAACAGGCAATCTCGATCACTCTGGTGGTGAATGCTACAAAGGGGTAACCGAAGGTCTGCTGGAAACCCTTGGTGTTTGTTCCTCGACCGGAACTTTCCCGCAGGTTGAACAGGCTGATGTCGTTCTGTCGATTCGCTCCGATTTTTATGAAACCCATCCGGTCTTCGGTATGGTGGTCAATCAGACGGTCAAGCGCAATAAAGCAGAACTGTTTATTGTCGGAGACAAAAATGGCAAGTTCGGCAAGCTCCCTGGCGCCAGAACACTGCTGCATAAACCGGGTCTCGAAGTTAATATTCTCAACAGTATGAGTCAGGTCCTGATAGAGGACGGTTTGGCTGTTACCGAAGGGGTCGAAGGGGTTGATGCTCTTAAAAAGTCACTCTCTGCTTATACTCCGGAGAAGGTAGAAGCGACGACCGGCGTTGCGGCCGAAGAGATTCGTGTTGCAGCCAGAGCGTTAGCCGGTGCAAAACAGAGTGCCATCCTCCTCGCATATGGCCTCCCTTACACAGCTCTGAGCAAAGAGATTGCCATTGCTGCGGCGAACCTCGCTATCTTGTCTGGCAATATCGGCAAAGGGGAGAGCGGCCTCTATCTCTGTGGTGAAAAAGCGAACAGCCAGGGGGCTATCGATCTCGGTATCCTTCCGTCTGCTGGCGGCATGGGGGCGCAGCAGATGCTTGAGGCCGCAGGTCAGGGTAAACTCTCGGCGCTGTATGTCGTTGGTGAAGATCCGATGACCTCTTTTCCAGACCGCAGCAAGGTAGAAAAAGCCCTGATAGCCGCCGATTTTGTTGTGGTTCAGGATCTGTTCCTCACTCCGACAGCAGAACTGGCTGATGTGGTTTTGCCGGCAGCTTCCTTTGCCGAAAAAAACGGGACTTTTACCAATGCCGAGCGTCGTATCCAGAGGGTTCGCCCCGGTGTCCCGAGTCCTGGTGAGGCAAAGACCGATTACGATATCCTGACTCTGCTGGCGGCACGCCTCGGTGAAAAGGTGAGCTTTACCGGTCCAGCTGCTCTCTTTGCAGCCTCGGCTGATGAGGCCGGATATACGGGAATCGACTTCGAGCAGATCGGTCCGCAAGGTGTCGTCTGGGGTGGTGAAACCGTTGCGGTGAAAAAGAAGATGCTGGTCTTTGTAGAAGGGGCTAAACCGATTGCTGGTGATTTTCTTTTATTGACCGGCAGTGCGCTCTACCACAGCGGAACCATGTCGACACGTGCAACCGGGCCACAGGCTGTGGTGAGCGAAGCGTATGTTGAGTTTAATTTTGAAGATGCCAAGGGACTGCAGATTGTGGATGAATCTGTGGTTAGCATCAAGGCTGACGGCATTGAATTGAAGCTTAAAGCGAAAGTCGGCAAACGTCTCCCTAAAGGGGTTTTGTTTGCACCTTATCACTTTTCAGAGGCAAGAATTAATAGCCTGTATAAAGGTGAAGCGGCGATTTCGGTACAAGTGAGTAAATAAATTTCAATTGATGCATGATTGCCCGTGACCGGGTTTTTGAAATAAACAGAGAAGAAAGAGGATGAACATGGATCCAGTATTGCTAAGCTTTTCTAACGCCCCGCTGCTCTTTTCCGGCGTCATGGTGCTGAAGATTATTGTTACTTTCAGTGTTTTGATGGGAATCGTAGCATACGCTACCTGGGTGGAACGCAAGGTTATTGGTCACATGCAGACCCGCCTCGGGCCGATGGAGACCGGTTGGCATGGATTGTTGCAGCCGATTGCGGATGGTCTCAAGCTGTTTTTCAAGGAAGATATTATTCCGGCTGAGGCGAGTAAAGTTTCGTTTGTCCTTGCTCCGGTAATGATTCTGGTTCCGGCTCTGATTACGATTGCAGTTGTCCCTTTTGGCCCGGATCTGGTGATCGGCGGCTATATTATTCCGCAGCAGATTACTGATCTGAATATCGGTATGCTGTTTGTCCTGGCCATGGCCGGACTCGGAGTCTACGGAATCGTTCTTGCCGGCTGGTCCTCCAACAGCAAGTATTCACTGCTTGGCGGCATTCGTTCGACGGCTCAGGTTATCTCGTATGAGCTGGCTGCCGGTCTTTCGGTGGTCGCCGTCTTTATGCTTGGTGAATCGTTGAGTCTTCGCGACATTGTGGCGGTTCAGATCCAGCCTCTGAATCAGATTGCCGGGTTCCTCAGTTTTCTGCCGGAGTGGATTCCAAACTGGTATATTTTTTCCCAGCCGGTCGCATTTGTCTTGTTTGTTATTTGTGGCATGGCTGAGATCAACCGGACCCCCTTCGACCTGCCGGAAGCTGAAACTGAGCTGGTCTCCGGGTTCTGCACCGAGTACTCTTCAATGAAGTACGCCATGTTTTTCATGGCTGAGTACGCCAACATGGTCATTATTTCGGCGATCGCTGTCACCCTTTTCCTCGGCGGATGGCACGGACCGTTTGCAGGTTCAGTCAACCTGCTGATCAAGATTTTCGGTTTTATGTTCTTCTTCATCTGGATACGTGCTACATGGCCCCGTGTTCGCTACGATCAATTGATGTTCCTCGGCTGGAAGGTCTTCTTGCCACTGGCTTTGGCAAATGTCATGCTAACCGGTCTGGTTGTGGTTCTGCTCCAGTAACGTCTGACGAGATAAGAGGGTTTATCCATGATTAGAGAGTTTATTAAAGGTCTGAGCATCACTTTCAAGCATATGTTGCCAGGCAATTCGACGACGGTGCAGTATCCGAGAAAGGGACATCGTCTCCCGACTGCGGAACGTTTTCGCGGCTTGCATCGGTTGGTTCCTGCACAAGACCGTGAAAAATGTGTCGCCTGTTATCTTTGCCCGACGGTCTGCCCGGCTAAATGTATAACCGTCGAATCGGCTGAAAACGAGAAAGGCGAGAAGTATCCGGCGGTCTATAAAATCGATCTTCTACGCTGTATTTTCTGCGGTTACTGTGTTGAAGCCTGTCCGGTTGAAGCGATCGAAATGACAGGTGATTACGAACTGGCGAACTACAAGCGCGAAGACTTCACGTTCGAAAAACAGAGACTTATTCGATAATTCGAAACAGGAGCGCGGAATCGATGGAACAAATTTATTTTTTCATAATCGCTATAGTCGCCGTTGTCTCGGCAGTTCTTGTTGTCAGTTGCAAGAGCCCGATCAATAACGCTGTGGCGTTAATGATGACCTTTGTCTGTCTGGCCAATTTTTACGTGATGCTGCATGCACCTTTTATGGCCGCAGTTCAAATTATGGTTTATGCCGGTGCCATTCTCATGCTGATTGTCTTCGTTATCATGTTGTTGAATCTGAACACGGTTATGATTCAGAAGACGAGTCACAGTGTGGTTGGCGCCATTACCCTGGCTGGCCTGGTCTTTTTCCAGCTCTATTATATGCTCGGTCACAGCAGCACGACCAGTATCAAGGGTGATATCAGCAACGAACTCGTTATGGAAGTAGGGCACACTCAGTTGCTGGCCAAGTCACTCTTTGTTGAGTTCCTTCTTCCGTTTGAAATTGCGTCGATTCTGCTTCTGGTTGCCGTCATCGGCGCTGTGGTGCTGGCAAAACGCAATGCAGCGGCTCAGGAATAGGAGGAGAATCAAATGGTAAGTATAGATCAATATCTGGTTTTGAGCGCGATTCTCTTCTCTATCGGGACCTTTGGAGTTCTGACCCGGAAGAACGCAATCGTTATCTTCATGTGTATTGAGCTGATGCTCAATTCAGTCAACCTTTCATTTATTGCCCTGTCCAATCACCTCGGGAATATGGACGGACAGGTGTTTGTCCTCTTTATTATGACGGTTGCAGCGGCTGAGGCGGCTGTCGGTATGGCTTTGATCATTGCGTTCTACCGCAACCGTGATTCGATTGCTGTCGACGATTTTAATCTGCTGAAATGGTAATTCTGCCGCTAGAGGCAGCAGTTCATTCCGGTTAGGAGAGTATAGATGTACGATAAACTTTGGCTCATCCCGTTACTACCGCTTATCGGTGCGATTATCAATGGTCTGCTCGGCAAGCGGTTTTTAAAGAGCGAAAAGGTGATTGGCGGCATTGCGACTGGTGTTATGCTTCTCTCCTTTCTTCTCTCCAGCAAGTACTTTTTTCAGTTGCTTGCTGATGAGGTGAAGGTGCACGAGCAGATCGTTGCTTCCTGGATGTCGGTCGGCAACCTGCAGGTCAATTGGGAATTCCTGTTTGATCCGTTGTCGGCGCTGATGATTATGGTTGTTACCGGTGTCGGCACCCTGATTCATCTCTACTCGATCGGCTACATGCATGGTGAAGCAGGATTTTACCGCTTCTTCAGCTACCTGAACCTATTTTGCTTCGCCATGTTGATGCTGGTTCTCGGTGGCAACGCTCTGGTCATGTTTATCGGTTGGGAAGGGGTTGGGCTCTGTTCTTATCTCCTGATCGGTTATTACATGGAGAAGAAGAGTGCAGGCGATGCTGCAAAAAAGGCGTTTGTTGTCAACCGCGTTGGTGACTTTGGTTTCCTGCTCGGTCTGCTGACCCTGTTCTGGACTCTCGGGAGTGAGCACGGAGTCTGGACAACCAACTTTGTCAAGATTGGCGAGAATGCACATCTTCTCGGCACCGGTAGCGTTGTCGTAACCGTGATCACCCTCTGTTTCTTTCTTGGTGCGACCGGGAAATCAGCACAGATTCCACTCTATACCTGGTTGCCTGACGCGATGGAGGGCCCGACTCCGGTCTCGGCTCTAATCCATGCCGCAACCATGGTTACCGCCGGAGTCTACATGATCGGTCGGATGAGTGGTCTGTTTGCCATGGCTCCGACCACCATGATGGTAATCGCGATCATCGGTGCCGCAACAGCGGTGTTTGCTGCCACCATCGGTTTCGCCCAGAACGATATCAAGCGCGTACTCGCCTACTCGACGGTTTCCCAGCTCGGTTATATGTTTCTGGCCATGGGCGTTGGCGCCTTTACCGGCGGTATCTTCCACCTGATGACCCATGCCTTCTTCAAGGCCTGCCTGTTCCTCGGTTCCGGTTCGGTCATTCATGGCATGCATCACGCTTACCATCACGCCCACCTGCATGATGACCCGCAGGATATGCGCAACATGGGTGGTCTGAAAAGCAAGATGCCGATTACCTACTGGACTTTTTTGCTTTCAACCATCGCCATCGCCGGTGTGCCTCTGTTCTCCGCTTTCTTCTCCAAGGATGAGATTCTCTGGTGGGCGGCCAGCTCGACCCGCGGTTCACTCTGGCTCTGGGGCGTTGGTGCGATCGCCGCCGGTATGACTGCGTTCTATATGTTCCGGCTCGTGGCGATGACCTTCTGGGGTAAGCAGAAGACTGACCCCCGCGCCAAGGACCACATTCCTGAGTCACCCTGGGTGATTACCCTGCCGCTGGTAATTCTTGCTGCACTCGCTGTCGTTGGTGGCTATGTGGGTGTGCCGCATGTTCTTGGCAACATTGGCGGATTGCATATCCCCAATTACCTTGAGCACTTCCTTGATCCGGTCTTCGGCCCGGCCCAGGAGACCTATCGTATTGCCATCAAAGAAGCGATGGCTCACTCACTGCTTTGGGAATTTGGCCTGATGGGCGCTTCAGTCGCGGTTGGCTTTCTCGGCATCGGCGTCGCTATCTGGTTCTACATCAAGAGTCCGGAACTCCCAGGTAAATTCACTGCGAAATTTAGCGGTCTGCATAAAGCAGTCTATAACAAATGGTACATTGACGAACTGTACGACTTCCTGTTCGTCAACCCAATTAAACGTTGTGGCCTGTTCCTCTGGAAAGGATTTGACGTCTGTATCGTCGATGGTGTCGTCAATGGTGTCGGACGTGTCACAACACTTGTTTCGAGTGGGCTGCGTTATACCCAGACCGGATTGACTCAACACTACGCCATGTGGATGGTGATCGGTGTGGTTATGATCGTCGGGTTCTACATTTTTGGCTAAAAGCACTGTTGTTTTTTTGAGCGTTTTTTAAGGAGCTTTTTGCAATGAGCGAACACCTTCTCAGTACCATCACCTTTTTGCCTCTGCTCGGCATGGCAATGCTGCTGTTTATCCCCCGGGATAATGAGCCGCTGCTGAAGAGCTTTACCCTGATTGTTACTCTGGTAACCTTCGGCATCAGTCTCCCGTTGGCGTTTAATGACATCTTCATTGCCAGTGGCGGAATGCAGTACACTGAATTTGTCAAATGGATCAGCATCGGCGATTATTTTCAGATGAACTACAATGTCGGCATTGACGGTATCAGCCTCTGGCTGGTGTTGCTGACGACATTTATCATGCCGATTGCGGTTCTGTCGACCTGGCAGGCCATAGAGAAAAACACCAAGGGGTTCATGGCCTTGTTGTTGCTGCTTGAGACCGGAATGATCGGTGCTTTTATCTCTCTTGATCTGTTTCTGTTCTACATTTTCTGGGAACTCATGCTGATCCCGATGTACTTTTTGATCGGTATCTGGGGTGGAAAAAATCGCATATACGCGGCGGTCAAGTTCTTTATTTACACAGCGGTCGGTTCTTTGTTAATGCTGGTCGCCATCATCTTTATCTATTATTATGCACAGCAATCCGGCCTGGACTCCAACGGCTTCAGCATTACGCAGTTTTATCAGATGAATGTACCGGCTGATGCCCAAATCTGGCTGTTTCTTGCTTTTGCCTTCAGTTTCGCGATCAAGGTGCCGATGTTTCCATTACACACCTGGTTGCCGGATGCTCATACGGAAGCACCTACAGCCGGATCTGTTATCCTGGCCGCTGTGCTGCTGAAGATGGGGACTTACGGTTTTATCCGCTTTGCCATGCCGCTTTTCCCTGAAGCACTTGCTACCTGTATGCCTTATCTTGCGACTCTCTGCGTCATTGGCATCATCTACGGTTCGTTGGTCGCTATGGTTCAGACAGACGTCAAGAAGCTGGTCGCCTACTCTTCTGTTGCCCATCTCGGTTTTGTCATGCTCGGTGTTTTTGCCCTGAATCTGCAGGGGATGGCTGGTGGCATGATTCAGATGGTTAATCACGGGATTTCAACCGGCGCACTCTTCCTTATTGTCGGTTTCATTTACGAGCGGCGGCATACTCGTGAAATCGCCGAGTTTGGTGGCCTGGCCAAGCAGATGCCGATTTTTGCCACGATCTTTATGATTGTTACCTTCTCCTCTATCGGTCTACCGGGGACGAACGGGTTCGTTGGTGAATTCCTCATTCTGGTTGGCGCATTTGAGAGTGAGCTTCGCTGGTATGCCGTATTTGCCACGACCGGTGTTATTCTCGCTGCAGTCTACATGCTCTGGATGTTCCAGCGGATGATGTTTGGCGAGCTTAATAATCCGAAAAATGCTGTACTGAAGGATCTGTCAGTACGTGAAATTATCGTTATGCTTCCTCTGCTTCTGTTCATCTTCTGGATCGGCGTCTATCCAAACGTCTTTTTTGACAAGATGAATCCGGCGCTTGAGAATCTGATCATGCAGATTGATGGCAAGCAGCAGATTGCAATGGTGCAACAGGTTGACGCACCCAAGCATATTGAATTCAAGTAATAAATAGACGCAGCAACACTGTTTCCGGAGGAACATGTTCATGGAAAATCTGGTGCAAGCCGCTTTAAACACGGTAAATTTTTATGCAATAATGCCGTCAGTGATTCTGGTCATTTTCGGTATGGCACTTCTGCTGATCGGTGTCTTTTCGAAACCGGGTAGTACATCGCATATCGCCTGGATCGGAATTATCGGTTTGATCTGCGCTGCTGCTGCGACGGTTTCGGCCTGGAACGGGCTCGCTGTAAAAGACATCGGTATTCAGTTTGGTTTTGAGTTTCAAGTTGCGCAAGACGGATTTGCGCTCTTCTTCAATATCATATTTATTTTTTCAGCCGCGCTGACGATCTTGATGTCAGACGATTACCTGAAACGCGAAGGGTATCCGATCAATGAGTTTTATGCATTGATCCTCTTTGCGACCGCCGGTTCCATGTGGATGGCATCCGCCACCGACATGATGACGATTTTCCTCGGGCTTGAGGTGCTCTCCGTCTCCCTCTATGTCCTGGCTGGGTTCTTTTATAATGATGTTCGCTCAAATGAAGCAGGGCTTAAATATTTTTTACTCGGAGCCTTCTCAACCGGTTTTCTCCTCTACGGAATGGCTTTGCTCTACGGAGTGACCGGGACAACCAATCTTTCTGAGATCGGGTTGATCCTCTCTTCGCAGCACCAGGCGATGCTCGGTAATCCGATGACGATCGCTGGTATGCTTCTTCTCAGTACCGGGTTTCTGTTCAAAATCGGCGTGGTTCCATTTCATATGTGGGCACCGGATGTCTATCAAGGGGCTCCGACGCCGATCACTGCGTTTATGAGTGCAGGACCAAAAGCCGCCGCACTTGCCGCCTTCATACGGGTTCTTCTCTTCTCTTTTGCCGAGATGCAGGTAGAGTGGTCGGCGCTGCTCTGGATTTTAGCTGTCTTAACCATGACCATCGGCAACTTTATGGCCATTTCACAGACCGATATCAAGCGTATGCTGGCCTACTCGTCGATTTCTCATGCCGGTTACGCCCTCGTCGGTCTGGTTGCCGCTAATGAAATCGGTTTTTCCGGTATCCTTTACTACATGCTCGCCTATACATTTATGAATCTCGGTGCTTTTGCGGTCCTGGTTCTGGCAGGCAAGAAGGGTGAAAACAATCTGACCTATGACGGTCTTGCCGGATTTGGTTTCAAACGACCATTTCTTGGGGTCGCTTTGTCAATTTTTATCTTGTCTTTAATGGGGATGCCACCGACGGCAGGTTTCACTGCCAAGTTTTATATTTTTGCCGGTGCTGTTAAAGCTGAGTATATCTGGCTTGCTGTCATCGGGGTTTTAAACTCTGCCGTTTCTCTCTATTATTATCTGCGCGTGCTGGTTGCCATGTACTTTCGTGATCCGCAAGAAGATTTCGCCTGGGTATCAATGCCGCTTGGAGCGATGATTTCAATCATCATTTCACTCCTCGGCGTTCTGTACCTCGGGCTTTTACCAGAGAAAGTAATGGAACTGGCGCGGATTGCGATTCTCTGATCTGCTTTAATAAAGTGTATAAAAGCCCCCCGGAAAAAATCGCCGGGGGGCTTTTATTTTTATCGCCACCTTTTGCAGGTCTGATTGATCCCGTTATTAAATCCGAACACTTTTGATCAATAAAGTGACTGTGCCTGGTGTCTCTTCCATTTTATAGAATCCGTAGCGGTTTCGCCCTCCTTTGATCAAACAGCCTTATCGGCCGCCGTGATCCATATCGGAAAAGAAATTTTGTTTTGTTGGTACAATCAATCGTTAGATCAATAATCTGCAGTTACAGCTGAACATTCATAGCTGCTGTTTTTGAAGGGCTTGAACAGAACGCGCTTGAGGTGTAGACTCACGCGCATGATAAACAGTTTGACACGAGGGACTATGCCTGTTGTCCAGAAAATCCGTGACCTTATGACGATGGTCAAGTTTTCGCATACGGTCTTTGCCTTTCCATTTGCTCTAATGGGTGCGACACTGGCCAGTCTGGTCAGTGGCGTTGCGCCAACTCTGATGCAGATTCTCTGGATCTGTCTCGCAATGGTCGGGGCCAGAACGGCTGCTATGAGCATGAATAGAATTATCGACGCCCAAATCGATGCAAAAAATCCGCGCACAGCGACGCGGCATATCCCGACAGGGACCATTTCGCGCTTCGAGGCGTTTTTGTTTGCCGGGGTTTCAATACTGCTGCTGCTCATATCGGCCTGGATGCTTAACCCTCTTTGTCTGAAGCTGTCGCCGATTGCCCTCTTTTTTTTGATCCTCTATTCCTACTGCAAACGGTTTACATTTCTGGCCCATATCGTTCTTGGCCTCTGCCTGGCAGCGGCGCCCGTCGGTGCGTGGATCGCGCTGCGGGGCGATATCGGTTGGCCGGCAATTGTCCTCGGGTTAGCAGTGCTGTTCTGGGTCGCCGGATTTGATGTCTTTTACGCTTTGCAGGATCTTGATTTCGATCGTGAAATAGGGTTGTACTCGATTCCTTCGCAGTTCGGGGTAGAGAAATCTCTTATTTTTGTTCGGCTGTTTCACACTGCGATGGTTCTTCTGTTGCTTTCGTTGCTGTTGCTGCCGGGGCTTGGCTGGATCTATCTTTTCGGAGTCGCCGTTGTTTGTGTTCTGCTGGTTTACGAACATAAACTGGTGAAGCCCGATGATCTGAGCCGACTCGATGCCGCGTTTTTCAATATGAATGGTTATATCAGCGTATTGATTTTCTGTTTTACGCTGGCTGATGCCCTGATCGTCTGAGGTATATATTGATGGTCGATTCTCAAAGTGCAAAGCGACGGCATATCGTCGTAGCCATCACCGGAGCGTCCGGCTCGCGCTTCGGTCTGCGTACGGTAAGTGCCTTGCTGCAGGTCGGTTTGAGGGTTTCGCTGTTGATCAGTCCGTCCGGTCTGAAAGTTTTGCAGTATGAAACCGGGAATGCCTGGAGTTCTAATCCCTCGGAGTTGATTTCGATTCTGCGCAGCTATTTTCAGTCTGATGCCCTCGATTATTTTGCTCACGACGATCTATTTGCGTCGATAGCGAGCGGCTCGTCGGCTCCGGATGGCATGGTGATTGTCCCTTGCTCCATGGGGACGGTCGGCCGAATCGCAGCAGGCCTGAGCAGTAATCTTGTTGAACGGGTGGCTGATGTTACGCTGAAAGAGCGCAGGCAGCTGGTTTTGGTTCCGCGCGAAACGCCCCTGAATACGATTCATCTGGAGAACCTGCTCCGCCTTGCACAAGCCGGAGCGCAGATTTTACCGGCCATGCCGGGATATTACCAGCGGCCAGAAAATCTGGCTGATCTTGACGATTTTATGGCCGGGAAGATTCTCGATTCCCTTCATCTGGAGCATCAACTGTTTCGACGCTGGGGTGATAATCATCAGGAAAACAAGTTATGACACTATTTGCGAAACTGGCCAAAAGCATAGAACAGCATGATCGAATTTCCGATGCGGATGCCGCTGCGCTTTACGCCAGCAATGATCTGCTCGCCATCGGCGAACTTGCGGCTGCTGCAAATAAAATAAAAAATGGCGATCGGGTTCTGTTCAACGTTAATCGCCATATCAATTACACAAATATCTGTGTTAATCGCTGTACCTTCTGTGCCTTCAGCAAAACTTGCGATGAAGAAGGGGCCTATGCCCTCGCACTGAATGAAATTCTTAAACGGGCGAACGAAGCGGCACAAGGCGGTGCGACCGAAATCCACATGGTCGGTGGCTTGCACCCCGGTCTCCCTTTCGATTTTTATCTGGAGATGCTATCGAGCGTCAAGGCCGACAATCCGCAGCTCCACATTAAGGCGTTTACTGCGGTCGAAATCGACTATTTCGCTTCGCTGACGAAGCAGACCATTGATCAAGTTTTGATTGAGCTCCGGTCAGCCGGACTCGATTCGATGCCGGGTGGTGGTGCCGAAATTTTTCGTAAAGAGGTCCGCGACAAGATCTGCCCTGAAAAAATCAGCGGCGAACGTTGGCTCGAAATTATTGAGCAGGTCCACAGCGCCGGGCTGAAAAGCAACGCAACAATGCTGTTTGGTCATCTCGAATCGATCGACGACCGGATCGATCATCTCGCCAGATTGCGAGCGTTGCAGGATAAAACCGGCGGTTTTCAGGCGTTCATTCCCCTTGCCTTTCAGCCGGATAATACCCGCGTTCCAGGCGCCCGTGGGGTTTCAGGAATTGATGCATTAAAGACTCTGGCCATCAGTCGCATCTATCTCGATAATTTCCAGCATATCAAAGCGTACTGGGTAATGCTCGGGCTGAAGATCGCTCAGGTCTCTCTGGCGTTTGGCGTCAACGATCTCGATGGGACGGTGATCGAAGAGCAGATCGGCCATGACGCCGGGGCTGCGTCGCCGCAGGCATTATCTTTGGAGCAGTTAACGGAGCTCATTCGAAAAGCCGGGCGCACTCCGGTAGAGCGCAACACCCTCTATGAAGAGCTGCGGAGATATTGATCATGCTGTCGCGCATCACCAAAAAAACCGGATCAGGGTCGCTTCTGAATGCTGAGGAGGCGCTGCACCTTCTGACCAAAGCAGATCTGCTGCAGGTCGGTAAACTGGCCGATCGCTTGCGCCAGATGCGTCACCCGCACCGGCGAGTTTCATTTGTGGTCGACCGCAATGTCAACTACACCAATATCTGTGAATCACAATGCCGTTTTTGTGCTTTTTACCGCACCGCCGAGGCTGATGACGCTTATCTCCTCGCTTATGAGACCATCTTTGCCAAGATCCAGGAGCTGGTCGACAGTGGTGGTACGCAGCTGCTGATGCAGGGGGGGCTGCATCCGGATCTGAAGATCGAGTGGTTCGAAGAGCTGTTCCGACAGATTCGGCAGCGCTTTGCGCAAGTGCAGATCCATTCTCTCTCACCGGCCGAGATCATTCATACGGCGAAGCTTTCCGGACTTTCGATGCCGGATTGTCTGGCGCGGCTCAAGGCGGCCGGTCTCGCCTCGGTTCCGGGTGGAGGAGCTGAAATTCTGGTTGATGAAATCCGGCAGAAGATCTCACCGAACAAGATCGGCTGGCAGGAGTGGGCGGCTGTGATGGAAGAGGCGCATCGACTCGGGATGCCAACAACCGCGACGATGATGTTTGGCGCGACAGAGCGGCCGGAGGATATCGTTGAACATCTGTTTCGGATCCGGGCGATTCAGGAACGGACCGGCGGTTTCACCGCCTTCATCCCCTGGACTTTTCAGCCGGATAATACCGAGCTCGGGGGTGAAACCGCTTCGGGTGTCGAGTATCTTAAAGTTCTGGCGCTCTCAAGGATCATCCTCGATAATATCGATAATATTCAGGCGAGCTGGGTGACACAAGGGGACAAAATGGTGCAGGTAGCGCTTTTTTTTGGTGCTAACGATCTTGGCGGCACCATGCTTGAAGAGAATGTTGTTGCGGCAGCCGGGGTCGATTTCAGGCTCAATCAGGAACAGATTATAGCCCTGGTTCGTGATGCCGGTTTTATTCCGGCGCGGCGCACAACAACCTATGAAATTCTGGAAGAATACTGATGCGAACCGACTGGAGAACAGATGCTTGCGATTCGTGAAAATATCAGAAACATGTCCGCTTACGTCCCCGGGTTTCAACCGCCGGATGGCGAAGAGTGGATCAAGCTGAACACCAACGAGAATCCATCCCCCCCTTCTCCTTCTGTTGTGGCGGCGATTCGCGCTGAACTCGGTGACGGGACGACTCTGAACAAATATCCGGACCCGCCGAGCAGCGCCGGACGGCTAGCCGCCGCAGAGCTGTATGGAGTCGATCCGTCCCAGATTATTTTGGCCAACGGTTCAGACGAAATTCTCAATAACCTGATCCGGGCGTTTTGTGATGCTGGTGATGAAATCGGTATGGTGCAGCCGTCCTACTCCTACTATGCGACACTGGCTGAGATTCAATCTGTTCTGATCAGCCGTTTCGAGCTCGATACTGAAGGGAAGATTGGCGGTTTTCCCGAGCGATTTGAGGGTAAAATTTTCTTTTTGACCTCGCCAAACTCCCCCCTCGGAATCACATTTGCGAACGACTATATTTCCGAACTGGCCGGCCGGTGTGATGGTATTCTGGTGGTCGATGAGGCGTACGCCGATTTTGCAAAAGAGAACGCCCTCAAACTTCTTGAGCAGCACAGTAATCTGGTGATCAGTCGGACACTCTCAAAGAGTTATGCCCTCGCCGGGATGCGCCTCGGCCTTGCGATCGGGCCGGTTGCGGTGATTGAAGCGCTCGATAAGATTCGCGATCATTACAATATTGATCGCCTGGCACAGGTCGCCGCAACGGCTGCCCTCAAGGATCAGGCATACCTGCGGCATTGCGTGGAGAAAATATGTGCGACCCGGGAGTGGTTCAGCGCTGCCTTGCGTGAACTAAACTATCAGGTCATTGCGTCGCAGGGGAATTTTGTTTTTGTCCTCCCGCCAGACCGCGATAGTCAGCGAGTTTATGATCAGCTCTTTAAACGCAAGATTCTGGTCCGTTTCATTGCTGACGGACTGCGGATCTCAATCGGGAGTCGTCAGCAGATGGAAGTTTGCCTTGCGGCTCTCAAAGAGATTGGTCAGGAACCGATCAGAAAAAATGGAAAATAGTGCGGGAAAGTTACCGTTTCCTGCCGAATTGATGACCGAGCGACTGCTCGCCTGGTATAGAGCGCAGGGGCGGGATCTGCCGTGGCGCAACAGTCGGGATCCTTATCGCATCTGGCTTTCTGAGATCATGCTGCAGCAGACCACCGTTACGGCCGTTATCGATTACTATCACCGTTTTCTTGTGCGATTCCCCGATATTGAGACACTGGCTGCAGCGACGGTTGAAGAGGTACTGACACTCTGGGCCGGGCTCGGCTACTATTCGCGTGCCCGCAATCTGCATAAGACGGCGCAACAGGTTGTTGCCGAAAAAAATGGCCAATTCCCGCCGAGTGTGGAACAGTTACAGCAGCTCCCCGGAATCGGCCGATCGACTGCCGGAGCGATCGCAGCTCTTGCGTTTGATCTGCCGGAGCCGATTCTCGACGGGAACGTCCGGCGCATTCTCTGTCGACTTTTTGCGGTGCGCGCACCGGCGCGGGATCGTAGTGTCGAAAAGAGTTTGTGGCGTGTGGCACAGCAGTTGGTTCCAGTGCTCAGCGCGCACGATTATACACAGGCGATCATGGATCTCGGGGCCACGGTCTGCACGCCGAAATGTCCCGGCTGTGAAAAATGCCCCCTTGCTGAACTCTGCCTCGCCAAGGCCTTCGACCTGACAGCTGTTGTGCCGCTGTTTCGGCCAAAAATGAAAGTACCGACACGTCGCCAGGCAATTATACTGATCGTCTCCAATAATAAAAAATTGATTCGACGGCGTAAAACCGAGGGGCTGCTCGGCGGAATGCTCGAATTTCCAGTGGTCGATTTGCCCGATGGAGTTGCGACGGAGACTGCGGTTTGTGAACTGTTAAGCAGCTATGGGTGCCGAGCGACTGCAGAAAATATCGGTACCATCCGCCACAGCTACAGCCACTTTCGGCTGGAAGCTGAGGTCTATACTCTTTCGTGCAGTCTGGTACAAATCAAAACAGATCACGATCTGTACTGGCAATCCGATGCAGATCTCGACAAGCTTGCACTGCACGGAGCACACAAAAAAGCACTGGCTTTGAGCCGTGCAAAAAGAAGGGCAACTGATGTCTGGGATTGAAATATTAACCACTGAGAGAGAAATTGAAACACTCGCCGCCGAACTGGCTGAGGATACCGTAATCGGCGTCGATCTTGAGGCCGACGCTCTGCATAACTATCAGGAAAAAGTCTGCCTGCTGCAGTTCACAGGATCGAAGCGAACCGTTCTGGTCGATCCGCTGGCAGTCGATCTTGCCCCCCTCGGGCCGGTTCTGGCCGATCCCTCTATCCGCAAGATTTTTCATGCTGGCGACTATGATCTGCGCAGTCTGCGCCGCGATTTCGGTTTTTGCGTCAATGGCCTGTTCGATACGATGATCAGTGCCCAGTTTTGCGGCGAGCCAAAAATCGGTCTGAATGACCTGCTCGGTAAATTTTTTGGAGTGAGCCTCGATAAAAAATATCAGAAGGCGGATTGGTCGCTGCGCCCCCTTCCGGAAGAAATGGCACATTATGCCGCGGAAGATACCCGGCATCTGCACCCACTCGCCGAACTCCTTGAGGCGAGACTGCGCGAACTCGGCCGGATCGATTGGGTGGATGAAGAGTGCCGCCTTTTGGAACAGGTCGGCTTCGCCGAAAATGGCGGACCGAAGTTCCTTCGCTTTAAAGGGGCTGGTACACTTGATCGACGGCAGCTGGCCCGGCTCGAGGAGCTCCTCTGTTGGCGGGCCCAAGAAGCGCAGAGTCGTAATTCCCCGCTGTTTAAGGTGATGGGGAACAAATCGCTGCTTGATCTGGCAAAAGTTAACCCGGATAGTCTGCAGGGGATGCAAGGGATTGAGGGGTTGTCGTCACGCCAGATTGAGCGATTTGGTGCAAAACTGCTCCAGGCGTTGTCCCGGGGGAACGCGATTTCGGATGAGCAGTTGCCGGTTTTTCCGCGACAACCGCGCCGCGAGAAGGATCCGGCCGCAGAAAAGAGGTTTATGAAACTCAAACAGTGGCGCACCGACAAAGCCTTAGCCTTGCAGCTCGACCCTGGCGTCTTAATCAATAATACAACCCTTGAGACGATCTCCCGCTTGAACCCGGTTTCGGTTGCCGATTTAGATGCTGTAGACACTTTGAAAAAGTGGCAGAAGCAGGTTCTGGGTGAAGGGTTAATAGCGAGTCTGAAAAGTTAATCCGGCCAGGGATACGAAGCACAAAACGACCGGTCAATCGGCATATTTTGTTACACTTTTTCTGCGATAAAGGGTGGGTCCTTATGGTGCTCATCCTTTATTTTTTTGGCCGGTTTTCTTTGCGACAATGCTTTCGAACTTTTCTCTATTGATGGAAAACCTCTCGTGCGTCCCTTCCCCGATCAGACCCTGTTCATCCTGGGCAATGATCGACCATTTTGTCTTTGCACCGTCCACTTCCAGTAAAGAGACTTTGACTTCTACCTTCATTCCTGGAGGAGTGGCAGCCGAATGTGACACGCAGATATTGGTGCCGAGGCTGATCTCCCCTTCTTCCATGTGAGGCTGTAACGCTTCCATACAGGCCCACTCCATAAGTCCGATCATATAGGCGGTAGCAAAGACCTGAGGCATCGCCTGAAAGAGCACCGATTCCTGATAGACATAGGGAACTGTTTTTTCTGCTGGAACCTGATAACGGTGGGTATAGGTCATGCCGCTTTGCAAGCTGTTTTTCATAATTAACTCCTGACCGATGTTGATGTTCTCCTTGCTTTCAAGACTAACCTTTATTTTTTCGTTCGCAATAAAGTGCAATATTATCTGCAACATTGTGAATATGATTTCAGATCTTTTTTATCGTCTCCTCATGTTATCCTTACAATGTTCGGTTAATAAGATACAGATGTTTGCTTTGATGGCGAGGTAATATGACTGAGACAAAAAAACGGATACTGGTCGTGGAAGATGAAGAAGATATTCTCGCGCTGCTCCATTTCAATCTGATCAAGGCAGGCTATATTGCCGACTGTGCCGAGAATGGCGAAGAGGCTTTGGCGCAGATTGCAGCGAAAAGTCCGGATTTGATTTTGCTCGATCTGATGCTCCCCGGGATCGGTGGTCTTGACGTCTGTCGGCGGTTGCGCAGTGATGAATCCGGCAGCGAAATCCCGATCATCATGCTCACCGCTTGCGGCGAAGAAGAGGATGTTGTTCGCGGCCTGGAGCTCGGTGCTGATGATTATATGACCAAACCGTTCAGTATCAAGGTTCTGCTTGCCCGGATCCAGACGGTGCTGCGGCGTAAAAACTTTCTGCAACAGGAGACCGATGCCGAAGAGCTGATTCGTGCTGATTTGAGTATTCACCCTGGCCGCAATCTGGTGCAAGTCGAAGGGAAACCCGTCGAACTCACATTTACCGAATTCAAGGTCCTTGAAGTGCTGGCCAGAAAACCGGGCTGGGTCTTCACGCGTTATCAACTTGTTAATGCTGTGCGCGGAGAGGATTACATCGTTACCGACCGGGCGGTCGATGTGCAGATTGCCGGATTGCGGAAAAAGCTCGGACCATGCGGCCATTATATCGAAACCGTTCGTGGCGTTGGGTACCGTTTTCAGGAGGGGGTATGAATCTGAAAAAGCGTCGGCTGGTCTGGCAACTCTACCCCTCTTATCTGCTTTTGGTCTATCTGGTCTTACTGGTGGTCGGCTGGTACGTCTCCGGCGAACTGCGCCGTTTTCATTATGAGCAGACTTCGAGCGATCTGGGGGCCCGCGCCCGACTGGTTGAATATCAGCTCAAGGGAGAATTCAGCGGTCGTGACCAGAAGAGTTTGATAGCACTGGTTAAACGGCTCGGCGAGCAGTCCGGAACCCGGATTACAGTCATCTTGAACGATGGTCTGGTTCTGGCCGATTCTCACGACGATGCTCTGCTGATGGATAACCATGGTCAACGACCCGAAGTTCTGCAAGCGTTTGCCGGCCAGCCGGGGACATCGGTCCGCTTCAGCCATACCCTGGGGCAGAAGTTGATGTATGTGGCGATTCCGGTCTACGAAACAGGCCGACTGATCGGATACATACGTACGGCACTGTCGGTCTCTGGTATCGATGCGACTCTCGCGGGGATTTACTGGCAACTGGCGTTTGGTGGCCTGATTATCGCGGTGCTGCTGGCACCGATCTGCTGGTGGATCTCCCGCCGCCTCAGTCGGCCACTCGAATTGATGACAATCGGGGCGCAGCGTTTTTCGCGCGGGGAGCTCGATACACCACTGGAAGTGACCGGCTCCGAAGAGACGGGGCGTCTGGCCGGGGCGCTGAATCAGATGGCGGTCGATCTGGCTGAAAAGATCGATCGCGAAGTTGAGCAGCGCAGAGAAATTGAAGCGATCCTCGGTTGCATGATCGAAGGGATCGTTGCGGTCGACAGCGGCGAGCGGGTCATTCGCATGAATAACGCGGCGGCCGCGCTTTTTGATCTCTCCGCCAAATTAAAACCGGGACGACCGATTCAGGAAATGATCCGTCAGGCCGGTCTGCAGCGTTTCATCCGACAGGCTCTGGCCCAACAGGAGCCGCTCGAGGATGAGCTGGTGCTGCATGGTCCGAACAAGCGTTACCTGCATGTACAGGCAACTCCGTTGACCGGCAAGGGGAAAGAGCGGGTCGGAGTATTGGTCGTCCTGCACGATCTGACCCGCTTGCGTCAGCTGGAGTCGGTACGGCGTGATTTCGTCGCCAATGTTTCGCATGAACTTAAAACGCCGATCACTGCCATTCGCGGGGCAGTTGAAACTCTGCTCGATGAGAATGCGCTCGGATCAGCCGAACAGCGTTTTTTGGAAATTATTTTTAAACAGAATGAACGGCTCAATGCCTTGGTTGAGGATCTGCTCGATCTGGCACGGATCGAACAGGGGGCGATGCAGGGGGGGTGGGAGATGTCGGATTCCTTCCTCTGTCCGGTTCTGGAAAGTTCGCGGATGGCTTGTGAAAGTCTGCTTCAGCAGCAGCAGATCAAGCTTAATATCAACTGCCCGGAGCATCTCCATGCCCGGATCAATGCACCCCTTTTGGAACAGGCGATTATCAATCTTTTGACAAACGCTATCAAATACAGTGATCCTGGGGGAGAGGTGGTGCTCGAAGCGCTGGAGCTTGAATCGAAGATCGGAATTCGGGTGCAGGATTTCGGTTGTGGAATCGAGAAAGAACATCAAGCCCGAATCTTCGAGCGTTTTTACCGGGTTGATCAGGCGCGAAGTCGCAATCTTGGCGGCACCGGTCTCGGTCTGTCGATCGTCAAGCATGTCGCTCAGGCTCATCGTGCTGAAGTGGAAATGACAAGTGTCGCCGGGGAGGGGAGCTGCTTTACTCTGCTCTTGCCGGTTGTCTCGTAACAAAGTCTGTGTTTCGATTACGGCCACTTTTTTTGCAAGGGAGGAGGGGGGTCGTATTATCTCTCCAGTAATTGCCAGCTTTTGAGAATCACTTCTTTAAGAACGTAAGGCTTGGACAGATAGAGGTCGGCGCCCAGATCATACCCTTTAATACGATTCTCGTCCGAGTTGAGGGCGCTGAGCATGATAACAGGTGTTCTGGCCAGCAATGGGTCATGGTGTGTACGTAACATGCGGCAGACTTCCCAGCCATCGAGCAGCGGCAACATCAGGTCGAGCAGAATCAAATCCGGTTTTTCACGCCCGATGACCCGGCAGGCTTCCAGCCCATCCCGGGCGATCAATACCTCGAAACCGCTTCGACTCAGATTGTATTCGAGAACCTCGGCGAGATCTTTCTCATCTTCGACAATCAATACCCGGTTCTTGCACGGCAGTCCCGACTTTTTTGTTTGGCGATCAGGTGTCTCGCTCTCCTTTTTTCTGCAAGCTGTTCCCATGGACTCCTCCTTAAAAATGCTGCTTGCTATCGACCAGGAATGAGTTTCCGACCACTGTCAGGCACCGGCGACGCTTCCCCTCTGCAGGGGGAGATATTTTTCCTCCACGTAATATTTTGGCTAGAAAAATGGCGCAATTTTCGAACTCGTCACCAAGACAAAAGCGCATTCTGGTCGTACGGTTCAAATAGCATTTTGAGGTCGCGGCGCAACATTCAATCTTCTCAAAATCACAATAAGGGCAGTGACTCTCTTTGGCTGTCGAATGTTTCTCGTTTAAATTAACCCATAAAGGTTTGTTCATAATTTCCTCCTATTAACAGCGTTATGCAGATCCTGCGCATGAGCGCATGCATATTTTGTTTTTAAAACATCTGCTCGTTTCGATATTCAGATGCAGTTGCGTGTGTTACTCATTAACGACATTCAATGGCATCAGATTGGCTGGCGGGATGTTCAATTTGTCAGACCGGTGTAAAACAGAGAGATTATCTGTATTCACGGATCCTATATTGAATTTTCCGAGTTCCTGTTCGAGGCCGGCGGTGTTATCAACCAACTCAACTACGATAATTTCGAGATCGGCCGAACTCTCGATATTTTCTTTAGCGATCACGCGCACTTTTTCAAACAGAGTGACAAGATTACGGCTGTGATCGGACTGACTCTGCGTCGCCTGACCGATCTCCTCGATCATTGTTAAAATTTGTTCTATCCCCAAGCTGATCATCCGGCTCCCCTGGTTCTGTTCTTCCGTCCCCCGTCGCAACATAAATGCAATTTCGCGCACATTTTCTGATGCTGCGGCCGCCAGCTGCAAACCTTGGCTCTGCTGCTGAACAGTGGTGGAAATCTGGTGAATTGTCCCGATCGCCTGTTCTATATTTTCGGTCATTCGTCTGCTTTCGACAGACTGTTCGTGGGCGACATGAACAATCTCTTCAACCTGTTGCGACGAACGGTTCGAACTTTCCTCGATCTCGGCCAAACGCTCACCGGCTGCACGCACCAAGGTGACTTCCTGTTCAATTCTGGAGCTGCCATCATTGATCGCATTGACCGCCTTGGTCGTCCCCTTTTGAACCTTATCGATAATCATGGCAATTTCGTGCGTCGATATAACAGTCCGTTCAGCAAGCTGACGGATCTCATCGGCAACCACACCGAAAGCCAGACCGTGTGAGCCGGCCTGGGCGGCAATGATCCGTGCATTAAGAGAGAGCAGGTGGGTCTGGTCTGAAATATCGTCAATGACTTGCAGAACCTGACCGATCGCCTCTGATTCGGCGCCGAGCTGCGTCATCGCTTCACAGGCCTCCAAAACGACTGAGTTCAGTTTTTCGACACCGCAAATCGAAGTTGCAACGGCGGCCCTCCCTTCCCGGGCATGTTTAACAACTTGATCGGCCTGAAGATGCGTCTGTTCGGCCAGAGCTTCGATCCGCGCCGTTCGCCCATCCATGGTCTGTATCGAACCACTGATCTGCTCCATGTTTCCGGCAAAATCGCTGATATTTCCGGAAATTTCACGACTCGACACGGACATTTCGTGATTCGATGAGGTCACCTCCTCGACGAGGGCAAAAAGACGATCGGTCTGATCAGCGATCTCTTCGATGACGCCATTCATCTCCAATGTCGCCGATGAACTCTCTCTCGTCGCTTCAAGAACCCTCTCTGTACTTGACGCAATCGTCCGGCAATATTGGTCGACTGCGGTCAGACCGTCGGCGGCATCCTTCAGGTAATTCTCTTGTTGCCGAGCCCCGCTGCGAACCTTGTTTGCAGCCTTATCGATCTTTCCGACCGCCGCGCGCAGAGCAGCAAACATCACGCGCGATCGCCGGATTATTTCCCGAAGCCGGCAGACGAACTGGTTGAAATTATTTGCCAGCATCCCCATCTCATGTTTGGCCGTGACGTTGATGGTTTGGGTCAGATCCCCTTCCCCCCGGGCCACATCTTCCATCTTTTCGACCACCTCGTTCAAGGGGATGACAACCGACCGCGTTATCAGGAGGCTGCCAATAATCCCGAGGATAATAACGCTCAAAGAAAGAGCGATATTGTAGAAAGCCGCAGAATCCACAAGCTCGGCCGCCTCGGTCCGTTTACTCTGCAATGCTGCCGTCTTGGCGGCTACAATCTCAGCACTGCCGGTCAGCGCCATCCGCAGCTCTTTGTTCAAAGTCGTCAGATTTTGGAATAATTCCCGGTTTGCGTCGCGCAGACTTCCGTTCAATATTGCCATTGTCCGCTGCTGAGCGCTCCCGGCCTGATTTTCCACCGCCAGAACAGAGTCAATTTCAACGGCAATCGATTTGATCAATGTCGGAAAATTGTCACGGTAGAACCGATTCACTTCGTTCCAGTCGCCTGAAAGGGTCAACCTGTCGAGTCGGTCCGTTGCTGCATACAGGGATTGATTCATCGCTGTTAACTGTTCGAACGCACTCTTTAGTTGCGGGAAAGCCTTGTAGTAAGTTTGATAGGTAGGACTTTGGCGGAAGATTTCGATCGGAGTCTCGCCAATATTTTCGTAAACCTCCCCGATTGAACTCTTCAGAAAAAGCATATTGGTTATTTTCAGATTCCAGTACAAAAGCGTGCGCTTCAGAGCGTTCAATTCACGCAGCATTTCGCCATGTCGCGGGCGCCAAGTCTCTATGATCTGCTGATTGGTATCGCTTAGTTGCGTCTGAAGATGTTTGAATCTTTCCCGTGCCTGCAAGTCCTTTTGCAGGAAAATAAGGATTTGGTCAATCTCTGCCGATGCTAACAGCTGATTAAGAGGTTGTTTCGAGCCGTCTGGATAGAGCGCTGCTGTTTCATTGTTGTTGATCACGGCTTCAGCCAACTGTCGCATGGCTGCATCCTGCCCGGCTGTGACCCGATCAAGAAGATTGACCCATTTGCTGATTTGTGCAGACTTTTCCTCCGCCACCAGTGCGGCCTCGAGAGCTTTTGACATTGAGTTGTTGGCCGTCGCCAATCGTCCTGAACTCCAGATGTTGAAAGCACACAGGGCAGTGACCAGCAAAACAAGAATCATAAAACCGAATTGTAATCGGCGCCGAATAGAGAGTGACGACATGTTAAAAACCCCTTGAAAAGATATTTGCGCCGGGTTTACCGGGAAGGAAGGCACATTAAGTTCTTTGCTCACGAGTATTTGTTTTTCGAACGTAGAATATCCTCGACCAATTGGTCGGCTTTATTTTTTCTCTCTCGGTAAATGATGATTCCGTAAGCGACGAAGAGAATCAGATACCCGACAAAAATAAGAATTTGCATAAATTTGTTCCTCCTGAATTTTTAGTAAAAAACTACCTGGTGATTATGAGCAGAGGATTAAGATCGGGTGTCGTTTCGATTATTTTGATATTTTTGCAGAAAGCTTCACGTTCAAGTTTTTTTAATAAATTATGAATCTTCACCAAATTCTGACAATTAATTAACACTACAGAAACATTGACACGCGATATTGAGGCAACCGTCAAACAAGGAGGCTTTTTTGAAAACCTCGGGCAGCTTACATGAACTTCTGACCGCGCCATCCGCAAGACCGCTTTCGGTTGACCTTGAAGGCTGCTTTTTTGCATTGGGGATCGGGTTGGGAAAGAGCCTGAGGGTCGATCAGCTCCCTTACTCTGCTGAGGATATAACCGCCGGGTCCGAGACGGAGTTGCAGGCGACAGTTATCGGCAATCGCGGCGATGTCGACCTGCCCTTGATGATTCAGGAGTCGCGCTACTTCGCTAATTTGCAGCGACGCACCAAAAGTGGAGAGACCTCGCAACGGTTGCTGGACGAACTGTATGAATTCATACATGCGGCGGAGCATCAGGTATGGGAAAATAGCTGGGTCCGTTTTTCCCGCCGCCGACTCTCCTATCATGCCGAAAAAATTCTCGAGCAAGATCTGTTGGCCGATAAACAGCGACCGCAAAATGGCCAGCGCAGTGATGTGGAAAGTTTTCTGTTTACAGACGCAAAAGGTGACCCGTCTATCCGGGTGCCGATCAGTTACCTGATTAAGCTGGCATTGGCCGACCTGCTTGGGAATCAATTGTTGTCTGGGGCCGACTTGAATCAGGTCGGCGCATCCCTGCTTGATCATTATCTGAACGACAACAGTTCGCCCGAAACGTTCTCTTTCCATGTCACCAACCTCTCCCCCTCTACCGGAATGGGAGGTGGTTTGGCACGCGAGACCGCAAAGCGTTTTCTTTTTACCCAGCTTCTGGTCCGTTATGCCAACCTGCAGTTCGGTTTGATCGAGCGGGGGCAGGAGGCAATGGTCTATTTTGCGCCACACCCGCCGTTACGACAAAAACAGTTGAATGAGATGATTCCCGACGGTTTTTATCGTCATCTCTTTATGAGTCCTTGTCTCTCCGGCTGGAATCAAGGGGAAGAAAAACATCGCTACATGCATCTGTGTCACCAGGTCCTGAGCCGCAGTCAGCTCAACGGGGTGGCAAAACTACGAGAGGCGGGGATCATCAGTAATAATCTGGTGGTGCTTCCGAATGTTTCCAATACCAGCCTGGCCAACAACGGCGTGCATATCAGTCTCGGCAGCCAGCGTTTGACTGCTGCCTGCCGTGCCGGGGGCGGTTTTGGTGCTGTGCATGAAAAACATATGGGGGATCTGTCGAGCAAAATCATGGAACATTTCCTGCCGCTGTTCGTCACCACCTACAGTGCCGCCCCTTACCGTCTGGAGTTTGGCGAGTTCCACCCGGAGCGAGCTCTCGGTTTCCTGCCGCATGAACTCGATTATACGCATTTACGCATGTTGTGGCGACGCTGGAAGAAGAAGGCGAGTCTCTCGGTTTTCGGTCACGCTCTAACCCCTTTTGGCCCCCTTTGGATCGATCGCTTGTTAAGTCGTGTCTTTGGTCTTCGCGGTGATCTGGTGCCTGATTTCCGTCTGATTGACTACCCTGTCTCCTTCTTGAGTACCGAACAGAGTCCTGCCTACAACGGTGTACTCGGCAATCAGAATCTCCTTAAAGAGGATCTGACCGAGATGGGGATCTTCGATCGACAGATGTCTCTCTATCAGTTTTTTAAATTACGTGAGTTTAACACCATCGGCTTCAGCGGGATGGAGGGGCGTCATTACAGTCTGTTCCCGGACCTGGATCAGGATCTCGCCGGGGCGACCAATTTACAGGCGTTGCTCACTGCTCTGGCTTATAAATATATGGCCAGCGGCCAGGTTGGGCACTGGCATATTCCCGACACCCCTTTTGTTGAAAGTGAACGGCGCCAGATATTTTTTGGCATGTCGATCGGCATTCCGACCTTTTATGTCCAACGCAATACGCCTAATCTCTTTCTGCTCAAAATTTTACAGAAAACAGAACGGAGCCGGACCAGTCACCGTTATCCGAACTATCTGCGTGTTTATCAACACGATTATTGCCGGGCTCTCATCAAGGTGCTGCAAGAGGATGCGGCTGACCTGATCGAGATGTTCGGTTTTACGACGCTGCTCGACGACCTGAGCTGGCGACTTGCAGAGCCGCAAGAGTATTCGGCGGCCGGTCGGCTGATTAAAGAAATTGGGATCGGCAACCCGCTGAAAAGTGAGGCCGGAGCGTTCAATCGAGCGGCAGAGAAGCATTATCGTGAAAAGCAGCGACGACAACATATGGAGCAGTCTCTGAACCTGCTGAAAGAGGACCTGAGTCTGTTGGAGAGTAGCTCCAAACCGAGTGATCAGGATCTGCGGGCGAAGATGGGTGAAATCATGACAGGTCGCAGCAGTCAGAGTTTTTTGGATAGCATCGAGTCTGATTTACTCGGTGACAACCTCGGCCTTCAACCGCTAATTCGATTACTTAATCTGATGCTCCTGAGTGAGCAGCGTGATCGACTGTTGAATCGTCATAATGCACAAGAGGGAGAATATGGAACTGACACACCAGTACATAGAGCGATCTAGCGGTAAGGTCTGTGATGAAGTGCTGTTCGGCGATCGCATCATTCGCTGGCTCTATCACCCTCTGCGCGAAAAAGCCCCGCAACTCTTTCACCTGCTCACCGTCCGCCGCAGTTCGAAACTGCTCGGTTTTTTTAAATATGATCTGGTTCTGTCGACCAAGGTTAATGGTAATAGTCGCTTTATTCGGGAATCTGGAATCGATCCACAAGAATGTCTCGACCCGCCTGAAGTTCTGAACACCGCGCGCAAGGTGTTCGAGCGCAAAATTTGTTATTGGGTTTATCGGCCGATGCCTGAGGAGAGTCAGGCGATTGTCTCGCCGGCCGATGCGCGCGTTATCGTCGGCTCACTGGATGAAGTGCCGAGTCTGGAAATCAAGGGGAAGTTCTTCAACTTCGAGGAACTTCTGGGTCGGGATAAACCAAAATGGCTCGACTGTTTTCGTACTGGCGATTTCGCGCTCTTTCGACTGACTCCGGATAAATATCACTATAATCACACCCCGGTCGCCGGTCGAATCGTCGATTGTTACGAGATTGACGGCAGCTATCACTCTTGTAATCCGCAAGCAATCGTGGCCGAGGCTACCCCTTTTTCGAAAAATCGGCGGGTCGTTACAATTATAGACACCGATGTTGAGGACGGTTCGGGTGTCGGCAAGGTGGCGATGTTAGAGATCGTCGCTTTGATGATCGGCGGGATTGAACAGTGCTACAGCAGCGAGCGTTATGGCGATCCGCAGCCGATGAAAATCGGCATGTTTGTCGAGAAGGGGTGCCCTAAAAGTCTCTATAAACCGGGCAGTAGTACCGATGTCCTGCTCTTTGAGCCGAAGCGGATCAATTTTGCGGCTGACCTGCTGGCTAATCGTCTGCGTCAGGATGTGAAAAGTCGATTCAATGCCGGATTCCGCAAGCCGTTGGTTGAGACCGATATTCAAGTGCGATCTCTGCTGGCTACACCGGTCAAACAACACCCTATTGAAGACCAGAAAGAGGATTCAGAATGCTAAATGAATGGTTTATCCTGTTTTTGTTGATCGCCAGCACTATTATGTTGTTTTTCGGTTTTCGCATCTTGCCGCGCGAAGGGTGGCAGATTCTGGCAACCTTGCCGATTCGGCCCCTGGGTAACGGTCAGTGGCAAGGGGCGAACCTGACCTGGTACGGCCTGTTGACCGCCAACGCCTATCTGATTGCCTTGTCGATACTGATTGTCCTGCTCGGTGCCGCGTCCGTCCCTTTGTCGGGGGTGGTGTTTCTCGCATTGCTGCTTCTTGGCGTCTGTATTCCGGCTTCGCGACTGGTGGCGCGCATCGTAGAAGGGAAAGCCCATACCTTTACGGTAGGTGGCGCCGTCTTTGTCGGGATTGTTGTCGCCCCCGGGCTAATTCTGTTGATCAATAACTGGACTGCTTATCAGCTTCCGGTCTGCTCAACTCTGGCGGCAATCAGTATCGCTTATGCCTTCGGCGAAGGGGTGGGTCGGCTGGCCTGTATCAGTTTCGGCTGCTGCTACGGTAAACCCCTTAACCAATATAGCGCCCGGGTTCGTCGACATTTTAAGGATCTCAACTTCACTTTTTTTGGAGAGACCCGCAAAATCTCTTACGCCAGCGATCTCGAAGGGGAGCCGACGTTTCCTGTCCAGGCGATCACGGCAATTCTTTTTGTCGGAACTGGTCTGGTCGGGATCTACATGTATCTGCAAGGGGAGACCGGGACTGTTTACGCTCTGATGATTCTGGTCACCCAGGGGTGGCGGGTCCTCTCCGAAACGCTGCGTGCCGATTATCGCGGCGAAAGAAGAATATCGGTTTATCAGCTCATGGGGATGACGGCAATCCCCTATGCGATTCTGACTGCGGTCAATTTCTGCGGGGATGTTTCAGGACCGATGCAGCTGCAACTCGGTTTTCAATATTTTTGGCACCCGGGGACACTCCTTTTTTTACAGGTGGTCTGGGCTCTGCTATTCATCTATACCGGTCGTAGCACGGTTACGGGTGCGAACCTCAGTTTTCATGTTTATCATGATCGGATCTGAACCCAAAGATCAGAAAGCAGAGACCCTGCCTTTGCGTCTTAAAAATATTTTGGCGGCTCAGTTACGTTTAGGTGTAACACCGAGCCGTCTATCTTTTGCCTTGGCGCTCGGCATCACTCTGGGTGTCATCCCAAGTGTCTGGGGGGCGAGTCTGCTCTGTCTCTTTTTTGCCGCCCTTTTCAGGTTGAACCAGGTTGCCGTGCAATTGGCTAACTATCTGGTCTATCCTTTGCAGTTTTTGCTTTTTATCCCCTATTTCAGATTGGGAAGCTTTCTCTTCTCCTCTCAATTATTGCCGGAAGATTTAACGACGCTGATCACAATGCTACAAACGGCGCCCCTGGAGGTTGGGCACAGGTTCTGGCAGGCCAATTTGCAGGCCATTGCAGCATGGATGCTGACAGCGCCCCTGTTGTGGGGGGGGAGTTGTCTTGTTATTCTTTTGCTGACGAACAGACACAACCTTTTAAAGTGGTAAGATAAAATCCAAATAGTCTTGATTTAGTAAACTTCTCACTTGCCACTAACATTTTCCTAACAATCCGGGTTCATTCTTCTGTTCCATAAACGAACGAAAAAACAAACAAGGAGATGCAAAGAGATGAGCAAGTTATTAACGTTTAAAAAAATGAGTCTGGTTCTGTTGACCCTGATGCTGACCGTCAGCAGCGTTTGCGCCGCTCCGATCAAGGTTGATGTCAACCTCAGCGATTACATCAAGGTTCAGGGAGTCGCCGGTAACCTGAACAGTGTTGGATCTGACACCCTGAACAATCTGCTCACGTTCTGGGCCGAAGGATTCCGTAAAAAATATCCGAATGTCAATATTCAGATCGAAGGGAAGGGGTCGAGTACCGCTCCTCCGGCTTTGATCGAGGGGACCAGTCAACTCGGACCGATGTCGCGGAAGATGAAAGATAAAGAGAGTCAGGCGTTTGAGGCGAAATTCGGTTACAAGCCGACCGCGATCGGTGTCGCGCTCGATTCCCTGGCGGTCTTTATCAATAAGGATAATCCGATTACCGGACTCTCTTTGCAGCAGGTCGATGCGATCTTTTCGAAAAACCGTAAAGGGGGCGAAGCGCGTGACATCACGACCTGGGGGGAACTCGGCCTCACCGGTGAGTGGGCGAATAAGCCGATCAGTCTTTACGGACGTAACTCCGCGTCCGGAACCTACGGCTACTTTAAAGAGAAAGCGCTCTTCAAAGGAGATTACAAGGATACGGTCAAGGAGCAGCCCGGGAGCGCTTCGGTGGTTCTTGGTGTGACGGAAGATAAAGCAGGGGTCGGCTACTCCGGTATCGGCTACAAAACTTCCGGGGTCAAAGCGATCGCCCTCAGTAAGAAGGATGGCGACAAGCAGTATGAGCCGAGCTACGAGAATGTCTTGAACGGCAGCTATCCCCTCGGTCGTCTCCTTTATATCTACGTTGCCAAAGAGCCGAACCGGCCGCTGCCGACTCTGGTCAAAGAGTTCTTGAAGTATGCACTGTCGAAAGAAGGACAGGAGATCGTGGTGAAAGATGGTTACCTGCCGCTGACTGCTGAGGTTGCTAAAAAACAGTTGGGACTGCTTGATTAAGTTGACCGGCTGGTCAAAATTATAGAGAATGAACGGCTCTGCCCTCCTTTTGGGGGCAGAGCCTGTTTCTGTATTTAAGATGTTATGTGTCGAGGATTTATGAATCCAGCCTTTCTTAAAAAAATTAAACGCAATGATCGTCTCGCCCGCTGGTTGATTACCGCTGGCGGAATGATGATTATCTTCAGCGTTATCTTTATTCTGGTCTTGATTGCCAAGGTCTCCCTGCCGCTCTTCTTCTCCCCTTCAGCGCAACTCTACTCCAGTCTGCAGCTGCAGTCGGTTGAACGACAGAACATTCTGGCCATCGGTATGGATGAATATCTGGAGACCGGCTATACCCTCGATGATCGTGGTGAGCTGGTTTTCTTCAGCATCAAAGGGGGGCGCGAACTCTCCCGGCAGCAGTTTTCCAGTGATGGCACCGCGACCCGGTTGCTGTCGGTGGAGAGCTTCGGCCATCAGAAACATGCTCTGCTCTGGGATGATGGCTCAGTGACCGTCGAACAAGTCAGATTTACTCCGGTATTTGATGCTGACAATGACAATCAGCGCAGCATCGTCTACAAGTTGGAACGGCTGGCCAGTATTGCCGCACCGGAATCGGGGCGATCGGTGCAGACTCTGGTTCGCATCGATGCACAGGGGCGTCAGACCCGGGTCGATCTGCTTGCCGAGGGGACAATGGAGCTCTATCAGCGTGCAGTGACCGAAAATTTTCTGGGCGATGCAGAAGTTTTTGAGAATCAGCATCAACTCGATGTAACCGTGAATGGCCAGATCAGTGCGCTGACTCTCAGCAGTAATGGACGCCAGCTTTACGCCGGAACCGATCGTGGGGAACTGCTCCGCTGGGATTTGAGCGATATCGACGCACCAGAACGGGTTGATCAACTTCAGGCTTTTGCAGATCAACGAGTGATCACCGCACTGAATCTGGTGTTTGGTGATATTTCGCTGGCGGTGGGTGATGATCGTGGCGGGGTCACGACCTGGTTCCCGGTGCGCAAGGGGGAACAGCAACCGGTTCTGACCCGTATTCACGAGCTTTCCGGTCATCATGAACGGATCGAGATGATTTCGCCATCTTCGCGTGACAAGACCGTTTTCAGTCTGTCGGCTGACGGATTGCGACTCGATCATATGACCAGCGAGCGCTTTTTGTTGCAGCTAAGCCCGCCGGGAAAAATCGCCAGATTCGCCTTGAATACCCGTGGCAACGCGCTGATTGCCCTGACCGAAGAGAACACTCTGCTCAGCTGGAAGCTGGAGATCCCGCACCCGGAAGTGAGTTTCGGGACTCTCTTCGGCAAAGTCTGGTATGAAAATTATCCGGAACCGGTCTACGCCTGGCAATCTTCTTCGGCCAGCGACGATTACGAGCCGAAAATGAGTCTAACACCGTTGATTTTCGGGACTTTAAAAGGGACCTTTTACGCCATGTTGTTTGCTGTGCCGCTGGCAATCTTTGGCGCCATCTATACCAGTCAGTTTGCCCGGCCGCGCCTGCGCGGGGTGATCAAGCCTGCCGTTGAGGTGATGGCAGCGATCCCGACGGTTATTATCGGTTTTCTTGCGGCTCTCTGGCTCGCTCCATTGATCGAACGGTCCCTCGGTTCCCTGTTCCTCTCTCTGATTCTGGTCCCGGCAGCGTTGATGCTCAGCATTCTGTTCTGGCAGGGGGCGCGCAAATTTGAGCCGCTGAAAAGAGTGGAACGCGGTTTCGAATTTCTGGCGATCGCGCCGGTGATTATCATGGCGGTCGCCATCGCCGCCACCCTGGGACCGGGGGTGGAAAACCTGCTTTTTGCCGGGAATCTCAAGCAGTGGTTATTCATGGAAATGGGGACTCGCTACGATCCGCGCAACTGCATTATTATCGCTTTTGCCATGGGGTTTGCAGTGATCCCGATTCTTTTCACCATTGCCGAAGACTCCCTCTCCAACGTTCCGCCGAGTCTCAAAG
>JAGXHN010000032.1 GCA_024636225.1 Desulfuromonadaceae bacterium | reverse complement strand
GGCCCACGCTGTATGGCTGGCGGCTCCGTTTATAAAAGAGGGGGATGATGTTCTGATTGTCTTTAACGATACCATCTTCGTGACCGATCTCTTACTCGTTGCTCAACTCTGCGCCGGTTGCGACGGGTTGATCTTTTCTAAGGAAGTTGAGGATTATCAGCGGTTTGGTGTCAACATTGTACAAGATGGCCTGATTGTCGACATGGTTGAGAAGCCGCAGACGCCGATCTCGCGACTCGCCCAGGTTGGTCTCTATTACTTAAAAGATGCCGCATCGTTTATGGGGTACCTGCAACAGACGATCGAAGCTGATGAGACGGTGAAAGGGGAGTTTTATCTCCCTGCAGTCTTTATGCGGATGGTTCACGACGGGAAAAAATTCAGGGCGCCGGAGATTGAAGCCTGGCTCGATTGCGGCAAAGCAGAGACCTTGCTGGAGACCAATCGCTATCTGCTGCAGGGACGCCATCACAGTCACGTTGATGTTGTCGATTCCGTTCTGATTGAGCCGGTTCATATCGGTGAACGGGCTGTGGTTCGTAACTCGATTCTGGGTCCGAATGTTTCGGTTGCGGCCGATTCTTTTGTTGAGAATTGTATTATTCGTGATTCGATTATCAATGGCGGAACTGTCGTTAAGTCGGTCATTCTCTCCTCCAGTATCCTTGGGGACGATGTTCACCTCTGTGGCGCTCCAAAAATAATGAATATAGGGGATAGTTCATTGATCGACCTGGGAGAGTAAGGTGAGAGAGGTGCGAAGTACGTTAATCCCCCTGCATCCCTGCAATTTCAAACTAGCGGTAAAAAGATCACAAATAGCAATGGCATGCAGCGTTGTCGGGTCAGCTTATGTCGGGGCGGTCACCGCGCCGACGTTTGTAATAGAATGAAAACAGGGCAAGGAGGACACCGATCGTCATACAGATGGAGCCGATCAGCGCAAGTCGCATTCCGGGGTCCGTATTGAGTGTCAACAGAGAGTAAAAGCGATGGATCGGACTCTGGACGACAAATCCGAATCCGGCCTGCTGAAGCATCTCTGGCAACGGTTCGCGTAAAAACAGCCAACCGCTCCAGATTGACTCATCATTCCGGCTGACCCGAACAAGAATTGCCGGATTGATTGCATCCGTACCACGCGCGATGATTTGATCTCCGGCACGGTAAGCATCGCTTTGAAATTTGAGAATGTTCAGGCGGATCTGGTCTTTTAAATAGATGAAGCTGCCAGCTACGATTCGGGCGGGGCGATTCAGTTCTGTGAGCAGTACGTTGTAACCGATAGTCTCCTGGCCGTAAGAAGCGGGGACGATGGTCAAGTTATTATAGATCAACGGCGTGTTGGAATGAATGAATCCCGAATGTACGATCTGGTCGCCTTTAAGCAAGGAGACGCTGCTTTTCATATCAACCGGTCGTCCGTTTGCATTCATGACCGGTTCAAAGGCATCAAGACGCAGGTAATGGCCGGGGAGCGCCGCAATGGCTCTGGTCTGGCCAATGTTGAATTGGTCCCCTTCACTGCGCGTCCCGGTAAAACTCCCCCAGAAATAAGCAACGATAATCAGAATAAATCCGAGGTGAATCAGATATTCACCAGTTTTGCGCCAACTTAATCGAATTCGCAGCAGCCAGTCTGTGAAACAGCAACCGGTGTTAATCGCCAGAAGCATCAGCAAGAAACCGGTCAAGTAGAACCAGGAGCTCAAGAACGGCGCCTGACTGCCGTAATCGTTATGCCATTGGCGCAAGGAGAGGGCATTGAGTCCTCCGAACAGTTGCGGATTGAAGTGCATCACCAGTGAGCCGATGATGGCAATTCCCGTGATCATTGAGGTGAGGACTATAGCGAGTTTTAGTGAGCAGCAGATGCTCCAGATACGTTTCATCATGTCTATTCCAGTGGATGATTGCTCTGCATCAGCAATCCGATTCCGAGATAGGTAAACAGCACAACGCCAAAACCGGCAATAGTCAACCAGGCGTAGCCGGTCCCCTGCCAGCGGCGAATAAATTTGGCGTGGCACATGCCACCATAAAAGAGCCAGACGATTGACGACCAGACACTCTTGATATTCCAGGAAAAGTAGTACCCCCAGGCGATCTGAGCCCAGATGCTCCCCATCACCATACAGAGGGTAAAGAGGCAGAACCCGAGAAAAACGGCTTCTTCATTAATTTTGCGCAGTAAGGCGAGATCGGGTAGAACAGCCGTTTGAAGACGTTTCTGGATCAGGAACATGACCGCGACCGAAAAGGCCATAGCGAAAAAGGCGTAACCTGTGAACGAGAAGATGACGTGAAACGTGAACAGGGCCGTATCAAGTGCCGGAATTAGATGTGGAATCGCGGGATTACGCGGGAGAGCGCTGCCGAGCAGAAGCAGAGTTAAAAAGATTACGAACAGTCCCGTAGCGTGAATGCGGTATCGCAGTTCGAAGTAGAGATAACAGAACGCCAAGGCCCAACTGAAAAAAAACTGAGTCGAAAAAAGGTTGGTAACCGGAAGATATCCGGCGGTATACCAGCGGAAAAGCAGAAGGAAGGTCTGCAGGGCAAAAGCTGCCAGAAACAGTGCAAAAGCGCTGCGTCTGATGGAAATTTTCGGCCGGATGGCGTGCCAGAGGTAGAGAGATGTCGAGAGCAGATAAAAGCCGAATACAGTTTTTAAAAACAAGGTTTGCACGGATCCTCCGAAGTGGCTTGATGAATTTTGCGAATTGTAGCAAAAAAAAATCTTTGCAGGAAGCGGAGACTCGTTAACGTTTATCTTTAGTGTGGTTGACAAGGCCGAAACGGCATGATAATTTTTGCCGCGATGAACTCAATATTTTACAGCGTAAGAATGCATGCAGAGCGCGACTCAAGACATCTGAGTGGAGCAGAAAGATTGGTGCCGCCTGAACAGGTCGAATCTGTCACGACCGATTTGTTGCAGCGGGCGCTGCGCCTCTCTCCCGATACGGTAAGCGTCTCAGTCGATAAAATTCTGTCGGAACAGATTGAGTTCGGTGCGATCCCTTCGATCGCTCTCATGCCACAGGTTGGCTACGAGCAGGGGCGCAAGGAGGCGGTTGCTGTTCTGGTTGAGGCGGGCGTAACGGAGTTGAGTGCTTTGCGGGCAATGGCTGCGATTGCGAACGGTGCGTCTGTGGCCGGGTGTGCCATGCGCGGGGCGATGCTGATTGATGCCAGCTCTGGAGAACGGCTGGAAAAAGATCATACTCGCGGTGTTCGGGCGACCCGTCTCGATCTGACCACTGCAGCCTCTCTTTCTCTGACAACACTGTTGCAACAGTACGATCTCAGCCATCTTCGGACGCGTGAAGCATTGGTTCTGGCGGCTAAAGTTCTGGCAGCTCCGTCTGTTGTGGCCGAACTCTGCTGGTCGGATGCCGCCGATTACACGGCTGGTTATGTCGCTTCGCAAAAGACTGGATATTGTCGTTTCGCTCAGTTGAAGCCACTCGGAGATCTGCGGGGCGGGCGCGCATTTTTTGTACAGCCTGATGCCGATTTGACAGCAACAATAGCCTTTCTGGAACAGACTCCGTTCCTTGCTGATCGGCATGGTACCATTCGTACACTGGAGGGGAGAGAATGAAACAGTGGCAGCAACATCTTCAACAGTTACGCGACGCCGATATGTTTCGTCGACTTCGAGTTGTTGATGGTGAGCAGACGACTCATGTGCAGCTGGACGGGGAAAGTGTCCTGATGCTCTGTTCCAACAATTATCTCGGTCTGGCGAATCATCCGGCCATGATTGAAGCGGCTTTGTGTGCAACCCGCGATTATGGCGTCGGAAGTACCGGTAGCCGCCTGATCTCGGGATCGATGCGGCTGCACGCCAGATTTGAAGAGCGGATGGCTTCTTTCAAACAGACCGAGGCAGCATTGCTGTTCAACAGTGGTTACGCAGCCAATACCGGTATTTTGAGCAGTCTGCTCGGACCAAACGACCTGATCTTCTCCGACGAATACAACCATGCTTCAATTATTGACGGCTGCCGGCTCTCTGCTACCCGGACCGTTGTCTATCCCCATGCCGATGTTGCGGCACTGGGATCGTTAATGATTGCGGAGGTGCAAGGTCGCAAAGGGCGCTGGTTGATCGTTACTGATGGGGTTTTCAGTATGGATGGTGATTGTGCCCCATTGGCTGAGTTGTGTCGTCTTAAAGATCGATATGACGCTCTTTTGATGGTTGATGATGCGCACGGGACCGGAGTGCTGGGTGAAAACGGGCGGGGAAGCAGTGAAGCGCAAGGTTGTCTGACAGAGATCGATCTGCAAATGGGGACCCTCGGCAAAGGGCTCGGCGGCAGTGGTGCATATCTCGCTGCCTCCCGGACGATTGTCGACACCCTGATTAATCGTTGTCGTCCGTTTATCTTCTCGACCAGTCTCCCTCCGGCGATACCGGCGGCAGCGATCGCTGCACTCGATATTGTCGAGAGTCAGGAGGGTGCGGATCTACGTCAGAGACTGGAAGAGAATCGTCAGCTTTTCACTCGGTTACTGGTGACCGGTGGTTGTGATATCGGCGTAACAACCACTCAGATTGTCCCGATCATGACCCGAACACCGGCCGTTACGATGGCGGCGGCTGGTCAACTGTTCGATCAGGGTCTGTTTGTGCAGGGGATCCGGCCACCGACCGTAGCGGATGGCGCCTGTCGCCTTCGGGCAACTCTGATGGCGACTCACGATCCTCATGAGTTAAAAACGGCCGCAGAGGCAATTTGCCGCGTGGTTACGAAGGTGTCAGTGTGAAGCGCTTTACCATGACGAACGGTCAGCAGCTGCATTATCTCGACTCCGGTCAGGGACCCGCTCTGGTGCTCCTGCATGGTTGGGCGATGTCGTCCGCAATATTTTCACATTCGATCCACCCGTTAGTGCAAAACTTTCGGCTTTTGGTCCCTGATTTACGCGGACATGGGGAGTCTATCCTGGCGATCATTATACCCTCGATTATTTTGCCGCGGACATTTTGCAGTGGCTTGAATCTTTAAATTTAGAGAGTTTTTTTATGCTCGGCTGGTCGCTCGGAGGTCAGGTGGCCATCCGCCTTGCAGCAAACGGTTCTTTGCCGATAAAACGATTGATTCTGGTTTCATCGACACCAAAATTTTGTCAGGGTGCTGATTGGGAGGGTGGCTTGCCGAAAAGTCAGGTCCGTGTCATGGAGAGGCAGTTTCATCGAGATCCCCGAACAACTTTTAATGACTTTGCCGCAATGCTGTTTGCTGGGGAGAAGCGAGACAAAGAGTTTGCCGAAAAGGTGCGTGCTCGATCAATTCTGCCAGAGGCAAAAGCGGGGCTGGCGGCGTTGGCCACACTTAAAAGTGGCGATCTCAGGGGGGAACTGAAAAATATTCGCATACCGACCCTGATCCATCACGGCCGGGCCGATACGGTCATCCCGGTCTCTGCCGGACTGTTTCTTGCGGAACAGATCCCGAATGCTGAAACATCTTTGTGGGATCATGTCGGTCATGCCCCATTTTTGAGCTATCCAGAGCGCAGCCAATCTCTCTGGAAGGAGTTTTTACTTGAATCTTGATAACGGGCAGATTCGGCGCAATTTTTCAAATCATGCAGACGAATATGATCGATATGCTCAGGTGCAGAAAAAAGTAGCTGAAAAACTTGTCACTATGGCGACTGCAGACTCGATTTTTGGTTCGGCCCTCGATATCGGCACCGGAACCGGAGCGGTGGGGACCAGGCTTCTTGAACGATTTCCTGATATCTCCCTCACAGTGAGCGATCTGGCGCATGAGATGACCCTCTCCGCTCATCTTAAGCTTGCCGGATCTTTTGCTGTTGATGCCGATGCCCGCGGGCTTCCGTTTCGTTCTGAAACTTTTGGCCTGGTTCTCTCATCTTCAGTTTATCAGTGGGTCGAAGATCTTAAAGCCGCCTTTGATGAGACCTGCCGTATCCTGCAACCTGGTGGCCGCTTTGCATTTGCTCTGTTCTCTACTGGAACGCTGCATGAACTCGAGGATGTTTTGCGCCGCTCTCTGCAACGGAACGGCTCGCAGCGCCCGTTTCATTTTCAATCATTCCCGGAAGAAGAAGCGGTCTGTCAGGCGTTGCGTGAAGCTGGATTTTGCCAGGTTGAGAGTATGGTCAAAACTGAAGAGGAGTATCACGATTCTTTTCGTGATCTGCTGGTCGGCTTGAAAAAGATCGGGGCGCAAAACGCTTCAATCAATAAATCGACCGGGCTGTTTCCGAGAAGAGTTCTATTCGAAATGGAACAATTGTATCGGCACCATTATCATTCGGAAAAAGGGGTGCGGGCGACTTACAACGTTTTGTATGTCATATGTCAAAAAGGGTTGTAACGGCAGAATTCGCGTTTAAAGAACGGGATCAGACACTACAGGATGGTGCACCAAAAATTGCTTCGACAACCGCTCTGGTCTCCGGGTTGACAACCTGGTAAAAGACTTCGACGCCGTTGCGCTTCCCCTCGATGATCCCTTTGTTTTTCAACAGTGCGAGATGCTGGGAAACTGTCGCCTGAGGAAGTCCGAGACACTCCCAGATTTTTTTGACATTACAGCTTTCCGAAATTAATCCGGCAATGATCTTGAGCCGCACCGGATGACCGAGGACTTTGAGGATTTCGGCCTCACGATCATAATTATTTTCCTTCTTAAACTCCACCTGGCTCATAACATATTATCCCTTCGATCTACTCTGGATATGAATATATGGATATTAATAGGGCCTGAAGCTGTTTGTCAAGCTGGAATTCTCTTTAAATTTTTCTGCCATTTTCCTTTGTAAATGGTAATCTGCTAAGATTGTTCTTGACCTCTTTTTGTTTCGTCACATTATTCTGGCTTGGGACTATCATGATTCGAGTACTGCTGCTTTTTTCTGTCTGTTATTTTGTGATAAATTCCACTTCATTGCATGCTGACTCTTTTGCAGCAGCCGATACTTTTCCGACAATTGAAGAATTGGTCGGAACCGATCTGCGCTATAAAATTGCTTTTCTCTGGATGGATCATGTTGCTGACGGTTTTTTCAGCCTGGAAAAAGGGGAACAATCTAATACGTATCGCGCCCGGTTGTCGGCCAAAACCAGAGGCGTCTCTGCCTGGTTGACCAGTCACAGAATCCAATCGTATGAAACTTTAATGCAGAAACAGGAACATGGGAATCTTATCACCTTGACGCACGATTCCTCTATTGAGAAGGGTAAAGGCAAATCAAAAAAAATCCGCATCAAACATTATGCTTTTGATCCGGATAATGGGGAGATCAGCGTCTCTAAAATCGCCGATGGTGTACAGTGGTGGGAGAAGCATCTGCCGTTTGCAGCAGAGATGCCGGTCGACATTCTTACTGCTTATGCCAATCTGATTACCGGAGTTTACGGACCGCTCATACCGGGTTTGACTTATGAAATACCGGCTTTCGGGGGGACAGATGTCGGTCTGATTAAGATTGAAATTTTGACGGACCGACAACGACCTGATTCGAACTTCTTTCCAAAAGGGGGGATGTTGTGTCGATTTTCTGTTGATAAGGAGATTTTTGATACCAAGGAAGGTACGATTTACGTCTGGTATGATCGTGCAGGGAATCCGGCTCGTGGCGTTATCGAGAGTATTGTCGGCATGGGGGATATTCGTGGGGTAATGCGTTGAGCCGCTTATTTGAGAGCTTTTAAACATAGTACAATTTTAAAAAAAAGATCCCGTACACGGAGGGGGGGTGTGTACGGGATCAGGATCTTTGGTCTGTTTCCAGCCAAAGCTCGAAGTAACTATATCGCTATTCTCACATAATTTCAAGAAAAAAAAGTAAAAAGAATATATTAGTATAACATTTTTGAAATGATGGAGAAGAAGGTTCCCCTTATCTGCATGTTTGATTATTTTACGTGACACTCCGAACATTTTTTGCCGGCAACTTTCCCCGATTCACTCTTTTGGTGGCAATCTTTGCAAAGGGCATGAAAGGCTTTTTTACTGTCGCTCGCCTTCACGCCGTCATGGCAGCTTCGGCATCCACCTGCATCAACCCCGTTGTGGTGACACGTTGAGCAATCGGCTATTGCACCCTGATGTTGCTGATGGTTGAAGGTAACGGCCCCTTGCTTGTTTTCCAGTACAATTTCCGCCGGGCCATTATCTGCCAGTGCGACAAAGCTTAAACTGAGAAAACAGATAACGATTCCTGAAGCAATAACTTTCTTCATGTTTGACCTCCTTAGTTGTCGGTTAATACCAATTTTTTCATCCTTTGATCTGTTTTGAATATTAGCTTTTTTCAACTGTTGGAACATCGGACATCTACCAAACTGTCTCTCGATGTCTACCATAAATCTAATAATTACAGTATTTTACTCTATAGCGGTACATTGCTGTTTTCGATTTATGTCGATCCATAAATTTGCGTTTGCAGCTACAGGAGGCCGTGCTAGTATGCTCAAAACGGATCGGAGATGAAAATGGAACAAGATCTGACAAGTAAGGTTCAAATCGACGGCTCTGCTATTCGACGGATTCGTGAGGAACAGAAACTGACCCAATATTACATAGCAAAAGTGGTTGGTGTTACGATAGATACGGTCTCACGCTGGGAGAATAATCGCTATCCGAGTGTGCGTCGGGAGAACGCACTTCTGCTCTCCGAGGCGCTGGAAGTTCCGATTGAGGTGATTCTGTTGAAAGAGAATCCCGCTTCTGCTCCTCGCCTGACCCCTAAAATTTACTTAATTTTTGCCGGCGTAACCCTGTTGCTGACCTTGGGACTCTTTTTTATTTTAAAGCAGCCCGCTGATGTCGCTTATCAACTTTCAGTGCAGCGACTTCTCCCGCCTCATGCATCGCTTGCAACGAAACTGCCGGTCACGGTTTCTATCGATCTGGTCGGAACTGTCGAGGGGATGGTTCTGCGGGAGAACTTCTCGAAAGGGTTCAAGCTGGTTGAGGCAACTCCCCCCCCTTCAAGTCTTGATAATGAACTCGGCTCTGCGCGCTGGATATTACAAGACCTCTCCGAGTCAGTACGGATTAATTATCTGCTTGAACCTGATCTTGATTTTAAAATAGACGATTCGCTTGTTTTTCAGGGTGAGCTGATCGTAAAATCAAAAGGGGAAAACAGAAGTTCTGCTGTCGTGGGTGAGACTGCGATTCCGATCAATATTTATCATTGGGCGGATGCAAATCGGGATCTGGTGATTGATGATAGTGAAGCCCTTGATGCATCGGTTTTGGCGATGACTATGAAAAATCTGGATATCGACTGGGCACTGATTGAAGATATATGGGATGCCGGAGGTTATCGGCTCGATTCGCCCTCCAATAAATTTATAGCTGCACGAAATAAAAACACGCAGTAACGCTTCAGACGGCTCTCTTCCCAGTTCGGTTATTTGTGCGAATTTTTGTAGATGAACTTGATTTTTCCTGCCGGCAATTGAGTTTGTGGCAGCCCTGATTTTTCCTCGTTTGAGAAGCCGATGCCGATCATACAGAGAATTCTGGAAGAATCACCGATGTCCAGAAGTTTTTTCAGAAAGGTTTCGGAACTGGTTTTGTCGTCATGGAGTCTGTTTCTGATTTGTACCCAACAGCTCCCCAGTCCGAGATCATGAGCTGCATACTGCAGGGTGATGGCGGCAATGGCACTATCTTCGATCCAGACGTCAGAAAGCTCTTCGTCTGCGCAGATAACAACTCCGAGCGCTGCTCCCGCGACAAAAGCTGATCCGTGTGTTTTTGCCCGGCTCATTTTTTCGAGAAGATCTCGATTTTCGACAAAAATAAAATTCCAGGGCTGTTTTCCTCTGGATGTTGGCGCGCGTAGCAGAGCTTCCTGCAGTTGAATAATTTTCTCCTGCGGCACTTCCTGTGGTGTGAATTGTCGGATGCTGCGGCGATTGCGCAGCATCTGGATAAGGGGAGCTGTGTGGCTCATGGTTCACCTCCGGTCTGTCGAGTCAGTGGATTCGATTTCCAGAATACATGAATGACAGTAATTATGCTCTGTTTTATCTTCAGATTTTTACTAGGTCTGTTTTGACAAACAGATTTTTAAGGTGACATGGATGACGGTCTCTCTCGGCAAAAGATTTTTTATCTATACCGGCGTTGTACTGATTGCTGTTTTGTTTTTAGCTTTCGCGGCTCTTGAGCGCAATCAGTCGCGTCAGTGGGAGACGTTTCTGCAGAGTCAAAACATCTCCTTTGCACGTTTTGCAACCCCGGAAATTCTCAAGCAGTTCCGGGGGACATTTCCCCCATCTGACGAGACACAGCTCAGTTATGTTTATGATTTTTTAGGTTTTAACAGAGATTTGATCTTGTTTTCAATCTACTCCCCAAGCGGCAAGATGCTGTTTCAATCGGCACAATTCCCTGATTTTATCGATACGGTATTATCTGAGCCTTTATCATCTGTCTCCGGCTTGCGCTTGAAAACGCCGCGCGTTTCCGTCCAGACAGAACATATTTTGAACAAACAACGTGTGCTTGATCTTCTGGTTCCGGCTTTTGGGCCGACGGGGGAACATATTCTGTCTGTTCGCTATCTGGTCTCTTTTGATTCGATTGATCGCCGTCTGACCGATATGCGTGTTCAGTTCCTGAAAATAGGAGTTTTTGCGTTGCTGGGGGCGACTCTTCTGGCTGCTTTTGTAGCCAGGCGGATTTCGCGCCCTCTTGCAGAGCTGGCCGCTGGCGCACGTGCTATCGGTCAGGGCGAGCTCGCGACCCGTTCTGCTATTGAGCGTAATGATGAGATTGGGGCATTGGCACGAGCTTTTAATGAAATGGCAGAGAGTCTCTATCTAAGCCGTGCAGCATTGACAGAAAAAAACTCTGCACTCTATCTGGCCAATGAAGAGTTGAAACAGGTTCAGTCACAATTGATTCGTTCGGAGAGGCTGGCGGCTATCGGTCAGCTTGCTGCGGGTGTCTCACATGAAATTGATAATCCGATCGGGATTATTCTTGGTTATGCAGAGTTATTAAAGGAAGATATTCAGGATGATCCGCAGAAGAGTGCAGATTTACAGGCGATTATAGATGAATGTCATCGTTGTCGGCGGATTACCGGCGGATTGCTCGGTTTCTCCAGAATACAGAGTGATTCACGGGAAAACGTCGATCTCTCTGTTTTGATTACAGACACAATTGCATCACTTCAACCTCAGAAACTCTTCAGAAATGTGACATTTAAACTCGACCGTTCTGCATCGGAATTGTCTTGCACGGTTGCAGGTGATAGTGATCGATTGCGTCAGGTTCTGGTCAATCTGTTTCTGAACGCTGCCCAGGCGATGCAGGGAGAGGGATCTATTTTTCTGTCGCTTGCAGTTCAGTCCGACTTTCTCAGCCTGACCATATCGGACTCCGGCCCCGGGGTTGAGGATCAATTTTGCGAACAGATTTTCGAACCATTTTTTTCAACCAAGGCGAGTGGCGAAGGGACCGGACTTGGCCTCTCGCTCTGTCGCCGTCTGGTTGAAGATCATGACGGAGAGTTAATTCTGGAACCGAAAGCTGCGGCAGGCGCGTGTTTCAAATTGACTCTTCCGCTGGCAAAAGAAAAAACTCTTTGACATTGGTCGATACGATTCTTTAGGATGAACGCAATTTTGCGGGTAAATATCGTTTTCTTTAGTTGATTGGACGACATTTTGTCGGGTTCGATCCTGAGTGATGAATAATGGAACGCGTTCTCAGTTTATTACAAGATGATCTCAAGCGGGTAGAAGAACAGTTCAAACGCGATCTCGACTCAGACGTCTATTTGATTCGCAAGGTTGGCGAGTACGTATTTGCCAGTGGTGGCAAGCGGATTCGCCCCATGCTTCTTCTTTTGTCATCGCGTCTTGCCGGGTACCAAGGGGATCAGAATATCGGGCTTGCCAGTGTTGTGGAGTTTATTCACACGGCAACTTTACTGCATGATGATGTTGTCGACAGTGCTGTACTACGTCGGGGACAGGAGTCGGCCAATGCCGTCTGGGGGAATGAAGCCTCTGTACTTGTTGGTGATTTCCTCTTCGCTAAATCTTTCTCTATAATGGTGCGCGTTGGCGATCTTGAGATTTTACAGACCTTGTCTGATGCAACAACGCAGATGGCTGAAGGTGAAGTTTTACAACTGATCAGTACCTGTGATCTCGATCTGGATGAATCCCGTTACCTGAATGTTATTCGGGATAAGACTGCCGTACTGATATCGGCCGCCTGCCGTGTCGGTGCCGTACTCGGTGGTCTTGTGGGCGAAGAAAAAGAGGCTTTATCACGTTACGGGATGGATATCGGGATCGCATTTCAGTTGATGGATGATGCACTCGATTATGTTTCTGAAGAAGCTGATTTCGGCAAGGTGAAAGGGCATGATCTGGAAGAGGGGAAGATGACCCTGCCGTTGATCCATGTCTTGCGTCAATGCACCGTTGAGGAGCGCTCTGCACTCTCGGACATTGTTGAAAAAGAGATTCTCGGAAATGATGATCTTCACTATGTGACAACGCTTATCGATAAGTATGACGGTATAACCTATACCCGAAATCGTGCGACGGAACTGGCCCTTGGAGCGAAACAGCAGCTGCAGCTATTCCCCCCTTCTGAAGTACGTGATGCTCTGGAGATTGTTGCTGATTATGTCGTCAGCCGACGTAAGTGATTTTTATGTTATTACGCACAACTCCTCAGTCTTTTTGCTTAAACTATCCATTTAATGTTTGTTTTTTGTAGCTGTTTCTTTGTTATTTCAGTCTTTTATGTAATTTTTTTTGTTTGGCAGGGAACTTGCTTTTAGCTCTTCCGTCGCGAACAAGCGTGGTGTATGACGATGTTCTCAGGGGAGGGTGGTATGTCAGCTGAAATTTTTGTGCATAAATGTGAAGTTCCGATAGAGAATGATCGTTATGAAATTATTGTCTACTGTCGCCCTGATGGCAGTCACGTCGCCAAAACGGTTCTTGACGCCTGTGATATTATCATCAATGACGGTTCGACCCTCGATGAGGTTCTGAAAAAGCATAAGGAGCTGTTACCGTTGGCGATCAACTCACGTCGTCTTTTTCCGCGGTCGCGGCATTGATTCAAGATCTTTTTTCGTAACTTATAATCCTCTTCAGTTACAGCATGCGGTCCACAATAATTACCTTTGATTAATGTCGGCTCTTCACATCTTTATCTCGCAACAGCGTTGGCCTTCATGTTGTGCGGTATGAGCAGGGTGCTGAATAATCACTCTTTTCTTTTTGTAAAATACCCCTTTTTTTTACAAGTGTACGGCAGAAGATCTCGTTCGTCTTTTTAGCTCTCTGCCCGATTTTCTTTGGTATTTGTTTACCCTTTTGCCCCCTTTTTACGGTTATACTCAAAAAATGCGACGACTTAATCTCAGAAAAAGGGTTCTTTTCGCTTTCCTGGCCCTCTCATTAATCCCGTTGATTCTCTTCTCTGTGAATTCGAATCGAAGTCTGCAAAATGTTGAAGAACTGTTGCGGCAGAATACGGCCGATGCTCTCGACGCTCAAGCGGCACATGCTCTGACCTTGCGAGCTGAGAACGTGGCGCGAAGCGTTTCGACACTATTGCACGATATCGAAGGTGATCTTGCGAGTCTTGTGCTGCTTCACCCCACGGCAAAAACTTATCTCGATTTTGCCCGCTTCCATTCTCGTCCGGTCTGGTATCGGGGTGGCACAAATACAGATCCGCAGGAAATCAGAGAGCTGTTGCCACTTTATGAGGAAATCGCTTATGTCGATCGAAATGGAGTGGAGCAAATTCGTGTTGTGAATGGGGCGTTAAGTCAGCAACTGCGTAACGTTTCAGACCCCGCGAATACGACCTATTTGATAGAGGACTATTTTTTGCGTGCGCGCGAGCTTTCAGCCGGCGAAGTTTATGCCTCTCACCTGAACGGTTGGCATGTGAGTAAACAGCAGCAACTCGGTGAGGCATTAAACCCGGAAACCGCAATTGAAGGGGAACGTTATCGAGGGGTGATCCGTTTTTCGACTCCGATCTTCAATGAATCCGGCGCATTTGATGGTCTTGTCGTCCTCTCTCTCGATCATCGACACCTGATGGAATTTACCCAACACATCACACCGACCGAAGAAGATTTTGTTCTTTTTCCATCTTACGACAGTGGCAATTATGCTTTTATGTTCGACGATGAAGGGTGGATGATTACCCATCCGAAATATTGGGATATCAGAGGGCTTGATCAAGATGGACAGCTCTATTTACCTTATTCTGAATATTCTTCCCCCGAGCAGATTGAATCGGGACGGATTCCGTTTAACCTGTTCCATGCCGGATTTGTACACACCAACTACCCTGAAGCGGCCAATGCGGTCCTCTCAGGTCGTTCGGGTGTTGTCGATGTGACGAACATCGGTGGATCCCGTAAGATCATGGCATACGCCCCAATTCTTTATAAAAGGGGTGTTTACGCAAAAACCGGGGTGTTTGGCGGCATCACCATCGGTGCAGAAGTTAAGCAATTTCACAAAGCAGCCGCTTCGGCGTCCGAGGTCATCCGTCAGGAAATGGCTCGTTTTTCTCGCGGTTCGACGCTGATGATTATTTTAACCGGACTGACGGTCTTTCTGGTTGCTTTACAGATATCCGGAAATATTACCGGGCCGTTGCATGCTCTGATCGAGGGGACACGGAGCATGGCACGTGGTCGCCAGGTATCTGAAATCAAAGTCGACAGTCACGATGAAATAGGTGAGTTAGCTGATTCTTTCAATAATATGGCGCGGGAACTGAATGAGAGACGTGCCCGTCTGCTTCGTTCTTTGCGCGATTTGAGACGATCTCGTCTGGAAATTCTTCAAGAGCGTAATTTCAAAGAGACGATCTTTGAACATGTAGAGATGGGGATATTGACCCTTGACGCCGAAAAAAAATTAACGTCCTGTAATGGCCCGGTGGTCAGAATGCTTGGGGGTGTTAATGAACTGTTGAATCAGCCTCTTGATCAAGTTTTGTCAGCATGGCCTGAGTTGCTTCAACCGCTGCACGAAGGACTTCGTTCCGTCGGTCACCCGTCATGGAATCGTTATGTTGAAGTGAGCCGAGAGGCAGGCGTCCGGATCTATCGTCTGGCAGCCTTGCCGATGTCTGGCGGCGGCACGCATGGTTGGCTGTTAACGTTTGAGGATCTGACGGACCGTGTTGAAATGCGGCGGCAGATGGCAAGGGTGGATCGTCTCACCTCTCTTGGGCGACTTTCGGCCGGAATTGCGCACGAAATTCGTAATCCTCTGACCGGTGTGAGTCTGTTGCTTGACGATCTGCATGATCGGCTGCTGGATCGTAGTGAAGACCAGAGACTGATTCAACGAGCCCTCGGTGAAATGGACCGGCTTGAGGGGCTCGTCAATGAGCTGCTTCACTTTGCGACATTACCGCCTGCCATCAGACGCCCTGACGATATTGGCAAAGTTCTTCACGACACGCTTTTTTTGGTTCAGAAGCAGTGTGAAAATGCGGGGGTCGATCTGGTGGAAGAGATTTTTGACCCCCTCCCGAAGATTCCGATCGATCCGGATAAACTCAAACAGGCTTTTTTGAATCTGCTGAACAATGCGATTGATGCCATGCCGGACGGTGGCAAACTGAGGGTTGTTGTTGAACCTTGTGCGCAAGGAGTGCGGCTGATCATCCAGGATACCGGCTCGGGGATCGATGCAGAATGTCTCAATAATATATTTGAACCTTTTTTTACCACCAAAGGGGGTGGTTCCGGCCTCGGTCTTGCAATCACTTATAATATCATTTCAGATCATGGTGCATCGATCGAAGTCGAAAGTCGTCAGAACGAAGGGACAACCTTTGTTCTGGTCTTTCCGGCTGATCCGGCTTGCAAGTTTGACGATCTTCTTCTTGCTTAATGCTTAAGGAGTGGCGTAAATTCGCCACTTTTACGTTATCAGCTCTCTTTACTTATCTCTCCAGCGTAAAAAAAAACGCTGCTTTTGCCTTGCCGGGTGTTAGGGGTCTCTCTTGGAAAAAATATTAATTGTCGATGATGAAGCGTTTATCCGTGAGAATCTGGAGCGAATTCTTACCGAGGATGGATATCGACCTTTTTCGACCGAGAGTCCCGAAGATGCTGTCAGGCAGGTCAATGAAGAGGAGATTGATCTGGTCTTCCTCGATCTGAATCTCGGTTCGACCAGCGGACTGGATGTCTTGCGACGGATGAAGGAGGTTGATCCCGGCGTGCTGGTGATCATCATCACCGGTTATGGAACCGTTGAGAGCGCTGTCGAAGCGATCAAGATGGGTGCTTATGATTATATCAAGAAGCCGTTTCGGGCCGATGCGATTCGTCTGATCGTCCGCCTGGCGCTTGAGACGCAGCAGTTGCGGCGCGAAGTTCGCAAGTTACGGCGGGAGAGCAAAGACCCGAATCTGCTTGATGAATCAGAAATGGTCGGTTCCAGCCAGGAGTTGATGCAGGTTTACCGTCAGGTGCGTGAAGTGGCGAAACACGAGACGGCAACGGTCCTGATTACCGGAGAGAGTGGTACCGGTAAAGAGCTCGTCGCCCGGGCCATTCATAATCTTTCCCCGCGCAGCGATAAACCGTTTGTTGAGATAAATTGTGGTTCTCTCCCTTTTAATCTGCTTGAAACCGAACTGTTCGGTCATGAAAAGGGGGCCTTTACTGATGCCAAGAATCGCAAACTCGGGCTGTTTGAAGAGGCAAACGGGGGGACGATCTTTCTCGATGAAATCGGCG
>JAGXHN010000031.1 GCA_024636225.1 Desulfuromonadaceae bacterium | reverse complement strand
CTTCGACCACCCCTTCAAAGATCCGGCGCGGATGGAGCAGACGCGGCGGAAGCGGTTGGTCGTAAAAAGGGGAAGCGAAGCAGAAGACATCGGTATTAAAGATCAGTCGTGCCCCCATGCCGGTGCCGAACGGATCACGATTACAGCCGACGATGCCGGTCAGAGCGCCGCCGTATGGATCGAGCGCACTCGGGGAATTGTGTGTTTCGACCTTGAAAACCATACTCCAGTCATCGTTGAACTTGACGACCCCGGCGTTATCCTTGAAGACCGACAGACAGATGTCATCGGCACCGCGAGCGGCGCGAATATCAGCCGTCGCCTGCATGATGTACGATTTGAACAGGGAGTTGATAATCTCTTTATTCCCCGAGCCGTCATCATATTCGATTCGGGCGGAAAAAATCTTGTGTTTGCAGTGCTCACTCCAGGTCTGGGCGAGCGCTTCGAGCTCGGCGTCGGTCAGTTTATCACCGAGACCGTACTGTTTGCGTTTCGCAATCACTTCCGGATCACGGATGTGGGCGGCGATGGTCTTCATCTCCTGCAGGGTGAGGGCCAGCATGCCGTTACGGCTGATCTGCAGCAACGCCTCATCAGTCACATCCAGATCGATCAGAGCCCCTTGTGGCCGGCTCCCGACCGCGACTTTCGGCGTGGTCGCCAAAATCCCCCCTGCCTGTTTGAAGGCGGCAGCATCCATGATCGTCCAGCGTTGAATCAGACCGTTGGCTAAAAATCCGCTCGCGATCTTTTCGGCCAGAGCGTGATCGAGCTGGCCATTCAGTAAATACTGCACCGAGGTGTAGACCGCTTCACCGGCGGCAAACAGGCGCCCGGTCTGGTACTGTATCGCCTCCCGGGCCGTACGACCGACATTATCGGTGACACCGGGACGAAAACCGACCTCAATCAGCATATCGAACGCGGCAGCCAGCGGTTGATCGACCACAAAATCCTGAATGATCGGATCACTGAACGGACCGGCCGCCGCCGCGACGATCTCAGCGGGAGTGAGCTGCGCATCGACGGTATAGACATCGATAGTCCGAACCGAATCGAGCTCGATTCCGAGATGTTCCCTGATCTGGCGCTTCACCCGCTCACCACGGGCGTCGATCACACCTTGCTTCAGGCCGACCAATATTCGGTTTGCCATTTAAAACTCCTTAAAATCTCAATATTCCAGAAGTGAAAATTGCAGATAACTGCAAACAAAGTAACGGTTCATTACGTATGATTTTAATACGTTGGCAAAAAAGTAATAAACTATTCAGCACCTGCGAAAAGGGTGTCATTCCCGAGGGGGTAATCGGGAATCCAGCTTTTAAAACCATGGATCCCGGATAAAAGCACTTTCGGGATGACAAGTTTTTTATCCGCTAGAGTAATAAGTAACGGTTCAGTACGCAGAATATTAAACTTCAAAACAACGACTCGCTCGTCCCTGACTCCCGATAATCAGTTGCGGCGCACAGCGGTTCTGCTGACAGATGACAGTATGAGCAGAGTGCTGCGCGAGCTGCGGGTCGTTATTGGTTTCGCTCAAGTGAGCAAGAAAAACCGCTTCCATCCCGTCCCAGAGCAGATTATCGAGAAGTTCACCGGCGGCCGTATTCGACAGATGGCCGTGATTGCCGCGAATGCGCTGTTTCAGATGCCAGGGATAGGGACCATCACGCAGCATCTCTTCATCATGATTCGATTCAAGGATCAGAACCCGGCACTGTTTGAGTTGATCGACAACCAATCGGGTGGCAATCCCGAGATCGGTGGCGACGCCGATCCGCCCTTCCGGTGTATCGAGCATAAAACCGACCGGTTCAGAGGCATCATGGGTAATCGAAAACGGCGTAATCTCCAGATCGCGCAGGGAGAAGCGTCCGGCCACTTCAAATTCATTGAGTTGATCGAGACGCCCCGCACCGGGCAGGGCCGCATGAGTCCGGGGATGAAGATAGACAGGGAGGTTGTAACGACGCGCCAGCGGACCGATCGCCGTAACATGATCACGATGTTCGTGAGTGACCAGAATGGCATCGAGCTTGGCGACATCTTCACCGATCTGGGCAAGGCGGTTTGCGATCTCACGACCGGAGAGACCGGCATCGACCAGAATACGGCTCTCGCCGCTCTTGATAAAGAGAGAATTCCCCTTGCTTCCGCTCGCTAATAAACTGACCCGCAACGACAGACTCCTATCCCTTCAAAGGCGCAGAATATATACCGCAGGTAGAGCGGTTGCCGCAAGGAAAAACCGGACAAATAGAGTCTTTAGATGAGGAAGAGTCAACAACCCGCCACCCCTCTTCTCCTTGAAATATTTCTTCTCTTCGATGTTGACGCCTTCTAACTCATCCGATATTATTTGCTTTACCCTTTCTATAAGGTGTGACAGCGTTTTAAATCAGATGCATTTTTATACACCCTCTGGAGGAACTCAATGTCTGCAAAAGTCGCCATCAATGGATTCGGTAGAATCGGTCGCAACGTGATGCGGGTTGCTTTGCAAAATGAGCGATTCGAGCTCGTTGCAATTAACGACCTGGCAGATGCCGCCACTCTCGCCCATCTGTTCAAATACGATTCCGTTCACGGGACCTTTGCCGAGCCGGTTTCGGCCCAAGGCGAATACCTGATTGTCGGTGACCGTAAAATCCTGGTCTGCAAGGAGCGCAATCCGGCCGAACTGCCGTGGAAAAAACTCGGGGTTGATCTGGCGATTGAAGCGACCGGGCTTTTCACCAAAAGAGATGACGCGGCCAAACATCTTGCCGCCGGGGCCAGAAAAGTGGTAATCAGCGCTCCGGGGTCGAATTCCGACCTGACCATCTGCATGGGGGTCAATGAAGCAGCGTACGATGCGACGCAACATCAGATTATCTCAAACGCATCGTGCACGACCAACTGTCTGGCGCCCGTTGCCAAGGTACTGCTGAATAAATTCGGCATCATCAGAGGGATGATGACCACCGTCCATTCCTACACCAATGACCAGAATATCCTCGACCTGCCACACAAAGACCTGCGACGCGCCCGGGCTGCCAACCTCTCGATGATTCCGACCACCACCGGTGCGGCCAAGGCTCTCTCTCTTGTTATCCCCGAACTGGAGGGGCGACTCGACGGCATGGCGATCCGTGTGCCGACCCCGAATGTGTCGCTGATCGACCTGGTTGTTCAGACCGAGAAAAAAACCACAGTCGAAGAGGTGAACGCGGCGTTGAAAGCCGCCTCCGAAGGGGCGATGCTCGGCATTCTCGATTATTCCGAAAAGCCACTGGTCTCCGTCGATTACAACGGCTGTCCCGCCTCTGCAACGGTCGATGCATTGTCGACAACCGTCAATAGCGGCGATCTGGTCAAAGTTCTCGCCTGGTACGACAACGAATGGGGCTACTCCAGCCGGATCTGCGATCTGGTTCATTATATAACCTCTGAGTAAGTCGACAGTTGTATTCCATAAAAGAGACGGGGAAAGAAAGCTGAAAACCTTTCCCCGTTTTTTCTTTGCCATCAATCAATTACGGAGAATCAATTTAATGCAGAACAAGCTGACCATCAACGATCTTCATCTGCAAGGGAAACGGGTCTTCTGCCGGGTCGATTTCAATGTTCCCCTCGACGCGACCGGAACGATCAGTGACGACACTCGCATTGTCGCGGCGCTCCCAACCATCAAACATATTATTGCCGCCGGTGGTCGCCTGATTCTCGCCTCGCATCTCGGTCGTCCCAAAGGGATCCCCGATGCGGAATTCAGCCTTGCGCCGGTCGCTCCTTACTTGAGCAACCTGCTCGGCCAGACGGTTCGCATGGCGCCGGACTGCGTGGGGGACGAGGTCAAACAGATGGTTGCGGCGATGCATGACGGTGATGTTCTGCTCCTGGAAAATGTCCGTTTTCATCCCGGTGAGACGAAAAATGACCCGGCCTTCAGTCGACAGCTGGCCGACCTGGCTGATCTCTATATTAATGACGCTTTCGGCACCGCCCATCGGGCCCATGCGTCTACCGAAGGGGTTCCAAGGCTTCTCAAGCAGGCGGCCTGCGGCTTTCTGATGCAAGAAGAGCTGCGCTATCTGGTCGGAGCACTGGCTCACCCTGAGAGACCGTTTGTCGCCATCCTTGGCGGCGCCAAAGTGAGTGACAAGATTCTGGTCATCGAAAATCTGCTCGACAAGGTCGACACCCTGATTATCGGCGGCGGTATGGCTTATACCTTCATCAAGGCACAGGGGTTTGAAGTCGGTCGATCGCTGGTTGAAGCCGACCGGATTGAACTGGCTGGGCAACTGTTGAAACGGGCCGAGTCGCAGGGTGTTACGATTATGCTGCCGGTCGATCACCTCGCCGCAACCTCCTTTGCTGCCGACGCTCCGTTTATCGTCTGCAACAGCGAGCAGATTCCGGCGGAGCGTCTCTGTCTCGATATCGGCCCTGAATCGATCAAACTGTTCAGCGACACCATCGCCACGGCAAAAACCGTCGTCTGGAACGGGCCGATGGGTGTCTTTGAATTTCCATCTTTTGCCAAAGGGACATTCAGCGTGGCCGAAGCACTCGCCAACTCTGCGGCGTTATCGATTGTCGGTGGTGGCGATTCGGTGGCAGCGGTGAACCGCAGCGGTCTCGCTGGCGAAATGACTCATATTTCAACCGGCGGTGGTGCCTCCCTTGAGCTGCTCGAAGGGAAGATTCTCCCCGGTGTTGCTGCATTGACCGATTGCTGAAATTGATTGTTCTAACGAAGGAGAACCTATGCGAAAACCGTTGATCGCTGGCAACTGGAAGCTGAACAAAACAGTTGCTGAAGCCACCGAACTGGTTTCGGAATTAAAAAACGCCGTGGCTGATATCGAGTCAATCGAGATCATGATCGCTCCTCCATTTACAGCACTCAGCAGAATCGCTGACCTGCTGCAAGGGAGCAACATCACCCTCGGAGCCCAGAACTGCTACCCGGAAGCGTGCGGTGCTTTCACCGGTGAGATCTCCGCGGAGCTCCTTAAAGATGTCGGTTGCCAGACGGTGATTATCGGTCATTCCGAGCGACGTCAGCTCTTTAACGAACCGGATAATTTCATCAATCGCAAAATGAAGGCGGCCTTAAAGGCCGGATTAACGGCGATTCTCTGTATCGGCGAAACCTTGCAGGAGAGAGAAGATGAGCTGATGTTTGACGTTCTGACCACACAACTGCAGGCGGGCTTGACCGGGTTGACGGCAGAACAGATGCAAAAGGTGGTGATCGCCTACGAGCCGGTCTGGGCCATTGGAACCGGTAAAACCGCCAGCAGCGACGAAGCACAAGAAGTCCACTCTTTTCTTCGTGGACTTCTGCAAGGGACGATCGACCAACCGACTGCCCTGGCAACGCGGATTATCTACGGCGGGAGTGTTAAACCGGACAATATCGATGGCCTGATGGCGCAGAGCGATATCGACGGAGCCCTGGTCGGAGGAGCGAGCCTCAAAGCCGGGGAGTTCGAGCGAATCATCCGATTTCAATAGCTTTTTTACTTTGCCTTTAAGATGAACTGTGATAGTGTTCGCGCTTGTTTAAATTTGCCGAACAGGAGTGACATTAAAAGATGGATACATTGCTGGTTATTCTTCATGTAACAGTCTCTATTGCCCTGATTATTATCGTATTACTGCAGGCTGGAAAAGGCGCCCAGATTGGTGCCTCATTTGGTGCCGGTTCGAGCCAGACCGTTTTCGGTGCAGGCGGCGGCAAAAACTTCATGCACAGGGTTACAGTCAGTGCCGCCATCATTTTCATGTTGACCAGTCTTACGCTCGCCTATTTCTACGGACAGCCTGGTTCTGCGAGTATTATGCCGGAAAAAATTCAGACGGCTCAACCCGCCGCACCGACCTCGGACGCTCTCCCTGCTCCGACGGCACCTTCGGCGCCGGCAACAGATAAAGCAGACAAATAAGACGAAAAACCGTTTTCTCTATTGACACACAGAGAACGAATCAGTATATATATTTTCCCTTTGCCGGAGTGGTGGAATTGGTAGACACGCACGCTTGAGGGGCGTGTGTTCGAAAGGACGTGCGAGTTCGAGTCTCGCCTTCGGCACCAATTAAAAAAGCAGACAGTATCAACTGAGCCAGATCCCCTCACAGTTGATACAAATGATCAAGAGTTCTAAGGCAACCCCTTAGAACTCTTTTTTTATCCCAGAATAAAGGGTCAATCCCCGCGAACCTCATGCAGTATCTTTTCCGTCAGATGATCGGCGTATTCGAGCACCTGCGCAATCCCTTTCTTATCGATCTCATCCCAGTGCATCCCGGCTGCCACCAGAACAGTAATACCGAGCTGCCGGGCCAGCCGCCGGGCGGCCTTTTCGACCATAACATCTTCTTTATGTCCGGGGACCGTTATCAAGGCAACATGAACCCCATCCGGCTCATCCGCAGATTGAGATCCGACCGCAACAGCGCCGACATGGGGCTGTTCGCCACCGGTCATGACAACATGCAAATCGTTCCCGATCCGCTGACCATGGGCACTGATCAGGTAGATCCCTGCTCCTGCGTCAACATGAAAAACTGGATTACCTTCTTTGTGGGTCATAAATCCTCATTGCTTTTTATTGACGGCTTCAAGCCTGTTTCTTGCGGGCGGCTCTCGCCTTGGCCAGGCCTGCACCGAGATCTTTATCGAGAGCCATCTGTTTTCGACTTTCGGAATAATTTTTGGAGGTTAACGGGGTGCTGGTTGGAATGCTGAATTTTTTACGATAGGCGCCCGGTTTCATTTCGTGTGCGACAGCAAGATGGCGCTTAAGAGTCGTGAAAGGTTTTCCGCAGATCATGCAATAAATTTTATCTTTACCAAACGCTTTTCTTTTTGTGATGGTCAAAGCTTCAGCAGGCTGTAACTGTTCTTCTTCGGCTTCGACTGATCCTTGTGTTTCGAGTTGTAAAAGAGTTTTATAAACATCCTGCAGTTCCTGAATCAATTCCTCTTTTGTCATAGGGGTTGTGGATGCGTGAGCAGAGACAAGTTCTGTTGCGAGTTCAGACAATCTGGACATATCATTCACTCCTTTTATCAGTTTGTGATGTTATTTATGTTTACTAATAACATGTCTTAAAAAAATTGATAGACTATTTCGTCAATAATTTAAAAAAAAGATGAATAACTAAAAAGAGATTATTAAAGGTCATGACGATTAAGAACCTCTCTTGAATTCAATACAATAAGATAAAAGGGGGGTTTAAAAAAAGGGGGTGCCGCTTCATTGTAAATTTTCAAACTTAACAACCACAACCGCAATTGTGACAGACTTTTTTATAGGCAGATTCTGGTTCTATGGTCTCCGGGGCAAAAATAATTCGATTAATCCCCCGTTTTATATCAGCAAGCGGGTCACATGACGTGCTGGCACCGATCACATGACCAAGACAGGGGTTACTGTGCGTTGAACCGGTGGTACGCAGACGGACGGCGTTAAGCAGATCGCCGTACCCCCGCACATCAACAGATCGCTCAATATCGAGACAAAAGCCGACTTGCCAGCAAAACGGCTTCAACTCTTGGTTTAACTCTTCGGCAAGTGATTTAATAGCGGCAACGTCAAGATCGTGCCGCCAGTCGGGCCGTAAAAAATTGCGTTGATAGACAACGATTGTAATCGATTTGTTCATATTCTCTGCAGTTCTGTTTGGGCCTTAAAGATCGTGACCTTTCCCTTCCGGGGCTGTCAGTTCGGGGTTCTGATCTCAACACCCGGTATTCGTTTGATTTTCAGATTATCTGTAATCGCGACCCGCCTGATTGTTGCCTGCATCTTGTCGGCAACGCCGGGGCGCAGCCAGACCAGAGCGACCTCGGTTCCAACATCTCCCCAAAGAGAGCTTTTTGTCACCTGGTCAAAATCACTCCCACGCATCGAAAGCTGATCGACTTCGATAATCAGATCCCCCGGGAGCAATCCGCTCTGCATGGCCGGAGAGCCATCGATAACGTGCAGCACTGCAAGTTCACCGGTCGAGATCGGCACAACCTGAATACCGAGGCTCCCCGGTCTATCACCGGCAAAAGCCGCCTGTGACAACAGAAGAGCGTGTATCAGTGCGAAAGTGAGGATGCATCGACGCATCACGCGGAGGTGATCCATGAAGTTTCAGCGCTCCCCTGCCGCAGGACCACAATCTTGTCATCAATCAGACTGATGACAGTCGAAGGGTCGCCGAGCATGATCCCGCCATCGACAACCATATCGAGAGAGCGGCCGAAAAAAGATTCAATTTCAAAAGGATCGACGAGCGGCTCTTCACCTGTTTCATTGACACTGGTTGTCACCAGAGGATGACCGAGTTCACGGACAATAGCGAGAGCCACCGGGTTATCCGGGATACGGATACCGACGGTTTTCTGACGCGTGACCAAAAGGCCGGGGACCTGACGTGTGGCATCAAGAACAAAGGTATAAGGACCGGGGAGATGCCGCTTCATGATCCTGTAAGCAAAGTTGCTGACCTGGCAGTAATTGGCAACATCGGCTATATCAGCGCAGATAAACGAGAAAGGTTTGCGTGGATCACGTTTTTTGAGCTGATAGAGACGCTTGATCCCTTTACTGTTGAAGATGTTACATCCGAGTCCGTAAATTGTATCCGTCGGATAAGCGATAACGTTCCCTTGACGGAGGCCGTCAACAATACGTTTGATCTGCCTCGGTTGCGGATTAGTTGGATCGACAGAAATCAACATGGAGAACCTCCTCTCAAATAAATAGAGTTATTTGATGCTTTGGCAAAAATGCATCAATTTGGATGACTAAGAAAAAAAGATCAGAAGCAAGGCGCGCAATGATCGAGCCATGTGACATTCTGACGTAAATCTATCACAAAACAGGTCAAAACTAAAAAAGAGAGTTCGCAAATTTAGATCATAAACATCAAATCATCAATCTTACGGATCTCATTATTAATCGCCTCCAGCTGCACCCGGCTCTCAAGACGTACCAGGGCGGTTACACAGGCATAGTTCCCTTGAGAACTCTTCCGCTCTTTAATGGCGTCATTGCTGCACAAAACCACGCGATTGACAGCTTCTTTAATCGAACCGCGAAAAGAAGCAACCGCATCTTTTGCGCAAAACGCTTTAAACAGATAGTCACAGGGGAATTCAATCAAATCATCTGGATCCGCAATTGTCATGACTCTTCACTCTCATTTTGAATCCCGGTGTGACCGAACCCCCCTCTCCCGCGCTCCGTGTTGTCAAGACGATCGACCACCACCAGATTGGCATGGGTAACCGGTGCAATCAGCAACTGAGCGATCCGATCACCGGGATTGATTATAAAAGGGGTTTCACCGTGATTGATCATAATCACCCCGATCTCGCCGCGATAGTCAGCATCAATGGTTCCGGGGCTGTTCACTAAAGTTACACCCTGTTTTAAAGCCAAACCGGATCGAGGGCGCACCTGACCTTCGTACCCGACCGGAATTGCCATCGCCAGCCCGGTCGGGACAAAAGCCCGACGGGTCGGCAACAGTGTTACCGGCTCTTCGAGGGCGGCACAGAGGTCGAGACCAGCGGCATGTTCGGTCATGTACCGGGGGACCGAGGCTTCATCACGCAGACGTTGAATCTGAACCGTTACAACCGTCACAGCACTCTCCTGCAGATCAAAAAAACCGGCCACTGCAAACGCTTAAGACGTCTGCTTTGTGGCCGGTCGTTTATCAATCATCATCGAAATGATTCAAGCATTCGATAGTTTGAAACGTCTTTATTCAGGTAACGTCTGGCCAAGGGCTTCTTTACGTGAAAGCTTGATTTTTCCCTGTTTGTCGACGCCGATACATTTGACCAACACCTCGTCACCCTCTTTGAGGATATCGGAGACATTGCGAACACGCTCCGTATCGAGTTCAGAGATATGGACCAGACCGTCAGTCCCCGGGTAGATTTCAACAAAAGCACCGAACTCCATGATCTTGCGAACCAGGCCTTTGTAGAGTTTACCGACTTCGGCTTCCTGAGTCAGATCGCGAATCATTTTAATCGCCAGCTTGGCGGCTTCACCGTCAGCGGAACCGATGTTGACCCGGCCATCATCTTCGATATCGATAGAACAGCCGGTTGCCATAATAATGCCGCGAATATTTTTACCACCGGCACCGATGACGGTCCGAACCTGATCTTGTTTGACGTAGATGGTGGTGATTCGCGGTGCGTAAGCAGAGAGTTCTGCGCACGGCACGGAAATCGCCTCAGCCATTTTGCCGAGAATATGCAGACGACCGGTACGTGCCTGCTCCAGAGCCTCTTTCATGATCGCTTTATCGACACCGCTGATTTTGATATCCATCTGCAGTGCAGCAACACCTGTGGCAGTCCCGGTAACTTTAAAGTCCATATCGCCGAGATGATCTTCATCACCGAGAATATCAGAGAGGACAGCGTGCTTGTCCCCCTCTTTGATCAACCCCATAGCGATACCGGCAACAGCATCCTTGACCGGCACACCGGCCGCCATCAGAGCGAGCGATGAGCCGCAAACACTGGCCATCGATGAAGAACCGTTCGACTCAAGAACGTCGGAAACGATGCGTACGGTGTAAGGGAAATCCTCATGCTTCGGGAGAACAGCAGCAACCGAACGCTCAGCGAGCATACCATGGCCGATTTCGCGGCGACCCGGGAAGAGACGCATGCTGGTTTCACCCACACAGAATGGAGGGAAATTGTAATGCAGCATGAACTTCTTGAATTCCATCCCCTGGATGTTGTCCATCCGCTGCTCGTCGCTTGCGGTACCGAGGGTTACAGCGACCAGAGCCTGGGTCTCACCACGGGTAAACAGAGCGCTGCCGTGGGCACGGGGCAAAAAGTTGGTCTCACAGGTAATCTGACGGATGGTCGACATGTCACGACCATCAATACGGATACGTTCGTTAACTGCCATCTGCCGAACGATGCTTTTATGAACCGATTTAACCACGGAGCCGATGTTGCCAGCTTGTCCTTCGAATTCTTCAGCCAGTGCAGTTTTAACATCAGCTTCTGCCTGGGCAATTGCAGCATAACGCTCAGTTTTGGTCTGAATCCGGACAGCAGCATCGAGCGGTTTGGTGGCCAGCTCTTTAACTCTGGCAACCAGAGCAGGATCGATTTCCGGGACAGAAAATTCACGTTTAACGGTACCGACAGCCTTGGCCAGCTGCAGCTGCATCTCGATCAACGGCTGCAGCGATTTGTGCCCGAAGAAGATGGCATCGAGCATTTCGTCTTCGGAGATCAGATCGGCTTCACCTTCGACCATCATGACCGCATCACGGGAACCGGAAACGATGATATTCAGATCACTCTCTGCCATCTGCTGCAGAGTCGGGTTGGCAACCAGCTCGCCGCCGATACGACCGACGCGAACCGCTGCGATCGGACCTTCGAACGGAATATCAGAGATAGCGACCGACGCCGAAGCAGCAAGCATCGACAGGGTGTCCGGATCATTAACCAGGTCAGCCGAAACAACTGTCGGCATAATCTGGGTTTCAAACATGTACCCTTTTGGAAACAGGGGGCGCATCGGACGGTCGATCAGACGACAGATCAGGGTCTCACGCTCGGTGGTCCCCCGCTCGCGGCGGAAGAAGGAACCGGGAATCTTGCCGGCTGCATAGAATTTTTCCTGATAGTTGACGGTCAGCGGAAAAAAATCCTGCCCTTCACGCATACGGTGTGCAGACACCACAGTACAGAGAACTTTGGTATCACCGTAGGTGACGATGACGGCTCCGTCAGCCTGACGTGCCACCTGACCTGTTTCGATGGTCAGGGGTTGTCCATTAAAATCTACACTTACTTTTTGATAGGCCATTTTTGCATCCTTTTCGTTTTTTTGAGTTATAAACTCATGGTTTGATCGCCGATATTCCGATATCAGCAAAAACGGCAAGGAGGGTGGCCTGAGACAACTCCTGTATAATGGACAGGACCTCTCTCCGGACAACCTCCGATGCCAACAGCTTGAAACATTAAGGCAGCAGATTCTTCATGATGGCAAAGAATCTGCTGCCTTTGATTACCTGCGGATATTAAGTTCCTTGATAATCGTTCGATACCCTTCGAGATTTTTTCTCTTGAGGTAATCGAGCAGACGACGCCGCTGTCCAACCAGCTTGAGCAGGCCGCGACGGGAGTGATGGTCCTTCTTATGGGTTCTGAAGTGTTCCGTCAGATAGACAATCCGCTCTGTGAGCAGTGCGATCTGAACCTCAGGTGACCCGGTATCACTCGTGTGAGTCTTAAACTTTTCAATAATTTCTTGCTTGCGTTCCGTAGCCAGCATTCTTCGCTTCCTTTCCGGCAAAATTCATAACTGATAAACATGATTATTTATCATAATTGATCTCTATTGTAAAGCAAGAATAAACCCAATCACTCTTCTTGCGGATAAAAAACCTTTTCAATACGAAAATCTCCACGTCGTTCGATCTGACGCTGCGGTTCAAAACGGGCAACAGCCAGTAAATGCGTGTCGCGAACCAGAGCGACAAGCTCGCCACTACGGCACTGACCACTCTCCATCAAAACTTCGTCTTTGACCGGCGGCACGCCATTCAAGAGACGCTGACACGCCTCCCCTGCGATTATACAGCGGGGCATATCGTTCAAAGCCGTCAGTGGCGCGAGCAACAGCTCAGGAAGTCCGTTCGTCCCTCGCTGTTCGACCTCGTCGAGACTCACCGCCATCGACAGATCGAAACGTCCATGCAGAAATCGGCGGAGCTCAACCATGTGTGCGAAACAGCCGAGCTTACGCCCGAGATCATGACACAGGGTCCGGACATAAGTCCCTTTGGAGCAGACGACATCAAAAGCGACTTCTGGTGGTGCAAAGCGGGTCATGACAAGAGTATGAATCACCATCTTGCGGACGGCCCGCTCAACCTCAACACCCTTTCGGGCAAGTTTATACAGGGGGACGCCATCTTTTTTAAGGGCCGAATACATCGGCGGAACCTGTTCAATCTCACCCCGAAATTGCGCAAGCTCTCTTTCGACCTGTGCCGCGTCGACATTGTGCCAATCACCAGCGGCGATCTCCACCCCTTCTGAATCCTGCGTATCGGTTTCACTCCCGAGACGCATCACCGCACTGTACCCTTTTTCACGGTCAGCAAGATACTCAATCAGACGGGTCGCATCGCCGATTGCTATCGGCAACAGACCGGTCGCCAGCGGGTCGAGGGTTCCGGCGTGGCCGACGCGTCGCATTCCGGCAACCCGTCTGATTCGACGTACGACATCATGGGAGGAGATCCCGGCCGGTTTATCGATAATCAGAAAACCCTGCATCAGATCGGTTGAGTCCCGAGTCGCTGAAAAACAGATGCGCGAACCTCTTCGAGGCCCCCTTCCACAAGTACGCCTGCAGCATTATGATGGCCGCCACCACCCATTTCACGCGCCAAAGCGCCGACATCGACATTCCCTTTGGAACGAAACCCGACTTTAAATCTGTTCGGATCGGTCTGACGGAAGAAGATCGAGACTTCAACCCCTTCGATAGAACGCGGATAATTAACAAAACCGTCGGTATGTTTGGCCTCGGCATGACACAGTTCGTACATCTCACTGGTCACACTGATTGAGGCGTAGCGACCACAATTTGTGATCTGCAGGGTCCGTAACGCTTCGCCGAGCAGAGTTAAACGTTGCGCGGGCTGAGTCTCATAGAGTCGAGAGGCGATCTCCCAGGAATTAATCCCGAGTCCGACCATCTCGGCAGCGACGACAAACGCTTCCTGATTGGCATTGGAATAACGAAACGATCCGGTATCGGACAAGGTTGCCGTATAGATATTAATCGCTACGTCAAGAGAGATTGGATGCCGCTGCTGTCGCAACAGGCGATAAACAAGTATCGCGGTCGAGGCGGCTTCAATATCGACAAGATTTTCCACCCCGAAAGTTTCGGAGTGTGGATGATGATCGATATTGATCAGCTCTGTGCAGTGAGCACGAAGATCGATCCCGGCGCGCTGCAATTCACCGGCGTCGAGTAAAAAACCGAGATCGAAGCTCGCATCAGGATCGAGACGGTTCTGTACGGTTTTTGCTCCGGGGAGAAATCCGAATGGCGAGATCACTCCATCAGTATTAAAAGCAACAACCTCTTTCCCCATTTCACGCAACGCCATCGTCAACGCAAGAGTGGAACCGAGAGCATCACCGTCAGGAGTCGCGTGTGCAGAAACCAGGATCCGTTCTGCGGCTTCAATCCTTTTCAGTATCGCCTGAATCGTTCTCTGACTCATTATGAATTTCTTTCAGAAGGGAAGCGATGTGATCACCGTATTCAATCGACTCATCATAAACAAACGTCAATTCCGGCGTATGACGGATCGTCAGTTTGCTGGCCAGTTGACGACGGATATACGGTGTCGCCTTTTCAATGCCAACTGCCGTCTCTTTGCGCTCGCGATCTGTGCCGATCACAGTGTAAAAAACCTTGGCGTAACGAAGATCCTGCGTAACATCAACGGCAGTTATCGTGACAAATCCGATCCTCGGATCTTTTAACCCCCGGGAGATAATTTCGGAAATATGTTTAATAATCAGCTCGCCAACGCGATATGAACGGGGGTATTCCAAAGCAACCTCAATTTTGAATAGTGTAAAACGTCCCGACTGCTCTCGCAAATCACAACAGCGCCAGAAGCCAGAATCTCTGCGTAAAAAAGTTTTGACGTCGTAGCCCGTCCCCTTGCGAACCGGAAGACGCAATAACCCTTAGAGGGTCGACTTCACCTCTTGCATCTCATAGACTTCAACCACATCACCGGCCTTGATGTCGTTATAATTGACCAGACCGATACCACACTCATATCCCGACTGAACTTCCCTGACATCATCCTTGAAACGCTTCAGAGAGCTCAGCGCCCCTTCCCAGACAACAACATTGTCACGGATCAGGCGGGCTTTGGCATTACGGATAATTTTACCATCGACGACATAGCAACCGGCAATCGTGCCGATTTTTGAGACATGGAAGGTTTCACGAACTTCAACCCGACCGAGAGGGCTCTCTTTGAAGGTCGGTTCGAGCAACCCTTCCATCGCATTGCGAATATCATCAACAGCATCATAGATAATGTTGTAGAGCCTGATATCAACCCCTTCGGACTCAGCCAGGCTCGCTGCCTTGACTTCGGGACGAACATTAAATCCGAGGACAATAGCATCCGATGCTGAAGCGAGGGTAATATCACTCTCCGTAATACCACCGACTGCCGTATGCAGAACCAGAAGGCGACAGTTGTCCGTCGACAGTTTATTGAGAGAATCCTTGACCGCCTCAACCGAACCCTGAACGTCCGCTTTGATGATGACCTTGAGTTCCTTGACGTCCCCCCCCTGAATACGTGCATAAAGCTGTTCAAGAGAGATTTTATTATGGCTGACCATTTCGGATTCGCGCATTTTGATCTGTCGATGCTGGGCAACATCTTTCGCCGTTTTCTCATCGTCAACCGAATGGAAGCTGTCCCCGGCGTCCGGTACACCGGAGAGACCGGTGACCTCAACAGGACAGGATGGACCGGCCGCTTCAACCGTATCACCACGATCATTGCGCATGGAACGGACGCGACCAAAATGGGTCCCACTGACCACCGGATCTCCGACTTTAAGTGTCCCTTCCTGAACCAGAATCGTTACCACCGAACCGCGTCCCTTATCAAGACGTGCTTCGACGACAGTCCCTTTAGCCCGTTTGTCAACGATCGCTTTCAGGTCAAGAACTTCAGCCTGAAGCAGGATCATCTCCAGCAGTTGATCAATATTTGTATGATTCTTGGCCGAGACCTCAACAAAGATTGTATCACCACCCCAATCTTCAGGGACCAGATTGAATTCAGACAGCTCCTGCTTGACCCGATCCGGGTTCGCTCCCGGCTTATCAATTTTGTTCACAGCAACAATGATCGGGACGGCAGCGGCCTTGGCATGATTGATCGCTTCCCGGGTTTGAGGCATAACGCCGTCATCGGCTGCAACAACCAGAACAACAATATCAGTCACCTGGGCACCGCGGGAACGCATGGCCGTAAACGCCTCATGTCCCGGAGTGTCGAGAAACGCTACTTTTTTACCGTCGACATCGACTTCATAGGCGCCGATGTGCTGAGTAATGCCGCCCGCCTCCCCCTCAGTGATGCTGGTTGTACGCACAGCGTCGAGAAGACTGGTTTTGCCGTGATCGACATGCCCCATGATCGTTACAACCGGAGGACGGGTTGTCGCTGCAGACTGATCATCTAAATTCTCGGATTTATCGATATGCGCCAGAAGCGTATCCTCGTCAAAGGCAACGTTTTCAACTTCATAGTTAAATTCGGTCGCCAGAAGAGACGCGGTATCGAAATCGAGAGGATGGTTGATGGTGACCATCTCACCCTGACTCATCAGTTCACGGATCAGATCGTTCGCCTTGATCCCCATCCGTTTGGCTAATTCACCAACAGTGATAACATCACTGATACGTATAATACGTTTAATCGCTTTGCTGACCGTAATCTCGGTCTTCTTGACGGCCTTGGCAGGACGCCTCCCTTTACGCGACATCCGGTCAGGCTCAAACACTTCCCGTTTGCCACGGCGCCGGGGCTGTTCACTGGCATTAAAATCGACGCGATCCTTCCCTTTGTTGTTCCGTTTTTTACCGCGCGGCTGATCCTTCTCTGCCGGAGGAGCATTTAACCCGGCAGGCGATTCCATCACGGGAGAAGGACGACCAGTAACCGGTCTGCCAGGGGCCGGACGACCGGGAGCCGGTCGGCCAGAAGCGGGCCGCCCCGGTGCAGAGCTGCCGGGTGCTGTGCTACCGGGAGCGGAACCGTTGGCGGGGGGTCTGCCGCCAGCAGGTCGAGCCGCAGCTGGACGTTCGCGTCTGTCTTGAGGTTTCTGCCCACCACGTGTCGGACGTTGGGCGGCAGCGGGGAGTTCAACCCGGCCGAGAATCTTGGCGCGATGCGGGTTTGCTCTCTCAGTTGAAGCAGCCGGTTTCAAGACCTCCACTGCAGGGGGTGCAGAAGATTTATCAACCGGTTTCTCTTTTTGTTTAGGAGCCGACCCAGAAGCGAGATCAGAGGAGGGTTCAGGGACAACGTCTTCCTTAATCTTTTTGGGAGAGACAACTTCAGAAGATTCTGCAGGCTTCTCTGCCGTTTTTTTCTGTGCAGTCTTGGCAACAGGCTCTTTTTTCTCTGCCATTTCTTCAGCTTGCTTGATGGTCTTCTCTTTTGCAGGAGTGGAGACCGGCTCAGCTGACTCAAGCGGTTTAACCGGCTCTGGCGTCGCTTCCGTTACGGACGTCGATTTAACCGGCTCAGGAGTTTTTTCTTTAACCGGTGCAGCTTTACGACGACGGCGGATAACACCCGTATCGAGACGTTGTTCTTCGATATTGACCGGATCGCCAGCATAGGTCTGCTCAAATTTCAGAGCAACATCCGCGTCCAGAGAGGTCTGTTCGTTCTCGACCTTAATCCCTGCCTCTTTCAATTTGTCGAGGATGGCATGATTGTTCAAGCCGAGTTTCTTCGCCAATTCGTCAACTTTTATCTTACCCATTAATTCTCCCCTGCAACCTTCTTCAGCCTGTTAATCTCCAGAATGAGATTCCCGGCAAATTTTTTATTTGTCAAAACAAGATGACTCCGTTCATCACGGCCGACAGCAGACCCGAGCGTCTGCTTATCGAACAGCTTGAAGAACGGGACATCAGCACCCCTGGCACGATTCAGTATCTTTTCAGCCGTCCCCGGTGCAGCATCCGTCGCCACAATCAGCAGGGCTGCCGTCGGTTTTCCCAGTTCCTGCAAAACAGAATTGCTCCCGGAGACGATCGCGCCGGCTTTTCTCGACATGCCGATCAGATTCAAAATCCGCGAACGCAAATTACCGATCACTTCCTGAATCAGGGCATCAGCGTCGGGAATCGCGATCGACTGCTTAAAGGAGCGTGAAAAACCGCCTCGTGCGACGGCCGATGCAATACAGTCAAGATCGATACAGGTATAAGCACCTCGACCCGGAAGCTTATGGCGATAATCGACCAATAATCGACCGGATGGATCGCAAACATAACGCATCAATTCAGTTTTATCATACCCCGACCGGCAGCCGGTACAGGTCCGTTCAGCCAAAAATACCTCTTCTATCTTATCGATACCGTTTTATTCAGGACTCTTCAGCCCGTGGATCGACTGAAGCGAGAAGCTCTTCCTCATCTACTTCAGCCGTGACATGCGGTAAAATTTCAGCAAGCTTTTCCGCCAACTCTTCTTTTGTCATACTGCTGCGGCCTGGAACCGTATGGTCTTTGGCCAGCTGATAAAGATCGTCCTTGGAGTAGCGTGCCAAAAGTGATTCCGGTGTGATCTCGTCGTTCACGAGCTCTTCCTCGGTCTGCTCTTCAATCTCGGCTTCAGCGGCGCGGGTTTCACTCTTGATATCAATGCGCCAGTTTGTAAGCTTGGCGGCCAGACGAACATTCTGACCCTTTTTACCAATAGCAAGGGAGAGTTGATCATCCGGGACGATGACTTCAAGCGATTTATCATCATTATCGACGTAAACACGCGTTACTTCTGCCGGCGACAAAGCCGAACATGCAAAACGGGCAATATCCGGTGACCAGGGGACGATATCGATTTTTTCACCACGCAGCTCTGAGACAACATTCTGGACTCGCGAACCGCGCATGCCGACACAGGCACCGACCGGATCGACATCCGAATCATTCGATAAAACAGCAATTTTAGTTCTTGCACCCGGTTCACGCGCCACGCCGACAATCTCGACAATCCCTTCCGAAATTTCAGGAACCTCATAACTGAACAGAGCTGAAATCACACCGGGATGAGTTCTGGAAAGAATAATCTGCGGCCCTTTGGGTGACATCCTGACATCAGACAGGTAAGCCCGGACCCGATCACCCTGACGATAGTTTTCACGCGGAACCTGCTCACGATGTGGAAGAAGCGCTTCGGCGCGCCCCAGGTCAATGATCAGATCGCCACGCTCATAGCGACGCACGATCCCGTTGAGAAGCTCACCGATACGGGCATGAAACTCATTGAAAACACCCTCACGCTCAGCCTCGCGCACCTTTTGAATAATAACCTGTTTGGCCGTCTGTGCAGCGATACGACTGAAACTGGTGGCGTCGAGTTTCATACCGAGCGAATCACCAACTTCAGCCTCGGGATCGACTTCACGCGCCTCGTTCAAGGTTATCTCCTGATAAGAGTCCTCGACTTCTTCAACAACAGTGACAAATTCGAACAGTTCGACCTCGCCACTTGCATGATTGAAATGAGCCTCCAGATCACGGGTATTGCGGTATTTTTTGTTGGCAGCGGACAGCACAGCGGCTTCGAGCGCCTCAACGAGCACGTCCCGATTAATCCCCTTATCCTTAACAACCTGGTCGATGACATGGTTCAGGTTAAAGACCATTATTATTTCTCCCTCGCAGTTTTCACTACATCTATTTTTTGAAAAGTCGGCGCCTGTCCGGCGACGAAAGTTTTAAAATTCAGGATCGAGTCGGGCCTGGTCCAGATCGGTGAGAAGAATTTCAATCTCTCCCCCCTGCTTATCCAATTGCCGGATCGAGACACGCCCCTCTTTCAGGCCGAGCAACTCACCGACAAAGGTTTTACGATTATGCCCCCGGCCATCCGGATCAATCGACTCTTTCGACTTGATTTTGACCCGCTCGCCGATAAAACGGTCAAAATCTGCCGGACGTTTTAAGGGCCGATCCATTCCCGGTGAAGAGACCTCAAGACGATAGGCATCGGTTATGATATTTTCGACTTCGAGCAGAGCGCTGACTTCGCGACTCAGACCGGCACAGTCATCCAGATTGACACCACCGGTTTTATCGATAAAGATTCGCAAAAACAGATCGCGCCCTTCCCGTTTATATTCCAGATCGACCAGTTCAAGCCCGAGGTCATCAAGAACAGGCGTAATAAGGTCGGCCAGTTGATCCAATATCGATTGATGCTTCATGAGGAAAAACCATGCTCCGAAAAACAAAAAAAGTGAGCAACTTGCTCACTTTCCAGGTGCTACTGACGAAAAGTATTTATTATCTAACACAGTCCCGACTCAAGTGCAAGTTATTTAGCGGCAAAAAACGGGCGCAACAAGCAAGGGTAGAACTCGCTATTTTGTCTTCTCAAGCAATGCAATCCCCTCGATGTGCCAGGTCTGTGGAAACATATCGATTGGCCGGGCCGACACCAGACGATAACCTCCCCGCAGCAGCGACACCAGATCCCGGGCCAGGGTCATCGGGTCGCAAGAGACGTAGACGATCCGATCCGGCTGCAGTTTCAGCAACGACTCGACGACTTCGGCAGCTCCGCTGCGCGGCGGATCAAGAACGATCGTATCAAACCGTGGACCGTCAACGAGCTGCTTGATGATCCTCTCGGAACGTCCGGCAATAAAACGAACATTTTCGAGATGATTGTCAGCGGCGTTACGGATTGCCGCTGTAACCCCCGGCTCATACTCCTCGACAGCAACGACTTCGGCACATTTTCTTGCCAGCGGGAGTGAAAAATTACCGATTCCGGCATAGAGATCGAGGATCCGCTCGCGACCGGAGACGATGGCATTTTGCAACACCTCATGCACCAATCTTCTGTTCTGCTGCAGATTGATCTGAATGAACCCCCCCGGCGGAAAGCAGAGCCGCAAAACAGAATCGTCTTCCGGGGTGATTGACTGCGCACCCCCCTTGATCACGCTGCTCAACCGGTTATCAGGAGTCTGTATAGAGAGATTGAGTTCTCCTTTTGAATCGAGAGACTGGAGTGCACCCCTCAGCCCAACCATATCCGTCCCGCAAAAATGAAGAACGAGACTGATTCCCCCATTTGAATCGATGCAAAAATCGATCTGGGGAATCTTGTCTGCTTGAGGAAAATGGTCCATACACGATCGAAACCGGCGCAGCAACGGCGGAATAAGAGGGTCAAGGACGGGGCAGAGATCGGTATCGACGATCGAATGCGAACCGGTCTGATAAAATCCTGCAATCAACCCCTGCGCCGTCATCCGGCACCTGATCTGGGCCCGACAGCGGTAACCGGTCTCTGCCGGTGCGGCAGCGATCGGCAAAATTCGGTCAGCATCACAACCGGTCGCCCGGACAAGGATATCTGTAAAAATCTTTTCCTTCCAGTGCAACTGAACCGGATAAGGGAGATGCTGCCATTGGCAGCCGCCGCAATCAGAAAAAAATTGACAAAGGGGTGGACGGCGATCAGGTGACGCTTGCAGAACCGTGATCAACTCCGCTTCGCAATAGCGCTTTTTATCGCGAACAACCCGGCAGAGCACCCGCTCTCCGGGAAGGACCAGCGGGACAAAAACTGCCTTCCCGTCATGACGGCCGACACCTCGCCCACCATAAGTCAGGGAATCGATTGTCAACTCGATCGATTTATCCATGAAGAGCACGAAGAAGCGGTCGCTCGACCAGCCGCCGGCGAACGAAACGTGACGGGAATTGCGCAGCCGACAGATCCGGGAGGGAGGTCTGTAAATAGTTTTGAACCATCTCCATAGAGACGCTGGCGACATCCGGTCCGGCAACGCCCATCCGTTTTAATTCCTGGTGCGTTTCCAATACGACACCAAACCGGCTTCTGGCTTTGACCTCCTCTCGTCCTGAAAGGTCGGATGTGGCAAAAAAAGCGTCCGAGAGGTGAATACGGCTGATAATGTCAATTTTAATCTGATAAAAGTCACCATAATATCGATTTGACAGATCGGTAAAGATCAGTTCCAGACCATTATCAAGATGTTGCTGATGCAGGATATTTGCGGTCACGACGGATCTCCTTCTGTATGGCGTCTGCGGATCGATTCCACCCAATCTATCTGTCTGAACATTCCGCGGATAATCCGGACCTCGCGTTCATTCAACAGAGCGCGACCGAAAATCCTTCGAAATGAGTGGAGGATATGATCAGGGTTTTGCGGATGCAGGTAATCAATATCGAGAAGAGTCGTGCGCATATGCTGATACATCGATTCGAGCATTTCACCGGTTGCAAGCTGATGATTCGTCTCTTCGCAAGCGGGGTCAAAACTCCCTTTCGACGTTTCATAAAGACAGAGGGAGACCGCCTGGGCCAGATTCATGGACGGGAGGAGATCAGCCGTTGGAATCGTGATAAAGCGCTGACAAAGATCAAGCTCTTCCGTCAACAGGCCGCTATCCTCCCGGCCAAATACGAGCGCGACGCGACCATCCCCGATATAGGGGGCAGTAAAGGCTGGGATAGCGTCCGGATTGAGAAAATCATCCCGGTACTTGCCAAAACGCCGGGTGGTTCCGAGCGCCAGGTGACAATCGCTTAGCGCCGACGGCAAATCACGATAAATCATGGCGGATTCAAGGATAAAGGAGGCTTTGACCGCCATCCGACGCGCTTCTTCGCCGAGGTGGTCAATCTCAGGTGTCACCAGTCGCAGATCGGAAAATCCAAAATTGGCCATCGCGCGGGCGACGGAGCCGACATTCAGCCCCCCCTGCGGGGCGACCAGCACGACGCTGTAACGGGATAAAAGATCGTTCATTACCGTTTCAACTCATCCAACTCGGACATTCTCGGTTCAAAACCGGCCTCACGATAGGAGACAAACCGCTCTCGCGAGGCGACAGCCGCTTCTTCCTTGTAAAGTTCAGCAAAGTCGATAACAGTTTCAAACCGGCTGATAAATGCCATACTGAGCGGACGCCCCATAATCAGCAGTTGTGCACCATTCGGATTCCGCTCGCGGCTGACAATAACAACCGGTTCATCAAGGGAGTCAACAGCACCATTATCATAGACGTGAGGGATAAAGGAGTTTTTATCCCAGCTCCACATAAAGCGATCGAGAGTGACCCCCTGATTTTCATCCTCAACAGAGATCAGAACTCGCATCCCCTGCAAGAGATACTTTTCCGCCAGACGACAGAGCAGAAGAGCCTTTTCCGGTTTATGCAAAGTATAAAAATAGGCCTTGGTCATTGTGATACTTTCGACATAAATAGTGAGGATTGCAAACCGGACTCTCCTTGTGTTATCTAGAGCATGGAAACTATCAAAACATTCATGCTGACGTCAACAAGTGAAACATTACAGATTCTTGAACAAATAAAACTTGCAATAGGACTGCGGCTATGCTAGTAATCGCCGTTCGAAACGACAGGAGGAGACCAATGGCTAAGCAATGTGAAATTTGTGGAAAAAAACCGGTGACGGGCAACAATGTCAGTCATGCTCATAACAAAACGCGTAGAGTGTTTAATCCCAACCTGCAAAAGGTTCGTGCAGTCAACGACAAAGGGACGACCGGCTACGTAAAAGTCTGTACCCGCTGCATCCGTAGTGGCGCGGTAAAAAAAGCTGTCTGATCGAAAGATTCGATAGTTCAAGGTAAAACTACATTAATAGCGGGGAGACGTTATCTTAACGTCTCCCCGCTTTTAATGTTTACGGATCAAACTTGCTGTTGGAACGACCTGAAATGGCATCGAGATTTTTAGGGTCAGGCGACAACGGCAATCCCCTCGATTTCGATATTGACCCCTTTTGGCAAGGCAGCCACCTGAACACAAGCTCTGGCCGGATAAGGGGCGACAAAACAATCCGCGTAGAGATCATTGACAACAGCAAAATCAGCCAGATCGGTCAGATAGATCGTCGTTTTGACGACATGCGAAAAATCGAGTCCCGCCGCTTTGAGAACTTCTCTCATATTCAGCAGAACCTGCCTGGTCTGCGCCGTTATATCCCCTTCACATAATGAACCATCAGCTCGCAGCGGAATTTGACCGGAGAAAAAGACCAGATGACCAGTTCTGATTGCCTGCGAGTAGGGGCCTATGGCCGCCGGAGCATGATCCGTGCAAATCACCGTCTTTACCATCCAACACTCTCCTTTATTGCTGTAAACGTTCGACCTTATGCACCCCTTTTAGCCGCCGCAAACAATTTGTAACCTGATTCAGATGTTTGAGATTGCTCACTTCTATTTCAAAAAGATTGATTGCATCGCCAACCGATGACAAGTGGACTGAAGCGCTTAAAATATTCGCTTCCGCCTCACTGATTGCTGCGGTGAGAGTCGCCAGCATCCCTTTACGATCAGAACAGATCACCCGGATGGTCACAGAGCGTGTCGCCGTTTTATCGACATCCCATTCAACATCGACCTGCCTGGCCGGATCGATCTCTAAGAGATGAGGGCAGTCTGCGGTATGAACAGCAACCCACTGCCCCCGGGTGACGAACCCGACGATCTCATCTCCAGGGAGAGGATTGCAGCACTTGGCAAAGCGAACAAGCACGTCGTCGACCCCTTGCACCTTGATCGCCCCGGAAGGCTTGCGTCTGATCTTTTCGAGAACCCGGGTCAACTTTCCCGGTGACGCAGGAGTCTCTTTGAGCAACTCTTTCGGAATCAGTCGATTAATAATCTGTCCAACGGAAATCTTCCCATAACCGAGATTGGCGAGCAGATCATCCAGCCTGGTAAAACCGAGTTCATCCAGCGTTGGCTTCAGGGTTTTGCCGGCAATAATTCGATTGAGACTGAACCCGTGCTTGCGTAAATCTTTTTCCAGCAGACTCTTGCCCAGCTCGATGCTTCTTTCTCGCTGTTCGGCTTTGACCCACTGCCTGATCCGATTACGGGCTTTGCTCGACTTGACAAAGGTGAGCCAATCTTTGGACGGCTTCTGCTTATCGGAGGTGAGAACCTCGACCCGATCGCCGTTATTAAGTTGTGTTTTGAGGGGGACCATTCTCCCGTTCACTTTGGCCCCGACACAATGAAAGCCGATATCCGAATGAACGCTGAACGCAAAATCGATCGGAGTCGACCCCTTTGGAAGTTCCTGCACATCCCCGTTCGGAGTAAAAACATACACCTCTTCAGGGAACAACTCGACCCGGACGGCATCAAGAAATTCATGAGAATCCTTGACTTCCTGCTGCCATTCCAGCATCTGCCGAAGCCAACGGAAATTACTGGCATCCGGACCGGCAATGACAGATTTCCCCGCTTCTTTATATTTCCAGTGTGCGGCAATCCCCTCCTCGGCTATCCGGTGCATCTCTTCCGTCCGGATCTGAACCTCCATCCGTTCACCATAAGGACCAATCACGGTGGTATGCAGCGATTGATAAAGATTTGCCTTCGGCATGGCAATAAAGTCTTTGAAACGCCCCGGAACCGGTCGCCAGGCGGCATGAATAATCCCGAGAGCAGCATAGCAATCCCGGACAGAACCGACGATAATCCGGAAGGCAGAGAGGTCTTGAACTTGATCAAATTCAATATTTTGCCGCTGCATTTTTTTATAAATTGAATAGAGATGCTTTGAGCGACCTGAAACATCACCGACAATCTCCTGGGCATCCAATTTATTTTTAATAATGCAGCGAATATCTTCGATGTAGGTCTCTCGTTCCGCCTTTTGAACCGAGATCTTTTCCATCAGCCCCTGGTAAGCATCAGGCTCAAGGTAGCGAAACGAAAGGTCTTCAAGCTCCCCTTTAAGAGAACTGATACCGAGTCGATTGGCCAGTGGTGCATAAATCTCCTGAGTCTCCCGGGCGATCTGCTGTTGATCCGGCTCTGGGAGAAACTCCAGGGTGCGCATATTATGCAACCGATCAGCAAGTTTGATGATGATGACGCGCAGATCCCTCGCCATCGCCAGCAGCATTTTCCTGAAACTCTCAGCTTGTCGCTCTTCCCGGGTGTTAAAAGCAATGCGACCGATCTTGGTCACGCTATCGACCAGAGTCGCCACACTATCGCCGAATTCCGTTCTGATCGTATCGAGGGTCATTTCGGTATCCTCAATAACATCATGCAGCAATCCGCTGGCGACAACGTCGGTATCCATCTTGAAACAGGCGAGGATCAGGGAGACTTCGAGCAGGTGGGTGATATAGGAATTACCGGAACGACGCACCTGTCCGGCATGTGCGTGCACTGCAAACGCATAGGCATTGCGGATTAATTCAAAATCGGCACCCGGATTATGAGCACGGACTTCATCAAGGATATCATCGAGCGAAATCATGACATTCGCATCTGGTCAGAAAATAAAAGAGCGCCGGCAATGAAAATTACCGGCGCTGTTAGAAACAAACAGGCCGAATAAATCAGAGAGCCTTGTCCGGCAAGCTGTACTCAACTTTTCCGGCCGCTATTTCACGCAGGCTCAAAACAACTTTTTTGTTGCCTGATTTATTTTCAACCAGAGGATTCGAACCTTTGTAGAGCTGTTTGGCTCGTTTGGTCGCAACCATCACAAGTAAAAAACGATTCGGAATCTGATGCAGACAATCTTCTACGGTAACACGTGCCATGTGAGTCTACTCCTTGTGCCGCAAAGGCATCTTATTAATATGAACCGCCCTGAATAATCGCTTTTAGTTGCGCAAGGGCCAGATTGAATTGATCATTCACAACAATATGATCGTACCATGCTGCCTCTTTTATCTCTTCGGACGCATTATAAATCCGCTTTTCAATCACCTCATCGGCATCCGTATGGCGACCGACCAGTCGACGCCGCAGCTCTTCAAGATTCGGCGGGAGGATAAAAACAAAAATTGCCTCGGCAAGATGTTTTTTGAGCTGCATCGCCCCTTGGCAATCGATTTCCAGAAGAATGTCCGAACCTGAGTCGATAGCCTGCTGCAAGGTCTGCAGTGATGTTCCATAACTGTTGCCATGAACCATCGCCCATTCGGCAAAGGCACCTGCGGCGATCATCTGATCAAATGTTGCCTGATCGACAAAATGATAATCACGGCCATCGACTTCACCGTTACGAATCGGTCGGGTTGTGTACGAGACAGAATGGCGCAGCTCCGGGAAAAAGTCAATCAGTTCCTTGCAGAGCGTGGTTTTCCCCGCCCCGGAAGGTGCCGATATCACGAAAATATTACCTTTTTTACGGGTCATGCCATCCCCTACTCTATGTTCTGAATCTGCTCCCGAACCTTTTCAAGCTCAGCCTTGATTTCAACGACCGTTCGCGCCAGCTCCGCATCGTTGGCTTTGGACCCCATTGTATTCGCTTCGCGGTTGAGTTCCTGCGATAGAAAATCCATTTTACGCCCGACCGGCTCATCAGCTAAAAACAGTAATTCAAACTGATCAATATGACTTCTGAAGCGGGTCACTTCTTCACTGATATCGCAGCGATCTGCAAATACGGCAATCTCCTGAGCCACCCGTTGCGGATCGAAGGAGAGATCATCCGGTAAACGTGACAGGCGGTCCGACAATTTCTGCTGCCATTCACGGGCAACCAGTGGTGCCCTCTGCTCAACGGTCACTAGATACCCTTTTAGAACCGCCAGACGCTCCAGCATATCCTGCTGCATCGCCTCCCCTTCAGCCTGACGCATTGCAACGATTTTTTCGAGTCCTGCCTCAACGGCCTCCCTTATTAACCGAATCGCTTCCTGCTCATCCGGCAACTGTTCCTGCACAGAAATCACATCTCTTTGACTCGCAATAAGGTTGATCGGGATATCAGACGACAGTTTGCAATGCTGACTCAGATCGGTAAATAGCTGCATATAAGCTTCGGCCAGCGGTTTATTCAGAACCGGTTTCTGCCCTGACTCACTGGAAAAGTCAGCCTGAATAAAGAGATCGATCTTCCCCCTCTTCAGCTTCTGACCTATCAACTTGCGCAGCTCATTTTCGAACGGCATCAAAAAACGAGGGGCCTTGATCGAAATATCGGAGTAGCGATGGTTCACAGATCGCAATTCAATGTTGACAGCAAGACCATCACTCGAACTCTCCCCTTTACCGTATCCGGTCATACTGCTGAGCATAAAATATCCTTTTTAAAGTTGTAGAAATCCAGCGCTTCTCGTACGGACTGAATTATTTAAAGAGATCTGCCTGACAAAAAAGACGCCCGGCCTGATCCTTGGTGGAAAGAACGGGACTTATTCCCGCCGGCCAATCGATTTTCAACTCCGGATCGTTCCAGAGAATCGACCGGTCAGACTCCGGTGCGTAATAGGCCGTTGTTTTATACAAAATTTCAGCACTCTCTGAAAGGACCAGAAAGCCATGCGCAAACCCTTCAGGGATCCAGAGCTGTTTTTTGTTTTCAGCCGACAAAAGACAGCCATAAGATTGACCGAAGGTTTTTGAGCTCTGACGGATATCGACGGCGACATCAAAAATCTCACCTGCGACACAACGGACCAGTTTCGCCTGAGCTGCCGGCGGCAGCTGATAATGCAGACCACGCAGCACACCACGGGTCGAACGTGAATGGTTATCCTGAACAAATCCGGTCTTCAGTCCGGTCTTCTCTTCCCATTCTCTCTGGTTAAAACTCTCCAGAAAAAACCCTCGTTCATCGTTAAATACGGTCGGTTCTATGACCAGAATATCCGGAATATCAGCAGCTATCACACGCATCACGAGACGCCATCTTTAAGAACCTGCAGAAGGTAATCCCGATAACTCGAATTCGGCGTATCATCGATGATCGACTGCATCTGCTGAGCATCAACAAACCCTTTTTGAAAAGCAACCTCTTCCAGACAGGCGATCTTCAGCCCCTGCCGGGCTTCAAGTGTACCGATAAAATGACTCGCCTCCAGCAGGCTCATATGCGTCCCGGTATCGAGCCAGGCGATGCCGCGCTCAAGCTTTTCGACCATTAACTCGCCTCGATCGAGGTAGGCCATGTTCAGATCGGTAATCTCGAGTTCACCCCGATTTGACGGCGTCAGCCCTTTCGTGATAGCAACGACATTTTCGTCATACATATAAAGGCCTGGAACGGCAAAATTCGATTTCGGCTGTTTCGGTTTCTCCTCAATACCGATCGCCTTGCCGCTTTTATCAAACTCAACCACCCCATAACGCTGTGGATCGACAACCGGGTAACCGAAAACGGTTGCACCGACGGTAAAGTCGGCCATAATTCGGTCGAGATCCATCTTTCCGTAGAAAATATTATCACCAAGAATCAGACAGACAGAATCCCCCGCGATAAACTCTTCCCCGACAAGAAAAGCCTGTGCGATCCCTTTTGGTTCAGGCTGGACAACATAACTGAGCCGAATTCCGAAACGACTCCCATCTCCCAACAACGCTTCAAACCGCGGCGTATCGTGCGGCGTGGAGATAATCAGGATGTCTTGTATTCCGGCCCGCATCAGAGTTGAAAGAGGGTAATAGATCATCGGTTTGTCATAAACCGGCTGCAGCTGCTTACTGGCAACCAGAGTCAATGGATAGAGGCGTGTTCCGGCTCCACCGGCAAGAATAATTCCTTTTTTAATTCCAGACATTACAGCAACTCCTTAAATGATAACCTGACGTTCATCCAGATAAATTTGCAGACTCTTTTGCCATTGTGGAATGTTCGCAGCGACAGCGGTCTGATATTTTGATTTATTAAAGACGGAATAGGCTGGTCGTATCGCCGGCAACGGATAGTCAGCGGTTGTAATCGGTGTAATCGTTTTGACTTTAAGGGGGATGCCGGCGGCTTGCGCACGAGTGACAATAACAGATGCGAAATCGTACCAGGAACACGACCCGGCGCCGCTGAAGTGATAGATTCCGTACAGCGACCCTCCCCCATCGTCCGTTTTTTGCAGCAGGGCAAAAATGGCCCGGGCGAGATCACCGGTATAAGTTGGAGAACCGACCTGATCGGAAACAATCCGTAATTCTTCACGCTCGGTGGCCAGGCGCAGGACTGTCTCCACAAAATTAGGACCGCCCGGACCATATAGCCAGCTTGTCCGCAGAATAAAATAACGCAGCAAGCCGCTGGCGATGATCGACCGCTCCCCCTTGAGCTTGCTTCGCCCATAAACAGAGAGTGGGCCGACCGGATCGTCTTCCCGGTAAGGAGTGCCGGAGTCTCCGGCAAAAACATAATCGGTGGAGATATGCACAAGGACGGCGTCGCACTCTTTGGCGGCTTCAGCCAGAAAACCTGGCCCTTCTCCGTTGACCCTGAAAGCGAGGGACTCCTCTGTTTCGCATTTATCGACCTGGGTATAGGCCGCACAGTTGATGACCACATCAGGGCGAAGTTGTTCAATTTTGTGCAAAACAGCAACGCGGTCCGTGATATCGAAGTCCGGAAGATCGAGACGAATCACCTTTGCAGCAGGATCTGCCGCTTCAATCACCTTGCGTGCGAGCATGCCGTTCGCACCAATAATGACTATTTTTCGGACCTTGTTTGTCACTTGTCACCAGAGTTTTTGTACATGGTGTTGTAATAATCTTTATAGGTTCCATCAACCACACCGGCAACCCATTTTGTGTGCGTGAGATACCAATCTATTGTCGCCCGGATGCCGTCTTCAAAGCGTACCGCCGGTTCCCAGCCGAGCTCTGCTCTGATCTTGCTCGCGTCAATGGCATACCGCCGGTCATGACCGGCACGATCCTTAACAAATTTTATCAGCGACCGGCGCGGCTCACCTGAGGGGAGCGGATCGACCTTTTCATCGAGAATATCGCAGAGAGTTCGAACAACTTCGATATTCTGTTTTTCACTGTTGCCGCCGATATTGTAGGTTTCACCGATTTTTCCATCCTGCAACACACGCAGAATCGCCCGGCAATGATCATCGACAAACAACCAGTCGCGCACATTCTTGCCGTCGCCGTAGACCGGCAGATCACGACCGTTGAGTGCATTATTAAGGATGAGCGGAATCAGCTTCTCGGGAAACTGGTAAGGACCGTAATTATTGGAGCAGTTGGTGATCAGAACCGGCAGACCATAAGTATGACAATAGGCGCTCACCAGGTGGTCCGAAGAGGCTTTGCTGGCCGAATAGGGTGAACGGGGGTCGTATGGGGTGGTCTCCTCAAACAACCCGGTCTCCCCGAGCGAACCATACACCTCATCGGTACTGACATGCAGAAAACGACAACCGGCCAGATGATCACACCAGGCGGCACGCGCCGCCTCCAGCAGGGAGAATGTCCCGACAATATTGGTCTAGATAAACTCGGCCGGCCCGGAAATACTCCGATCGACGTGGGATTCTGCGGCAAAATGAACCACCGAGTCGATTTTGTGCTCAGCAAAGATCGCTGCAACGGTTGTGGCGTCACAGATATCCCCGTGAATAAAATGGTAGCGCGGATCATTTTCAAACTCCGCAAGATTTTCGGGATTACCGGCATAGGTCAATTTATCGAGATTAACAATCTTGACATCGGTCATCTCCTGTAAAAGAAGACGAATAAAATTTGCACCGATAAAGCCACACCCACCGGTTACGAGCAGATTCTTCATTTCAATACCTGACATTTTTCAGAGGTTCCAGTATATAAGCCCAGCCGATTCGACGGCTTCTTTATCGAGAATATTTTTTACGTCAACGATCACACCGGTGCCACTGCGTGCAGCGCAAAAGGCACGGAGACGATCGATTGAGAAGAGTTTGTAAGATTTATGAGCAACGGCAAAAACGACTGCATCGACATCTTTGACCGATTCGAGAGCAATCAGATCGACCCCATATTCGTGCAGCGCATCTTCAGCATTTGCCACTGGATCGTGAATCACGGTTTCGACCCCGTACTCCTGCAGTTCCCGGACGATATCGATCACCTTGGTATTGCGGATATCCGGCACATCCTCCTTAAAAGTCAGGCCGAGAATCAGAACCCGCGCCCCCTTGACCGCTTTATCTGCCTGTATCAGCTGTTTTACGGTCATTTCGGCGATGAATTTTCCCATCTGGTCGTTGATCCGGCGTCCGGCCAGAATCACCTGCGGCTGATAACCGATCTCTTCGGCTTTGTAGGTCAGATAATAAGGATCGACACCGATACAATGCCCACCGACCAGACCGGGGGTGAATTTAAGGAAATTCCATTTGGTCCCGGCCGCAGCCAGAACGTCCTGAGTCGAAATCCCCATTTTATTAAAGATCAGGGCGAGCTCATTCATCAGGGCGATATTCAGATCCCGCTGCGTGTTTTCAATCACCTTGGCCGCTTCGGCAACCTTGATACTCGGAGCCCGGTGCACCCCTGCGGTCACCACCATCTCATAAACCCTGGCGACGGTCTCCAGGGTCTCTTCATCCTCCCCTGAAACGACCTTGATAATCTTGTCGATCGTATGCACCTTGTCGCCGGGATTGATACGCTCGGGGGAGTAACCGACCTTGAAATCGATCCCGCAGATCAGCCCGGACTCCGCCTCTAAGATCGGAACACAAACATCTTCAGTCACCCCAGGATAGACCGTCGATTCATAAACAACAATACTCCCCGGCGCAAGATTCTGGCCGATCATGGTCGATGCAGAGACCAGCGGGGAAAGGTCAGGTTTACGATTGCGATCAATCGGCGTCGGTACAGTAACAATCAGGAATTGAGCTTCCTTGAGACGCACCGCCTGATCGGTCAACTCGATTTTTGTTGTCGCGAGATCGGCACTCGACAGCTCCCCCGTCGCGTCGACCCCTTGCTGCAGCTCGGCAATTTTTCGTGAACTGATGTCGAAACCGATCACCCTGGTCTTCCGGCCAAAGGCGGCAGCCAGCGGAAGTCCGACATAGCCGAGACCGACCAATGCAATCGCCGCTTTTTTCGTCCGAATATCTTCAAATGAGACCATATTTAGATCACTCCCTATGGTGAATTCAACCCGACAATGTAATCGACTGCCGACGGTAAATCAACAAAACATTTAACCGCTTCTGACTGCACGGTTTATATTTTCAACATACCACTCAAGCGATCGTTTAAGCCCTTCTTCAAACGAAATCTCCCCACGGTAACCGAGCAGACGCTTCGCCTTATCGATTGTGGCAAAGCTGTGGCGGATATCTCCGGCTCGGTCAGGCCCATGTTCTGCTCCGATACCAGAACCGAGCAAGGTCTGAATCCGCGCAAACAGACGGTTGACCGTGATCCGGTCATGACAGGCGACATTCAACACTTCTCCGGCCACAGTTTCTGGCGCGACAGCGGCCAGCAGATTGGCCTGTACTACATTTTCAACATAGGTAAAATCACGGCTCTGTTCACCGTCACCATTGATCCGGGGTGATTTACCCGCCATAAGAGCGCTGACAAACAGCGGAATAACTGCCGCATAGGCAGAATCAGGATCCTGACGCGGCCCGAAGACGTTGAAGTAACGCAAACCGACAGTTTGCAACCCGTAATTCTTATGAAACACACCGGCATAAAGCTCATCGGCATATTTGGTGACAGCGTACGGCGACAACTGTTGGCCGATCTCTTCTTCTATTTTCGGCAGACCGGGGTGGTCGCCATAAACCGCAGAAGACGAAGCATAGACAAACCGCTTAACCCCGGATTCTGCTGCCGCGCGCAGCATGTTCACCGTGCCGGTTACATTGACATCATGGCTGGAGATCGGATCCTCAATCGAACGCGGGACACTGCCGAGAGCAGCCTGGTGCAGCACATAATCGACCCCGGCGCAGGCGCTGCGACAGGCGTCAAAATCACGGATATCTTTTTCAATAAATTCGATAACAGCGAGCTGATGTTCAAGATTAACGAGCCGACCCGTCGAAAGATTATCGAGAACCTTGACCGTATGTCCCAGACGAACAAGTTCATCAACCAGATGCGAACCGATAAAACCGGCGCCGCCGGTTACAAGATATGTTGACATATATTCTCCATTCAGACCTTCAGGGAAAACCTTCTCTCGCCCGTTCGTCCCTTGTCTCTCTTTGCGTACTGCGAGAGACGCCTTGCCTTTGACCTGTCAGCCCCGAATACCTTTATCAAAGGATCCACCCTTCGGGCTTACAAAAAAAACATGGATTCCCGATCAGAACCGCTTCGGGAATGACAGAAAAGGTCGTTGCCTTTGACCCTCTTTGTGTTCTTCGTGGCTTTGCGCGTCAGACAATCCTTTAAACCGTCTCTCGCCCGTTCGCTTTGCTCACTCGAGAACGCAGAGGTCACAGAGGAAACATTATAGACGTATTCTTTTGGCTGAACAAAAAGAATTCATGTCCTTGCCTCTCTCTGCGGACTCTGCGAGAGACGCCTTGCCTTTGACCTGTCAGCCCGAATGCCTTTATCATAGGATTCACCCTTCGGGCTTAAAAAAAATGAATTCCCGACAGAACCGCTTCGGGAATGACACAAAAGGTCGCTGCGTTTGACCTTCTTTGTGTTCTTCGTGGCTTCGTGTGAGACAAGCCTTTAACCGTCTCTCGCCTCTCTCTGCGGACGGCAAGAGGCACCTTTGACCTGTCATCCCCGAATGATTCTATCGGGGATCCATGGCCTTAAAGGCTGGATTCCCGATCAAAATCGTCTCGGGAATGACAAAAAGCAGTCGTTGCCACGATCCCCTTCGCATACTTCGCGGCTTCGCGTGAGACAGCCTTGACCTGCGGATTGTATCCGCGGCCAATTACGCCTTTGACTTAAAAATTTCAGTGACTACGCCGCATCGATCATTTTCAGCAGTTCCGCTGTTTTTGTCTTCATCAGCGCCGCATCCCCTCGCGACTCAACATTCAGACGCACCAACGGTTCCGTATTTGACATCCGCAAACTGAAACGCCACGTCGCGAATTCGACACTGATCCCGTCGATTTTATCGATCAACAGTGCGTCGGGAGAGTATACCGCCAGAACCGCTTCGATCAATGCCACAGGATCTGTCACCTGCCGATTGATTTCGCCGCTGACCGGGTATTTTTTCATCCTTGCACCAACGAGATCCGACAACGGCCGCCCCTTTCTGGAGATCAGATCGGCAACCAGCAACCAGGGGATCATCCCGCTGTCGCAATAGGCAAAATCACGGAAATAGTGATGAGCACTCATTTCTCCGCCGTAGACCGCATCTTCGGCCCGCATCCTCTCCTTGATAAAGGCATGCCCGGTCTTGCTCTGGATCGCCGTGCCGCCATTGGCTTCGACCAGATCGATCGTATTCCAGGTGAGACGGGGGTCGTGGATAATGCGGGCGCCGGGGACCCGGACCAAAAATGCTTCGGCTAAAAGCCCGACCACATAATACCCTTCAATGAAAGCCCCGTTCTCATCAAACAAAAAACAGCGGTCGAAATCGCCATCCCAGGCAATGCCGAAATCGGCCGCATGCGCCAGAACAGCATCCCGGGTCGCCGCGCGATTTTCCGGGAGAATCGGATTCGGGATCCCATGCGGAAAAGAACCGTCCGGATCGTGATGCACCTTGACAAAATTGAAAGGCAACGCCTCTTCCAGCGCATCAATAACCGGCCCGGCGCAACCATTTCCGGCATTGACAACAATCTTCAGCGGCTTGAGTTTCTGCAGATCGACATAACCGAGCAAGTGTCGGATATAAGCGGCACGATGTGAGATTTGTGTATAAGAACCGCGTTCATCCGCATCGGTAAAATCAGCTTTTACGACCGCATCGTGCAGTTCAAGCAGACCGCTATCACCACTGATCGGTCTCGCACCGGCCCGAACCAGTTTCATTCCGTTAAAATCGATCGGATTGTGACTGGCGGTCACAACGATGCCGCCATCGACATCGAGGCTGAAGGCGGCATGATAAATCTCTTCGGTACCGCACAGACCGAGATCGATGACATCAGCACCTGCTGCCATCAACCCCTCAGCCAGAGCAGCACAAAGTTTCGCACTTGAATGACGAACATCACGCCCGATCACAACTTTACGCGCTTTGAAGACAGAACAGAAAGCACGCCCGATCCCGGTCGCGATCTCTTCATTCAGCTCATCCGGGACCCTGCCGCGAATATCGTAGGCTTTAAAGCAGGTTAACTGTTTCATGTTTAAACTTTCTGCCGGTTGGGCCTTTGCAAAAAGAGTGTCATCCCCGAATGATTCTATCAGAGGATCCAGTATTTAATCTTTTGATTCTGGATTCCCGATCAAAACCGCTTCGCGAATGACAGAAGCGGTCATTGTTTCTGATCTTCTTCGTGTGGGACAGGTTGATGTCTGTCATCCTCGGATCCTCTTGTTAAAGGATTCAGTGCAAAAGACTCAGTTAAAAACGTTTATGATTTGTTTTTTTTGCGATTTACTTCTTACGGCCATAAATATCATCAACTCGGATAATATCATCTTCTCCGAGATAGTCACCCGACTGAACCTCAATAATTTCGAGCGGGTGCTCTGTGCAGTTTTCCAGACGATGCAGGGTGTCGGGCGGGATATAGGTCGATTCGTTCGCCTTGAGCGCAAAAACATCCTCCCCTTTGGTGATTTTAGCCACACCACGTACAACCACCCAATGTTCAGCCCGATGTCTGTGTTTTTGCAGAGAGAGCCGTGCGCCCGGATGAATCGTCAGACGTTTCACCTGAAAAGTCTCCCCCTGATCAACCGATTCATACGCCCCCCAGGGGCGATTAACCCGCCGATGCAATACGGTCTCATCCCGCTTCAACCGCTTGAGCTGATCGACAATCTTCTTAACGTCCTGATCCCGATCCTTCGGTGTCACGAGAACCGCGTCCCTGGTTTCAACAACGCAGTACCCCTCCAAGCCGATCGCCGCAACCAGTCGGGATGAAGCATGGATAAAACTCTGCTGACAATCGACCGTCAGCACGTCACCGTGCAGAACATTACCGTCACCGTCCGAAGCGATAACATCGGCCAGCGAAGACCATGATCCGACATCACTCCAGCCGGCATCGAGTGGCACAACCGCGGCCTGATCCGTCTTCTCCATCACAGCATAGTCGATCGAATCAGACGGACAGGCCCGAAACGCCTCTTCATCAAAACGGGTAAAATCGAGATCGGCCTGTTTACCGGCCAAGGTTTTACGACACGCCTCAAGCATAGCCGGAGCATAACGCGCCAATTCCTCGACATAACGTGAGGCCTTAAACAGAAACATCCCGCTGTTCCAGCAGAACCCCCCTGCAGCGAGATACCGTTGTGCCGTCTCTAGATCCGGCTTTTCAACAAACTGATCGATAGCGAAGACGCCGGTAGCCAGACTCTTTCCGGTGCGGATATAACCATAACCGGTCTCCGGTCTATCAGGGACGACACCGAAGGTGAGAAGCGACCCTTTCTCGGCCAGAGCCAACCCGGATCTGATGGCTGACTGAAAACGTTCAACATCCCTGATCACGTGGTCAGCCGGCAAAATCAGCAGCAGTGGATCGTCCCCGAGCGACAGTGCATTCAGAGCCGCCAACGCCACTGCCGGAGCGGTATTACGGCCAATCGGCTCCAAAAAAATACCGGTCTGGGTAATATGAATCTGGCGCATCTGTTCGGCGACCATAAAACGATGCTCCTCATTGCAGACGATCAGCGGGGGACAAGCCCCCTGCAGACCATCAAGACGAAGTGCCGTCTCCTGCAGCAGGGTTCGATCGCTGATCAACGCCAGAAGCTGTTTCGGGTAGAGTTCACGGGAAAGCGGCCAGAGCCGGGTTCCGGCCCCACCAGAGAGGATGACAGGGAGTATCAACGGTTTGCCCCCTTTTCGCTGGCGCGATAATCGTTCTGATGAGCCAGAAACCAGGCGTAGGTTTTGGCAATTCCGTCCGCCAGAGTGATTTGTGCCTGCCAACCGAGGGACTTCATACGCGCAACATCGAGCAGTTTCTGAAAAGTCCCGTCGGGACGGCTGGTATCAAACTCAAGACGGCCGGTATAGCCGACGATCTCCCGGATCAATTCTGCCAGTTCGCGTATCGACACATCGCTGCCAAATCCGATGTTGACCAAAGGAGTTACAGAATCACCAACCAGGCTCAGGAACTGACGTTCGGGGAGATCCATCAAAAACAACGACGCTTGTGCCATATCGTCGACGAACAGAAACTCCCGCCGCGGCGTGCCGGTCCCCCAGACCGTGACAGCCGCAAGCCCCTGTTCTTTTGCATCATGAAAACGCCGGATCAAAGCCGGCAACACGTGTGAATTTTCGAGATCAAAATTGTCGCCGGGGCCGTAAAGATTGGTCGGCATCAGAGCGAGATAGCGGGTCCCGTACTGGCGGTTGTACGACTGACACATTTTGATCCCGGCGATCTTGGCGACCGCATACGGCTCATTGGTCGGTTCCAGGGCGCCGGTCAGCAGAGACTCTTCCTTCATCGGTTGCGGGGCAAATTTCGGGTAGATACAGGATGACCCGAGGAACAGCAGCCGATCGACATCGTTTCGATAGGCCGCATCGATGATATGGCTCTGAATCATCAGATTTTCATAAATAAATTCTGCCGGGTAGGTATGGTTCGCATGAATACCGCCAACTTTGGCTGCCGCCAGAAAAACCGATGCCGGTTTCTGTTCAGCAAAAAAACGTCGCACCTGCTCCTGTTCCAGAAGATCGAGCTCCTGACGTGTCTGCAGAATCAGCTTCGACTCCCCTTTTGACTTCAGACCGGCCACCAGAGCTGAACCGACCAGCCCCTGATGTCCGGCGACATAGACAGGACTATTCATTGTAGTCAAAAGCCTGAAAACCGTGTTGTTTCACCAACGAATCGCGACGGGCCGCATCGAGGTCGGATCGAACCATCTCAGCCACCATCTCGGCAAAGGTGATTTCCGGTTCCCAACCGAGAACCGTTTTCGCCTTGGTCGGATCTCCGAGCAAGGTTTCGACTTCAGTCGGGCGAAAATAGCGAGGATCGACCTTGACGATAGTCTGACCGGCCTTGAGCGGCGAATCAGCACGATCAACTGAAACAACGATACCGATCTCATCAACACCCTCCCCTTCCCAGCGCAGGGTGATGCCGAGTTCAGCCGCTGCCGCAACAACAAAATCGCGAACCGAATACTGCTTGCCGGTAGCGATAACAAAATCGTCCGGCTGCTCCTGCTGCAGCATCAGCCATTGGGCGACAACATAATCTTTGGCATGCCCCCAATCCCGCAACGAGTCGAGATTACCAAGGTAGAGAGACTCTTGCAGACCGAGAGAGAGGCGGGCCATCGCACGAGTAATTTTACGTGTCACAAAAGTTTCACCACGCACCGGCGATTCATGATTAAACAGGATGCCGTTGCAGGCAAACAGCCCATACGCCTCACGGTAGTTGATGGTAATCCAGTAAGAGTAGAGCTTAGCCACCGCATAGGGGGAGCGGGGATAAAAAGGGGTTGTCTCTTTCTGCGGAATCTCCTGTACCTTGCCGTAGAGTTCCGAAGTCGAAGCCTGATAAAAGCGGGTCTTCTTCTCCAGTCCGAGAATTCTGATCGCCTCAAGGACTCGCAACGTGCCGACCCCATCGGCGTTCGCCGTGTATTCCGGAGTCTCAAAAGAGACGGCAACATGACTCTGCGCCGCCAGATTGTAAATTTCATCCGGCTGCACCTGCTGAATAATGCGGATCAGGTTGGTCGAATCGGTCAGATCGCCGTAATGCAGAACAAAGTTGCGGTGCTCCACATGCGGATCTTGATAGAGATGGTCGATCCGGTCAGTATTAAAGAGAGATGAACGGCGTTTTATGCCATGGACAATATACCCTTTAGCGAGCAGAAATTCGGCCAGATAGGCGCCATCCTGGCCGGTAATTCCGGTAATAAGTGCAATTTTATTGTTTTTCATGAGTTCCTATCCTCGTTAGACAGCATTCAACGCCGTAAAAAGGTGGGGCATGCCAACTTTTTTGGCACGCTTAATCGTCAATTCAGAGCGCAACATCCTAGCAACATTGCTCATATCCTACAATAACTTTTACCGTAAGGGATTCACTCCTCCTCTGATCTTTAACGACGAAATTGAAACAGCCCCAACACCGCCTGATCAAAAAAAATTCTTTTGTGGTCAGACGTTAAAAGTATCCAAAATCCAGGCTATTTAAAAAAATTATTAAAATGGATCACCTTCAAACGCACTTTCTCGTATAAGTGACGCAGGGCAATCATCGAGGATAGTTTGCGAATCTCACGAATCGAGTAGATATATTCATTATTTGATTCTGGTGGCTGCGGTAGCAGTTCTCGCGCCTCAATTTCGCGCGACAGGACTGCAAAAATGTTATGGCGTTCCATTACCAGGCGGCGTGCTTCAAGGATAGCTGGTAAACGTTTCTCATACTCACCGTCTTGAATGGCACGTCGAATAATTTGCGCCGACCCCTCTACGTCATCAATATCCAACGGGATAAAGCTGTCCTGAGGAAAATACTCCGCAGCGTTCGGACACCCGCAATAAAAAGGGAGTGTTACACCAAGAAATGCATCAGCAAGTTTTTCGGTCCAGTGATGTGGTCCGATATAATTTTCTATCGACAGGTGATAGCGGTAGGGATCCAATGCCTCGGCTTTGTCATCCATCGCTCTGACCCCATGACCAAAGATTTCCATAGATGGGACGCGTTTTTTAATTTCCTGAGTAAATTGATAGCGACGCTTATGCAGGGTATGACGTTGCTGCTTGGAAGAACAGACGGTGGAAAGATCGCGCGTTTTGTTCAGAGGCGGCGCAGAGATCATCTGATCATAGCTGATCATCTGGTTTCGATTGAAACCGTAATACCAGAACAAAGCAGGTTGAGAGAAAATCCGGCCGGGGTGCGGCAGTGCCCACTCTGCCTGACTGGTAAGCACCGCGCCATACTGAGCAGTGTAATCGCTGCCGTAAGCTTTAATCGAAGAGGGTTCCGTTGTCACCAGCAAGGTATTTTCCCGGGAACAAGCGAGAAGTTCTCGTCCGGGCGGATTGCGTGGCAAATCGCTGTACACCACAAGCCAGTCATACTCCCGAGCGTCAATATCAAAGATGAAGCGGCAGTCTCCCCATTCGGGGATCTGTCCGGGAAACTGCCGGAGCCATAAATTCTCGAATTGAGGGACACGACTGTTCGTACAAATAAATTTCACGCGAATTTTTCTGGTCTCTGGTTTCTTCATAATATGGGTACACTACCTGATAAGATTCACGGCAAGATCAATGTAACTTCTTGCCAGTTAAAAATGAACGAAACAAGAGCAACAACAGACAAGCGTTGTTGCATCCTAAAGCGTCAATTGAGTCAATGCGGTGCGCAACTGTTCACGAATCGACTGCATCGAAAAATGTTCCTCATAGCTGCGGCGGGCCAAATCACCCGATTCCGCGAACCGGGTCGGCTCAGCAGCCAACTTTGCTACCGCCGCACAGAGCGATTCAGGAGAACCTGGTTCCACCCACTCCACCCCTGCAGGTCTCTCACGCATCACCGCAGGATATGCCGGACTGGAGCGCGTCACCAGGGGTTTACCGCAGGCCAACGCCTGATAGACCTTGTTCGGGATCACGCGTGCAGCTTTATCGCTGGTGCCGAAAATTCCCAAAACGATATCCGCTGCACAAATTATTTCCGGCAGTTGCGCATACGGCTTCCAAGGCTCGAATTGCACCGTCGTCAACCCTTCTGCACGTCGACGACATTCAACCAGCAACGGGCCGTCGCCAACCAGACGCCAAACAACCGCAGGGCCTCGGTAGAGGCGGGCAGCATCAACAATGGTTTGAGGTCCCTGTAACCCGATAAAACTTCCGTAGAAAAGAACCTCGACCGGCGCCCCGGCATCCCGAGAGGTCACATCTCTCGGATAAAACAGACCTTCTTCGGCGCCGACGGGCACCGTTGCCAGACGTTCGGAAGGGATATCGAAGGCCTCTGCAAAAAAACGACTGTGAGCATCGGTGTCAGCAATAAGCAGATCAGCCTGTTGCATCTGACGACGTTCCCTACGCAGCAGACGCCGGGCTCGCCAGGAATCGGGGCGAAACTTGTTGCGTTCAAAAACCTGTTTGTCGTAAGCACTAATCAAAGGATCGAACACCAACGGCACCTTTTGATGTCGCGCCCAGCGAGCCGCCGACAACACATCCCGCTGACGAAAACAAGGAACCCAGACAAACGCCGGACGCGGCAGTTGACGCCACCAGGCCTCCCAATCACTTCGCAGCGGCCAGTGCGGCATGAAATCAGACAGTTCGTAATCGAGTTGACGTAAAAGTTCGCGCACAACGCGATTGCGTGAATAATCGGGATCAAATCGGCCCCACCAGAGAACTCGACGAGTCACCGCTCTTCTCCTTGCCAATCAAAGTAAAGATCATGCAAGCAGAATCTGCCCAGCTGCAAGTCAATACACTCTGAAATAAAATTTAGCACGTTACAGAAACCTTCGACAGTGAACCGGACTCCGACGTTACATCTGGGTTACAGAAAAAATCAGTGACAACCGGAGCCAAATCATCTACATCAATATGAAATTTTTCATGGATTGATTTCGAAATATAACGTTCACCTTTCGCCGAGTAATAAATCAGGTCGGCACCAACAAAATCAGCGATCGTTGAAAAAACAGACAGACTGACGGCACTTGAAACCAGTATAAGAACTTTACATGACGAGCTACAAAAAATTAAATTCGAAAAAGCCGCCCCGGATGGTCCGGCAATGAACTGTGCATTATTGAAAATATCGATCTGCTCATCAATCGGTAAAAGTTCCGGGTAAACAACCGTAAATCCATTTTTCTCAAAGAGTTCTATGACGGCAGTTTCGTTGTAATCCCTGGTCATCGTTGCAT
>JAGXHN010000030.1 GCA_024636225.1 Desulfuromonadaceae bacterium | reverse complement strand
TTTTCCCGGTGAGGATGGTGAAAAAATCTTCCGCATCGACATCGGGACGCCCTTCGCCGCCGAACATGACAGTACGCGTAGCACCGAGTTCCAGCCAGGGCATCGGTTTAAAGTTAAGTCGCAGACCGGCAAGATAAGGCTCGGGAATCACCCGATCCTCTTCGAGCTGGCTCCAGAAGATATCGAACCGGATGGGCCCGAGAATCTTGAATACCCAGGGTAACAGCACCGGGACAGGATTGGTGATACGCACCATGTCAAGGGGTTGGGCGTTATTGGTCAGCACCAGCGACCCGTGCCGCCCCTGCCCCCACCAGAGAGACTGCCGACCGACAGAAATGTCAATAGGACCGAGTCCCAGAACCGCCAGCCCCTGCAGGGTCGTCAATTCGAGCTCCCCTTCGTCCTCGCCGGCCAAAAGCAAAGGATGCCAGTACAAAAGCAGAGGGCCGAGTCGTGCCTCGGTTTCCAGACTCAGGCTGACGTTGGAGTGTTCGCTGTAGTCGAGACCGTCATTGTTTGTATTCAGGGAGAATTGTTGAGCGCTGATTCGGCTCACCCCGCCCCCAAATCGCTTGTCGGGTATTTGCGACGGCACCCCTTCCTGGTAGATAGACCCGACTTCCAGAGAACGCAGCGGCTTGAAATAACTGCGCGAGGTGGTGCCATCTTCGATTATTTTGAGTTCGGCGGCAAATTCCCGGCGCAGGCGCCGAAAGCTTTCGACAACGGCGCGATTTTGGCTTTCGTTCTCTATTTTTCCCCTCGCCTCATTAACCTGGCGGGCGGCCTCCCGGCGCGAATAGGGGCGATTCCCTTGCAGCGAAGACTCAACGAGGCCGAGGGCGGCGAGCCGGTTCAGGGCCGGATAGACCCAACTGTCGAGAGCAACAGGTGCTGTTGGGGGAAGGGAGTAGCCAGGAGACGGCAATGCGGCAAGGAGAAGAAAAACCAGAAAAGTTGGCAACGGTTTAAGTGATTTAAATTGAAACATCAAAACATAAACCTCGGCACATTTAATTCAGGATATCTTGACAAAGTATGAGTTGTACTAACAGACATGCCCTGGAGGGTCAATAAAAAGCTTAACGTATGCGCCATTTTAATCCCCTAGTAGATGGCGGCCCACTGCAGACCAAACCCCTCCCCGATCCAAGGGCGCAGTGCGAAAAAACCTCTCCCGTCCCGTTGATGCAGGCGTATGACGAGACGGGACGAAACTTCCCCAATCAATGCGCCGAGGGCGACGTCGGAAACCCAGTGATCGCCCTGATAGACCCGGGAGATCCCTACCAGTCCGGCGAGCCCGTAATACCCCCAGGGGGCCAGAGGCTGAGAAGTGTGGTGGGAGAGGACCGAGGCGAGCGCGAATGCGGCCGCGGTGTGACCGGAGGGGAGGGAATCGCGATCAGAGTCAAAGGAAAAAGGGGAAAAAGCGTCAGATTGCTTTGAGACTCCTGGACGTTCCCGGCCGACAGAATATTTGAGCAGGCATGTAGCCATCTCAGCCAGCATTACCGACTCGACGGCCTCTTGCCCTTCAAGGGCCAGACCGGGGTTCTGGCGCCAGGTACCGTATCCCCAGATGGCTCCGCCGATCCCCAGACCAACAAGAGGCTCTCCGAGAAGATTGAACCCCTCGGCAAAATGGTCGGCAGTCGCGGTCTGATTTTCTCTGAAACGGGAGTTCGACTCCTCGTCATAAAGAGAAAAAGCCGCAACTCCGGCAAGACCGCCAAGAATCAACAGGGTATCGTTAGAGGTCCAGAGAGATACGGACGCTTCTTCTGCAAAGAGAGGGGCAGCAATACAACAGAGCAGCCCCATGCTCAATGTCACCATCAATTTTTTCAACATTCCCCCCCCGACTGAACTCTAATGCCCGGATCTTGTGTACGATCTTTGCTGTCACCCGTAACCGCCCTATTCCCACTCGATCGTCGCCGGTGGTTTGCTCGATATATCGTAAGTGACGCGGTTGATCCCCTTGACCTCGTTGATGATGCGACTGCTGATACGGGCCAGATCTTCGTACGGCATCGGGTACCAACCGGCGGTCATGAAGTCTTTGGTCTCCACGGCCCGCAGAGCCACGACGTACTCATAGGTCCGCCCGTCCCCCATCACGCCGACGCTCTTGACCGGCAGAAAGACTGCGAACGCCTGACTGATCTTGTCGTAGTGGCCGCTGGAGTAGAGCTCCTCGATGTAGATCGCATCGGCCGGACGCAGGATATCGCAGTACTCCTTTTTGACCTCACCGAGAATCCGTACGCCCAGACCGGGCCCTGGAAACGGGTGACGCCAGACCATGCGATGCGGCAGACCGAGCTCCTCGCCAACGGCGCGAACTTCATCCTTGAACATTTCACGCAGCGGTTCAAGCAGCTTGAGGGTCATGTAGTCGGGGAGCCCCCCGACATTGTGATGACTCTTGATATTCTGCGCCTTGCCGGTTTTGGCGCCGGCCGATTCGATCACATCCGGGTAGATTGTCCCCTGAGCCAGCCACTGGGCATTCGCCAGATGCTTTGACTCTTCTTCAAAAATATCGACGAACAGGTTGCCGATAATCTTGCGTTTTTTCTCCGGATCGGTCTCCCCGGCCAGCTTCCCCAGAAAACGTTCCTCGGCGTCGACCCGGATCACCTTGACCCCGAGATTTTCAGCGAACGTCGCCATCACCTGATCGCCTTCGCCGAGACGGAGCAGACCGTTATCGACAAAGACGCAGGTTAACTGGTCGCCGATAGCGCGGTGAATCAGAGCGGCCGCAACCGACGAATCGACCCCGCCCGAGAGGCCGAGAATCACCTCTTCTGCACCGACCTGCTCCCGGATGCGGGCGATGGCATCTTCGACAATCTGCCCCGGCGTCCATAAACCACTGCAACCGCAAATTTTGCGCACGAAGGTATCGATCAGCAATTCTCCGCGCGGCGTATGATTGACTTCAGGGTGAAACTGTACACCGTAGAGGTTGCGCTCGACATTCTGGATAGCACAGACCGGCGCATTATCGGTTGCAGCCACAACGTCGAAACCGCTGGGGACTCTTGCCACATGATCACCATGACTCATCCAGACCGGACTTTTTCGATCAGTAAAAAAACCGTCAAAGAGTGGACCAGGAGCGCCGAGGGCGACCAGATCGGCATGACCGAATTCGCGCTTGCCGGCCGGAACCACTTCGCCACCAAAATGGCGGCTCATAAGCTGCATACCGTAGCAGATACCGAGCACCGGCAGACCGAGTTCAAACACCGCCTCTTCGATCGACGGCGCACCCTGCTCATAAACCGAAGTCGGGCCGCCGGAGAGGATAATACCTGAAGCATTAAACGCCCTGATTGCTTCCAACTCCATATCAAACGGATGAAGTTCGCAATAGACATGTGCTTCGCGCACCCGACGCGCAATCAGTTGGGTGTACTGGGAACCGAAGTCGAGAATCAGAATTCTTTCGCTATGAATGTCGGCCATTACTTATTCCCGCTCAACCCGATAGTTTGGCGCTTCATGGGTGATCGCGACGTCATGGACATGTGATTCGCGCAGACCGGCATTGGTGATCCGCATAAATTCGGCCTTGGTCTGTAATTCAGCAATATTAGCACAACCGGTGTACCCCATACCGGCCCGCAGACCGCCGAGCAGCTGATGAATATTGTCTGACAGGGGGCCACGATAGGGGACCCGACCTTCGATCCCCTCCGGGACCAGCTTAACGTCGGATTCGACATCTGCCTGGAAATACCGATCCTTGCTCCCCTGCCTCATCGCGCCGAGGCTCCCCATGCCGCGATAGGTTTTATAGGAGCGCCCTTGGTAGAGAATTGTTTCACCGGGCGATTCTTCTGTACCGGCAAACAGCGAACCGATCATGATAACATCGGCACCGGCGGCGATCGCCTTCGGAAGTTCGCCTGAATATTTAATTCCACCATCCGCAATTAACGGGATCTTCGCCTTTTTGGTCACGGTTGCCACATCCATAATAGCTGTAATCTGTGGCACACCGACACCCGCGACCACGCGCGTGGTACAGATCGAACCGGGCCCGATACCGACCTTGACGCCGTTAACACCGGCATCAATCAACGCCTGGGCTGCTGCTGCCGTGGCGATATTTCCGGCAATCAGTTGCATATCGGGATATTTTTTGCGGATGGCCGCAACCGAATCGATAACCCCCTGAGAATGACCGTGCGCCGTATCAATGACAACAACATCGACCCCGGCCTGAATGAGCGCTTCCATCCGCTCGTCGCGATCAACCCCGACCCCGACGGCCGCCCCGACCCGCAAGCGACCAAAGTCATCCTTGCAGGCATTCGGATACTTACGGACTTTTTCAATATCCTTGATCGTGATCAGACCGGTCAGCTTGTAGTCGGCATCAACCACCAGAAGTTTTTCAATCCGGTGCTTGTGCAGATGATATTTCGCTTCTTCCAGTGTGGTTCCCGGCTTGACTGTAACCAGATTTTCCTTGGTCATCACCGCTGAAATCGGCTGTTTAAAATTGGTTTCAAACCGCAAGTCACGATTGGTCAGGATGCCGACCAGCTTCCCTTTTTTGGTAATTGGAATACCGGAGATCCGATATTTCTGCATCACCTCAAGGGCCTCAAAAATCTTCTGATCAGGATCCATTGTGATCGGGTCGACAATCATGCCGCTCTCCGACTTTTTGACCTGATCGACAATCAACGCCTGCTCCTGAGGTGACAGGTTTTTATGCACAAAGCCGAGTCCCCCTTCACGCGCCATGCAGATCGCCGTACGCGCTTCTGTCACCGTATCCATAGCCGCCGATAACAGCGGAATTTTCAAACGGATCCCGGTTGTCAACTGTGTGGAAAGATCGGCATCTTTAGGGAGAATCGTGGAATGGGCGGGGAGAAGTAAAACATCATCAAAGGTGAGTCCTAGACGAATCTTAGGGTCCGACATGCGCAACTCCTTCGGGGGTGAACTTGTTAAAAAAAGAGATTTAACGGGACGAATTTCGCATAAGAAAAAGTAAAAAATATAATCAGACAAACTACAAGAGCAGGAGCAGAGACGTCAAGTTAATTCCCGATATTTATTCAGCTTGATTCACAAACATAAAAAAAACCATGCCTGAAAAGGCATGGTTTAGGAGATAAAAAATTATAAGGTTAACTTTAGAAGTTAGCCGGAATTTGATATAGCCCTTCTACGGGGCCATGCAGGACAGTTGTCGTCGTCCCTCGGTATGTCCAGACAGAACCGCAATGTCCGCACTCTTCAAGGGCTTCGGCAAATCCGTCGCAATGCATATCGATCTCAACACTCTTCTTTTCGCTGCAAATTGGACAGTTCATAACTTGCCTCCATAATGTGGTAAATATTTACACTTATGGTTTTAGCATGGATAACACAAATCATACAACCTTTATCTTCAATCTATATTTTTTATCAAAGTCTGTATCAAAACAGATTTTGTCTTTGTTCTGCACGTTTTCGAAAAAAAAAGGCCCCCGCATGGGAGCCTTTTAAAAAACAGGGCCAGTAATAGTACCCTGTATCCAATAAAATGTCGTAATATTGCGCAGGAGTTTGGTGTGCCAACAAGACATGACCAAGGCTGCCTAGCCGTAGCTAATCAGCGTTGGTCATAACGTAGTTGGCGCGACAATGAACTAGCAAGATGCGATAGATTATAGGTTACAGCGTACTAGCCTGGAATAAACATTTTTCTGTCGGTGATGCGATGGATAACCGCAGCAAGTAATTTCACCGTCGCCTGCAGATCGGCCAGAGAGAGAACCTCCCCCGGTGAATGCATGTATCGCAGCGGGACACTCACCAGTGCTGTCGCGACGCCGCTGCGAGTCAGCTGCATCACGTTGGCATCGGTTCCGGTCGCTCTGGCCGCGCCGTTAACCTGATAAGGGATCGACTCCTCTTTCGCGGTTTCGACCAACAGTTCAAACAGCACCGGATTGATGTTTGCTCCCCGCGCCAGGATCGGACCGGCGCCCACTTTGGTGTCACCATGCTGCCGTTTGTCGTGCCCCGGGCAATCTGTGGCAAAACCGACATCGATCGCGATCCCGACGTCCGGATTGACCCCGTAAGTACTGGTTGTCGCACCGCGCAAACCGACCTCTTCCTGTACGGTGGAAACTCCATACAGTTCAACCGGCGGTACTCCGGCGCGGCGGACCTCCTGCAAGACACGAGCAACAACCCACGCCCCCATTTTGTCGTCAAAAGCACGAGAGACGACGATATCACCCTGCAGACGTTCCAGACCGGCAGCAAAAGTCATCGGGTCGCCGATCGCAACCAGCTTTTCAGCGCCCGCTTTGTCCTTCACCCCGATATCAATGTATTGATCCTTAAAGCCGACCACCGTCTCCCGCTCTTTTGCCTCAATCAGATGAATCGGTTTCTTGCCGACGACACCCCGAACCGGTCCGGCGACAGAATGGATTGTGACCCGCTGTCCGGGCACCAGATGAGCATCGACGCCGCCAATTGGTGTAAAAGAGATAAACCCCTGATCATCAATATACTGAACCATAAAACCGATCTCATCGCAGTGACCGGCCAACATAACGCGCGGGGCATCGGAACGATTCGCATCGATACGGGAAATCAGGTTACCCATCACATCAGTCGATTGAAAATCGACGACACCCGCCAAATGTTTGCGTAAAACCCTCTGCGCGGGCTGTTCAAACCCGGATGGACTCGGTGCCTCAATCAATTCCTTTAAAAAATGAAACGCTTTTTCTTCCATGAATCCCTCTGTTTGTGTCAATGAGTCGTTGCTCGTTTAAAAATCTAAATAGACTTTTGCGGATCAATCTGTTTACCCGTTTTTAGCAAGAACTTTTTCAATCAAAGCGGCGGCGTTCGCCTGGGCCCGTTCAAATTCTGAACTTGAAAGACCTGCTCCGCGAACTATTTTTACAGCTTGTTCGAACGATATCAGGTCTGAAGGGGCATGGGCATCATTGTTAATCACCAGCTCTGCTCCATGTTTTTTTGCCATGGAGGCGACATGGCCATTGGTCAGGCTGTGCCCTTTGCGACTGGTCAATTCGAGCAAGACACCCATTTTGGCTGCTAGAATAGTATCTTCTTCAGAGATCAGACCAGGGTGAGCGAGAATATCAACCCGGGCGTTGATTGCTGCCCGGTTGGTCCCCTCGGCCACCGGTTCAACGATCGTTTCACCATGTGCAATGACGATCAGTGCACCGAGACGCCGCGCCTCGCTGACCGCCTCGTCGTAATTCGCTGGCGGGACATGCGTCACTTCAATCCCCGGGATCACCCGGATCCCCCATTCTCTGGACAAAGATTCGGCAACTCTGACCAGGCGTGGAATAATCAGATCCATATTGGAAAGATCGCCATGATCGGTCATCGCCATAGCGGTGTATCCCTTGACCGCAGCCCGACGAGCCAATTCGGATGGAATCAGTTCTCCGTCACTGAACAGTGTATGTGTATGCAGATCGATCATATCTCCTCCTGACTCTGTTAAATTCTAAACGGTAGCGCCGCCCGTAAAATGAGAAGCAAAGAAACGTAAGAGGCGACACAACCCCTGACGGTCACTGCGCCGCAACGGCAGAATACCCGAGAACTGCTTTGCATCACGATTTTTAGCTACGGGTGCGTGCATCGATTCGAGAAAATAGGTTTCAGCTTCCACCAGCTGATCATCATCGGCCAGCGATAAAACACCAAACAGATGATGACAGAACGGGCGCCAGAGTGGTGCCGATTCATCTGTCGCCGGTAAGACAAAGATCCGCAATTGAAAGTTATCGCCAATCTTCAGACGACCGACGTCCCCTAATGTCAACTCCCCCGCTCCACGCAGAAAATCACTCTCCGGCTCGAACTCTTCTATCCCCTGCAGAGCGTGAAGAAACATCCCGACTTCACGATCGGAGTTGGCAAGGAGAATCAATTTGGCAGCCACCTGCTCTCTGACCATCTCGGTCTCACAAAGAGCCCCCTTTATCGCGTGGATTTCATCGGCTTGCAGCAGGGCGATAACTGCCGTCAATGCACCGGGAACAATCTTTTTCTCCCGGACAAAACTCTTTTCAATCAGAGTCCGCAGAATCTGCAGAACTTCATAATCAGACAAGGGTGAATTTTCAACAAGATCAGCAACCCGGGAGCGGGTGGAGAGGGAGTGAAGAATTTCAAGCGTTGCAGGCCGAAGCCCCTCGGGTAATTGATCTAAAGAGACCGCCAGATCGATCAGGGTATCGGCAGCCGGAAAGGTTGACATCTGTGAGCGCATCTCATCATTCTGACGCATCCCCTCCAGAAGGAGCTGATCGGTCGACAGATGAATCCTGGTTTCCGTCTGGGGTTGACCCGGAGTAAACCGGAACTTCCCCTGATCCCACAACAGCAGGCGATAAAAGGCCTTAATCCCTTCGATCTGACCAATACGGGCGTTGACAACATCCCCGCGCGATACGAAAATATAACCATTTTTTCGATTCGAAGTGAGGGCGAGAACCCCCTCTTTCTTATTCATGGCAAATACCTGCAACAGATCTGACAAGCTGATCTGCTGAAGATCCCCTTCGACCTCTTTTTTGGCTTTGCCGAGCTCAACTTTGCGCTGTTTTTTTGAAAAGAGCGATCTGATTTCAACCAGCAGCTGCTCGATATTAAACGGTTTGGGAATAAAGCGATCGAGCGACTCGCGAAAGCCGGGTAAATCCTCCCCTTCATGACCGACAAAAAATATCATCACGTCGACCGTATGCTGGTTGTTACGCAGAATCTGCACCAACTGCTTCGAGCCGAGTACCGGTACAGCCGTATCGAGGATGATCAGATCCGGCGTATTCTCCAGAGCGAGATCAAGGGCTTTGGCACCATCATCACCGTGTGCAACGATGAATTCACTTTGCCGTAACAGCTTTGCAAGATCATTGAACAGATGACCGCCACTGATCAAAAGAATCGATTTTCCAATTAGAGCGCGTGTCATATCTGCAACCTTAATTTATACAGATTCTGAAGATTGGCGATCATATTCTCGACAAAATAAAAGTCAGACGTATGGAAACCGCGCAGACCTTCGGTTGTCGTCTCTGTAAAGAGTGCGTAGGCGTAATCCTCATTCAGGTACAACAGAAAGGTTGTCTTCTGAAACCGGTCATCATCGACAAAAATCGGAAAAACCTTCTGCATGTCCCAACTGACCCGTTGACTTCCACCCAGAAGAAAAAGTGAGGTCCCCGACTGTTCCAGATCAAAAAGATTGGGGAGCCCCTGGCGAACCTCTTCAAAATCGGCACAGCCATAAAACAGAACGCCGTGCGATCGCCCCGGCTCCGTCACTTCGTGGCAAAGTGCTTTGAGGGTTTCTATCAGGCGAGACGCCGGCAATGTGACATAGCGGCTCTTCCCTGGCGCTTCGTAGCGGGCCATGGTCTGACGAAACTTTTCCTGATCGGCCGTGACAAAAGTCTCCCCCTTCGGGCCGAGTAATGTTTTGATGATTGTCCAGAAATCCATTTTCTGGAGCCTGCTGCGATAAAAGAGTCCGGATTTAAGCCGTTCCAATCGGGCCGTGGTGACCCGTTGCAACGCTTCGAGCGACGGCCCATCGGCCGGAAACGATGCGGAACGCATATAAACTTCAATTGGCATATCCCTATGCATATTGCTCAGTTTCAACTGCCCGTCAATCGCCTTGCGCAACCGTTTCTGGGTGATCAGCGACCCCCAATAGTCGGTCTCCGGTAACAGGATATGATAGATATTGTCTTTGTACAGCGCCATAATATCGGCATCACGCAGAACTTCATTAACGGCGGCCAGCAACCGCTGCTGCCCCTCCTCGATTTCCCGATCGAGAAATTTGCTTTTAAGTTCGACAAAATTATCGATCGTCAACTGCAAAAACGACAAGCGGCGGTTGTAACGGCGTGCCTTGTAGAGCTCTTTGGCGGCATGATCGGTGAAAAAAGCCATATTGTAGGCTTCTTTCTGCTCCACACGTAATGAGCCCCGCTGCAACTCACGGATCTGCAGAACATAGCGAAGAGCTGCGGCAGCAAAAACAGAGATCAGATCAGCGACCTTTTGATCCCGGGGGGTAAAAACAGCCCGTCCGGTCGGCAGTTCCATCCGAACCATCGCCAGAGGACGATTTTCATGCTGCAGCGGCAGATAGAGATAACGCCCTTTTTGCAGCAGAACGGCCCGTCCCCCGCGCACCAACCGCTGTTCCGATTCACCCACCGACACCGTCTCTTCGTCATCTTTCAGACGGGTCAGACCCCGCCGGGTTCGATAGGTGAATTCATCGCCGGTTGAACTCGCCAGCCAGAGGATCCCCCCCTCGGCCGCAAGGAGTTCCATCATGGTATCGAGAATCAAATCGCCCAGACGATCGAGGTCATCAACTTTCAGCAGGTCGAGACAGCGATCGTAGCGCGACATCACGAAATAATATTCAATATTCTCATCCAGAATTTGCCGATGTTCACGACCGACGGATTGACGGAGCAGGATCCGGTCAACCTGCATCAGAAGTTCTTCAGGATTGATCGGCTTGAGCAGATAATCGACAACACCGATTTTGAGGGCCTGTACCGCCAGGGTGACATCCTGGTGCCCGGTAACAATCAGGATTTCCTGTTGGGGAGCAAACTGCTGAAGCGCAACGACCAGTTCGAGCCCCCTGAGTTCACCCAGAGCCAGATCGGCAATAACCAGATCAAACGCTTCGCGATTCATCGCCTGAAGTCCCGCTTCAACAGAGTCGACAACAGCGATGAAATAACCATCATCCGCAAAGAGGTTTTTATAAAACCGCTGATAAAACGGTTTATCATCGATGGCAAGGATACGCCCCTTGGCCATGGGAACTCCCTTCGTTACAGTGATTCAGTCTTTTTTGCTGACCCGTTCACCCAGTTGCGTATTGCGATTGTTTTTGATGATTTTGACCGAAACTGTTTGCCCGATCAGGTTGTCGTCACCGGTGAAGTTCACGACCCGGTTCCATGTTGTCCGTCCGTAAAGCTGGCCCGAACCTTGCCGGCTCTCCCCCTCGACCAGAACAGATAGAACAGAACCGACATCCTGAGCCCAGATTTGCCGACTGTTCTCCTGCTGTAACGCCAAGAGCCGGTCAAATCTGCGTTGCTTCACCTCTGCCGAAAGATCATCTTTTAAATCCGCGGCCGATGTGCCGGGACGGGCAGAATAAAGAAACGTGAAAGCATCCGCATAACCGACCGCTTCAACCAGTGAAAGAGTCTCGATAAAATCGTCTTCGGTCTCACCGGGAAACCCGACAATAATATCGGTCGTAATACGAATGTCCGGGCAGACGGCTCTGAGTTTTGCGACCCGATCGAGATAAAGGGGACGGGTGTAACCGCGATTCATCTGCTGAAGGATCCTGTCCGATCCGCTCTGAACCGGCAGATGGATATGATGGCAGATCTTTTCGATCCGGCCAAAACAAGCGATCAATTCATCCGAGATATCTTTAGGATGCGAGGTTGTAAAACGGATCCGTTCTATCCCTTCGATATTCGCCACCAATTCGAGCAGTTGTGCAAAACTTATTTCCCCCTCGACGCGATTTCCGTAAGAATTGACATTCTGACCGATCAGGGTGATTTCACGCACACCTTCGGCGGCCAGTTCAATGACTTCCTGCACGATCTCCCTGCTGGGGCGGCTGATTTCCCGCCCCCGGACATGTGGAACGATACAGTAAGAGCAGAAGTTGTCACACCCCTGCATAATCGTCACAAACCGGGTGATCGCATCGCTGTCCCGCCGCTGCGGAAAGAGCTGCAGACGGGTCTCCTGATCCAGAAATTGCGTCTCTTGAAATCGCCCCTTCTTCTGCTCGACGAGACGAACCATTTCAGGGAGCTTGTGCAGGTTGTGCGTACCGAAAACAATATCGAGATGAGGTACCTTTTCGAGCAGACGCTCCCCCTCCTGCTGTGCGACACAACCGCCGACACAGACGATCAGATCCCGTTTTTTTTCTTTGAGCGGCTTGAAACTGCCGAGATGACCGTAGACTTTGCGTTCTGCCTTATCGCGGATGGAACAGGTATTGAGCAGGACCAGATCAGCCTGCTCGGCATCAGCTGTCGGCAGATAACCGATCTGTGTCAGCATATCGGCAATCCGTTCCGAATCGACAACATTCATCTGACAACCGAATGTCTCCATAAAAAAAGTTTCGTCATGAATATTTTAATTTAAACTCCTTCAAATTGATTAACTGACTGATGGTAATGCCGGGTCGACCGGTTGTCAATCACAACGCTCCTGAGCTGACAGAAGAGACCCCTTCGACATCACTCCCACTTTGTACCATTGCCGCCTCCAGCAGATCGATCATCTGCCGGGGGTGTTCGATACATGCAAGCACGACTTTTGCGTCATGCCCTGTTGCGCGAAGCGACACCGAACCGAGTGTTTTGGAAAAAAAATTCAGCCGGAACCAGGTAATGTCGCGAAGCGCCAGCGTCAAAACACTCTTTTTGAACACCCCGGACTGCAGCAGCAGACGGCGATCTGTGATGGCGTAATAGATCGATTCCCACTCCAGACGAGCAACGATCAGATGTCCGATCGAGAGGTAGAGACCCGCCAGAAGAAAAGGGAGAGGGATCCAGCTGTATAATGCCAGCTGATCAACCGGTTCAACACTGATTCCGACATAAAGCCAGACCGAACAGGGAACCAGCAACACCAGTCCAAACAGTGAATGGGGCCAGTTCCGAAAAGTGTAACAGCGTGGCGCAGGCTTCCCTTGCCAGACGATGGTTTCATCCGGCTGCAAATGATCATTCCAGTTCATGCGCTAACTCCAGAATCCGTTTAGCGGCCAGTTTCCCCATCTGACTCTCTTTAAAATAATGAACAACTTCACGGTAAAGGGAAAGAGCGGTCTTGGTATCGCCGATATCATCGTAATAACGCGCCAGAAGGTACCCCCCCAACGACGTCGGCAAAAGGGTCTGACTGCGAATTAAATGTTCTTCTGCCTCATTGAACTTTTTTTCCTGCAGATAGAGATAACCGAGTCCGAGCCGCGCATGATAATAAGTGCTATCTAGTCGCATAGCACGGGTCAAGTGCTGGCGAGCAGCAACGAAAGCATCCTGACGCATATAAGCCAAACCAAGGCCGGTCAAAAGAAGAGCCTGATCAGGCGCCGTGGTCGCAGCCTTAAGATACATGCCGATCGCCTGATCTGTAACCCCCTTTTTCTCGAGTTGGAGCGCCTCCTGGTACATGACGTATCCCGGTCGGGTTGCGAGCAGAACCGAACTCAGATGTTCAAACGAGAAAGAGTTTATTTTAACCGGATCAGCCGGGGACGAAGAGAGCGCCGCAACTGAGTCCTCTGCCGCTTTAAGTCGTTTGGTCGATAACGGGTGCTGTTTCGTCATGCTCTGCGGCTGAAAATCGGGAAGCGCCTCAAGACGGGCATAGATTTTCGGCAGCAGACTCAAATAGAGGGTCGGATCGTGACCGGCGGAGGCGAAAAGCTCCGCAGCATATCGATCCGCAGCGATCTCCTGCGTATTGCTGAACGGCTCAGTAAGAAACTTCGAAGAGACGGCGGCCGCATCATAATCAGAAAGCGGCAGAAGCATTTTCTGCTGCGTGCTGGTGCGTGCAGCAAGCAGGATGGCGTCCCGGGACGCATCATGCCCAAGCAGGTGTGCCAAAAGAACGAGCAGCTCGACTTCGCTCTCAACATGAAACAGCAGACCGCGTGTCACAACAATTCCCCCCCCCGGCAAGGCGAAAGCCGCCGGGACCGGATCGTTGACGACAAAAAAAACAGGCTTTTGCTTGCCGGTTTGCAGTCTGGCCGCCACAGAAGAGAGAGCCGTCTGAATCTCTTCATCAGGAATCTTTGCTCCGAGCCGCTGTAAAACAAATGGATTGACCGCTTTTGCATAGGTCTCTTCATCGGCCGGCGTGATCGTCTTAAGATCAATGTCCGGACGGATAACAGCACAACCTTGCGTAAGGATGGTTATGGTCAGCGCAATAATCGAAACAGAAAATAACTTTTTACAGGCTGTTTTCATATAGACCCTCTATCTTATTGTAATTCTGTGATACTAAATCGTTCTGTCGCGACTAACAAGAGCGGATTCAGATATAATCTGTCGGCACAGCAAATCAGGCTGAAACCAGCAATGGCTACTTGCAAAAAAATAGCAAAACGCATAGCATGAGAACAATTTTTATCGTTACGAAATAACAGATGAAACTCTTATTTTGGAGGCCGTGCCAACAGATGCTGAATAGCAAAGAAAAGCAGATTCTTCTCGAAATCGCCCGTAAGGCGATTACAGCTGCCGTTCATAAGGAGGATATCGCCCCGGAGCCTAAAGAAGAGAGCGCTCTGAATATGCGCAACGGCTGTTTTGTTACGATCAAACAAAATAGCGAACTGCGCGGTTGTATCGGCAATTTTCAATCGGATCTCCCGTTGTTCAAGGAAGTTGCAACGATGGCTGCCGCATCAGCATGCAAAGACCCCCGTTTTTACCCTTTGCAAGCAGATGAACTCGAAAATATCTCCATCGACATCTCCGTTCTTTCCCCTCTGGAAAAAATTGAGGAGATTGAAGACATTGAGGTCGGCAGACACGGAATCTACCTGGAGAAAGGGTATTACCGGGGAGTTTTATTACCACAGGTTGCAACAGAGCACAATTGGGATCGTGAAACCTTCCTGAAACAGACCTGCCTTAAAGCCGGACTCCCGACCGATTCCTGGGAAGCAGAAGAGACCGATATCTACATATTCAGTGCCGAGGTCTTCAGCGATCACGACTCATAAAAACGGCCGCATTTCGATCTCGATAATTTAAATTGTGCCAGAAACAACACGCAAGGTGTTTTGCGGCCAGTAAAAAAACCGGCGAATCCCCCTCCAGTCGACTGCACCTGCTGCTCTTGCTTACCCGAGAAAATTTGTTGCATAAAGTGTTAATTCTGCGCTACATTCCATAAAATGTTTCGTTCGTATAATCCCCAAGAAGTTGTTCCGCTAACTCACCGTGTGATCTTGGCCGTATGGGGAAACATGCAAACTCTACTGCAAAAAACGCTGAATTTTCTCCCCCCCGAATTACTCCACCTGTTCAGTAAAAATAGAGACTCTGCAGACAAATATTACAAAGGGATCCGGTTTAAACTCACCCTTTTCATTCTGATTCTGATTGCCGGCACAACTTTCAGCGTTGCCCTGATTATGATGCAGATCATGGATCAGTCCCTGCTTCACTCCCTGATTCAACGTGGCAACGCCATTACCCAGGCCGCCGCAACTCCGGCTGGATACAGCCTTCTGATGAAAGATCATCTTGCGCTCGACAACATCACGGCGCAGCTCAAACAGGCTCAAGCAGAAATTAACTACATCGCAATACTCGATCTGGAGCAGACGATCATTGCACACGATAATCTCGACCGAGTCGGGAGCAAGTTATCAGAACTGCCGGGCCTTCTGCTGACCACACAACCAGAGTTAAAAGTTACAAAGATCGTGCAGGGTGAGAACGAATCAATCGAATTTCGCCGATCGATATTTTTTGCCCAGAAACACGTCGGGAACGTCGTCCTTGGAATCAGCACTCAGGAGCTTGTGACCGCCAGAGCAACTGCGCACCGTGAGATTATTATGATCGCAACAGCGGCTACGGCCGTTGGCCTGTTCGGAGCCGTGTTTCTCTCCTTTATCATGACCCGCCCGATCGACCGTCTGACGGAAGCGGTTGCAAAACTTCACAGGGGTGAGCACTTTGCCGATGTTCCGATCCGAACCGATGATGAACTTGGCAGACTGACACAGAATTTCAACCAGATGGCGCGCACGATTCAATACCAGAATGAGAGTCTGCGTGATTATGCCGCCGAACTCGAATCGTCCTACAGCGACATGATCCGGATTCTTGCGGCCGCCCTCGATGCACGCGACAATTACACCTATGGTCATTCGGCTCGCGTCGCCCGGGTCGCCCTCGCTCTCGGTGAAAAACTCGAACTCGATCGGGGGACGATGCACGAGCTCAATCTCGCCTGTCTCCTCCATGATATCGGCAAAATCTATATACCGGATGCCATCCTGTACAAAAAAGAGGCCCTCGATCAGAACGAACAGGATCAGATCAGCAGACACCCACTCCTCGGCTCGAAAATTCTCGAGCTCGCCCCATCTCTGCATAAATATATTCCGACCGTCAAACATCATCACGAGCGTTACGACGGCACCGGCTACCCGGACCGATTGAGCGGCGATGCCATCCCCCTTCTTGCCCAGATCGTCGCGCTCGCCGACACCTACGATGCAATGACCAGCTCCAGACCCTACCGAAAAGGGCTGAGCCAAAAAGAGGCGGTTGATGAAATCCGGCTCTGTGCCGGAAGCCAGTTTAACCCTCACCTGATCGAACCGTTTCTTGATATATTGGATATATTGGATACACTCCCTGAAGAGGTGTCAGAAACAAACCAGAAAACAGGGATTTTATGCGCATCGTAGATATCAGAAAATGTTTACTGCTGGTCACTCTGGTTATTTCTGGTTGCGGCAATCCGGCGACTTTGCCGTTATTGAACACCACAGGAAGCGCCTCTTCCCACTTGAAAAGCCTGCCAATCGAACAGAAAACATTAAAGGGGAGAGAACAGGTTGAAAGGTCACTTGCTGACGACAATCTGGAAAAGGCACAAAAATGTCTTGCCGATCTGCATCATACAACCGGAGCAGAGTTAAGACTGCAAGATCTTTATATAACCGTTATAAACCGTCTGCTGATTGCAGCTAAACGGGCAAACAAATCTGACCAGCCGGAAAAAGCGGGAAGACTTTTCATGTTGGCAAAGCAGATCTACCCGAACCGCCAGCAGTTGCAATCGACAATCGCCTTATCTCCGGACGAGATTGACAACAATATTCAGCAGTGCGCCGATAAAGTGATGAAAAACGGCTTGATCGCCTATCGCTCTGGAGATTTATCGAATGCGATCAATATCTGGACTGATATCGACCGGTTTTTGCCGAACCATAAACCTTCACTGATTGCCGTCAGCACCGCCAGACAACAGTTACAAAGTCTGGGAGCTCTTCAAACCGGGGATACCCAGGAGAGTGCGGGGTGGGATTGAGATTGAACCGTCTCAACGTACAGCAGAACGGGCCAGAAACCCGGTAACAAAAATAACAAATGCTGAAAACATGATACGCGTTACACCTCTTCCACGAACAGCTCAGGGGCGTTGTAATTATCGATTTCAGAGACATAAGGGCAATCTCCGGGGAGAATCCCCCGATGCAACATATCTGCTGTTAACGGGAGGCACTGCGGTTGGAGCAGGTGCCGCTCAGAATAGATTTTGCACCGGGTTGTTTCAAGATCGAGATACAGACACGCAACGTCCGTATAGTAGACCTGACCGTTGTGTTCAATTTTTTCATAACAACAACGACCGCACCGTCGACAACGATCATCCCACAATTTATCCAACATCTCACAACCTCCTTTTTTTTGGAATGCTAACCGGCCGCAGAAAACAGGTCAAGTCAATTCAATTTTTAAATTAACTGGCGCAATTTTCAAAATAAGTATTGACAGACCGAGTCGATATCAGACAAGATGCTGAATTCCTGAAAACGAAGTAAAGAGAAACGTACGAGGAGGTAATCCCATGCAGTGTCAAACTATTCAACCCGGTACCGAGTGTACCTTCTGGGCTAAAAGTGGTTGCGTCTTTAAAGGCAACAGTTGTCACAATGTCGTCGAAGCCTGCGTAGGCTGCGAACGCATTGTCGAGAGCGAAATCGGCCCTGTCTGTACTTCTTACCCGGCGCCTGAGGTGAAGTGGGCTGGCGGTCTTTGCAACTTTGCAACCCACCAGAAGATCAAGATCGACAGTGTCGAAGCAAAAGTCAATCCGCTCAAGGCATCGAAACGTGCCTCTGGTCGGTGATTTTTACCGGTCAAGATTCATCTAAAAAGGCAGGCGCCCCGTGGCGCCTGCCTTTTTTATTGCTATCACTGCGTCCGTCGTCGGTACGTGTCGACTCAACCAAACAGGATAAACAGCACCGGCAACAGACTTGCCGTCATCAATCCATTCAGACCGATAGCCAACCCGGCGACAGCACCGGCGAGCGGATCGACTTCTAGCATTCGTGCTGTCCCAATCCCATGTGCAGCTGTCCCAACGGCCAGACCGGTCGCCGACGATGATGTAATCCCGATTAACCGGCAAAATTCCGGGCCACAGATTGCGCCGAGACAACCGGTCAGAACAACAATAGCCGCCGTTAGTTCGGGAATTCCACCAATTTTTTCAACCAGAGCTATGGCGATCGGGGTCGTAACCGATTTGGGTGCCATCGACAAGACAACGTCTCGACTCCCCCCGAGCAACCAGGTTAACCCACTTGCTGAAACAATCGACATCAGGGCACCTGCTGCAACACCAGCCATAATCGGCCCCCGTTTCGCATAGATCTCTTTGCGCCGACGGTAGAGAGGTACAGCGAGAGCGACAACTGATGGGCCGAGAAGAAAGAGGATATAACGACCACCGTTTTGATACGCCGTAAAAGGAATATCGCTCAACTTCAAAGCAGCGATAATGGCGACAATTGCAACGGCAACCGGAGTCAGTAAAGGGTTCCTGCGGCTCTTCAGATAAGCACTCTGCGCCAGCGCAAAAAAAAGGAGGGTCAGTCCAATGCCAAACAAAGGGTGGTTCGTTAATGTTGCAAACATACTACTCTCCCCGGCGCGACAACGACTGTTCAACCCATCCGGTCACGGCGATGACACAAAAAGTACTAAGAACAAGCCCGACACTGATCGGCAACCATTCACGGCTGATCAGGTCGGCATAGACCATGACGCCGACTCCGGCCGGCACAAAAAAGAGCGCCATATTTGACAGAAGCAGATCAGCTGCCTCTTCCAACCAGTCGACTTTAACCCAGCCGATAAGCAGCGCAACCAGCAGCAACCCCATACCGAGTACATTCCCGGGGATCGGCAACGCCATCCAGGTCGAAAACAGCTCACCGAGAAACTGTAACAACAGCAGTATCGCCATCCCTCTAATCATTTCATCAACCTCAATTTTCCGAGCCGAGTTCACCCATCAAACCTTCAACAACCGCAGCCACCTCAGACCGGATATCTTTGGCCGCCGGTGAGTTTTCAAGCGATAAAAACTCTTGAAAAGCCTGCAAAGCTTCACGAACATTGTCACGGTCGAGATGGATATTTCCGAGAGTCAGGTAAGCGTACGCGAAGCCCGGGTCTCGCTTGATCGATTCCTGGCAGTAAGTTTCAGCTGTCTTCAGATCGTCAATATCGTAATAAATTTCCGCCAGATTAAAATAAGCCTGTGCATCATCCGGTTCAATCTCGATGACCCGTCTGAAGGTCTCCAACGCCATCGGCATATCACCCTTGGCAAACTGTGCATCGCCAAGGGCATTCAGACCAAATACCGAATCAGGATCAATTTTCAGACCGCGCTTATAACTCTGAATCGCTTCGTCTATCCGATCCTGGCTGAAATAGACCAACCCCATACTGATTTCAGCTTCGGCCTGATCCGTAAAAGTCTTGATAATCTTTTCGTAAAGAACCAGTGCTTCAACGGGATGCTCCTGTTCAAACAAGATATCAGCCAGGGAATAGTGTGAATCGATATCTTCAGGATCGAGCTGAATTGCCTTGCGATAAGCCGTAACAGCACCATCGAGGTCTCCGGACTCTTCCAGAGCGACACCGAGAAAAGCCTCCAGCTCTGCGTCTCTCTCCCCTTTTGACTGAACCTTTCGCAGACGCTTGACGACTGCTGAATAATCCCCGGTTTCCATCAATTCCTGCAGCTCGTTCATCAAATCGTCGCTAATCATCCTGTTATCCTTTCAAGAGCCATTAAATTGCTTCAATCGACAGATCTTCCACTGCATCGAGAATCCCCCACGGTGTGCTCGAAATCTTGACACAAGGGACCCCCAACGCTTCAGAGAGTCCTTCAAGTGACAAATCATCCAAAAACAGCTCCTCCCCGTCCCTGAGGACAACATCCGGGACAAGCAAGGCTTCACCAAGCTCCTGACCACGCAACTGCTCCAACACATCGTAACCGGTCAACAATCCGGCGACGGTTACCTCCCCGGAAAAAAACAGGTTCTCAACTTCATAAGGGGTGATGGCGCAAGCGGTTTTTTCGGATAAATTTTGCAGATAACGCTGCAACTCCGGGAAAAAAGAAGCGCCGGTGAACGTCGAAACCTGAACCGGACGTTGCATCAGATCCGCTTCAAGAAGAGCCTCCTCTGCCTGACTGCGAAACAAGGCGACCTGACCGATTCCGTTCTCTACCTGCGGCAAGTCCTCATACTCTTCAACCGGAGGGAAATCGACCGCCGCTCTGAGATAGAGTTCATCGGCGGCAAAAATGAAACGGCTGCCGGTGGCAGATAGCGCCAGTTGCTGCCATCGTTTCACGGTCGAAAGTATTTCATTCGCCTCGTTTGGGTCTGGCGTCCTTAGCTCTGGAAGGTGTGATCTGTGCCCCGTGAGGCCGACCGGAACCACCGCCAGAGAACGAACACCCGGAGAAAGAGTATAGAGCGCCATAATGGTCTCTTCCAGGGACGTCCCGTCGTTGATCCCGGGGCAGACAACAATCTGGGTATGAATCACAATCCCGGCCTGAACCAACCGCTCCAGTATCGGTATAACAGGCGGGGAAGACCGTCCGAGCAGGCGGGTACGCAACGCATCATCCGCTGCATGCACAGAGACATACAGCGGCGAAAGCTGTTGTTTGATGATTCTCTGAATATCGCTCTCCGAAATATTACTCATCGTCACGTAAGCGCCGTAGAGATAAGAGAAACGAAAATCTTCATCTTTGATATAGAGTGATCGCCGCATCCCTCTTGGCAACTGATGCACAAAACAGAAGATACAATTATTGCCGCACTGTTGCGGATCGGGGTGTTCCACCGCGATCCCCAATGGATCGTTTTGATCTTTTTCAATCTCAAGTTCCCAGACATCACCCGTCTGTTTTTCAACGACGAGCAACAGCTCCTCCTGTTGCTCAGCAAGAAAAAGATCGAGAAAGTCTCTGACCGGCTCGCCATTAATAGAGCAGAGTCTGTCTCCAACAGCAAGCTCGAGTTCAGCGGCAATACTGCCGGGGAGAACTTCTTTTAATGTCACCATAAAACCTCAAAACGACCAATACAAAATCCCCGCTGCAGTATAACCGCATACGGGGATTCCTGTTTACATAACGTTTCAGAAAAGATCAGTCCCGCCCGCCGTGCAGACGAAAATTACCATCTTTGGAGGTAATAGAACCGATGGCATGCTTATACAACAAGATGTCTGAATTCCCATCGACCAGGACACAAAAACTGTCGAAAGATTTAATATATCCTTCAAGAACCTCTCCGGACATCATACTGATAGCAACCCGGACCCTCTCCTTGCGTGCCTGATTTAAAAATTGATCCTGAATATTAAAAGGTGTTTTGCCCATAGCCTCTCCCTTTCTGCATAAGAAAACAGTTAATCATGGACGAAATAGTATCAGTTTCTACCGAGGAATCAACTGAAATTATTGATTTTTCCTTCTTGAACCAGGTCTGTTGTCGTCGTGCGTACTGTCGCGTTTCCAATTTTATCCGATCTATCGCCTCATCCGCGCTCAACACACCACACAAACAGCTGATCGATTCCCGGTAGCCGATCGTCTTCAGCGCCTTGAGCTCTGGCGCATACCCCGCATCAAGAAGAGACTGAACCTCGGTAAAAAGGCCATCAGAAATCATCTGTTCCACACGTTGATCGATTCTTTCGCCGAGAATCGATCGCGGTGGATTGAGATAAATTTTAAACAGACGATAGGGAGAATCACCAAAGGCATGCCGCTTTTGCAAGACGGAAAGCGGAATACCACCGAGTTCAAACACCTCAAGCGCCCGGATGATTCTGGCCATATTATTGGGGTGAATAATTTCAGCCTGATCTTTATCGACTTGTTGCAATCGCCGGTAGAGAGCCCCCTCCCCCTCTTTTTGTTCATACGTTAACAGGCTCTGACGCAGAGCTTCATCAGCGGCAGGAGCATCGATCAGGCCATCGATGAGGGCGCGAATATAGAGGCCGGTTCCACCGACAATAACCGGCAGATGCCCCCGAGCCAGAATACCGGCAATAGCCGATCGACCCCGCTCAACAAAATCAGCTACGGAGAAGGGGTGATCAGGGTCGACAAGATCGATCAGATGATGCGAAACAGTCTGTTGCTCTTGTCTGGTCGGCTTAGCCGTGCCGATATCCATAAGACGATAAACCTGCCTGGAATCAGCCGAGACGACTTCAATATCGAATTGACCGGCGAGTTGACAAACAAGACCGGTCTTCCCGGATGCGGTCGGGCCGCAAAGCACAACGACCGACGCTTTTTCACAGAGATTGGCAATCATCAGGTTCGCTTGAACATCCGTTCAATTTCAGACAGAGATAGTCGCTTGATCACCGGGCGTCCGTGCGGACAGTGGCCACTAAAATCGACCTGATCCAGTTCGTGCAACAATGCATGCATCTGCGCTGACGACAGGGACTGGTTGGCCCGTACCGCACTGTGGCAAGCCATTGTCATCAGAATTTGCTCAAGCGCTTCTTCGAGCAGCGCCGACTCACCCAGCGCTCCGAGCTCTGCCGCCACATCACGCAGCAACTCTTCCGCCCCGGTTCCGGCCATTAACTGCGGAGTCGATTTCAACACAAATGAATTGCCGCCAAAGGGCTCAACATCGAATCCAAACCGCGACAACTCGTCCAGATTCTGCAGTAAATGCGCCGCTTCCCTGAAATCATATTCCATCACAACCGGAAACAGTAGTTCTTGCCTGGCAATCCCCTGCGCATAAAACTGTTTGCGCAGACGTTCGAAACCGATCCGCTCGTGCGCAGCATGTTGATCGACAAGAACCAGCTCATCACGATCCTGACAGATGAGATAGCTGTTCTGAAATTGACCGATAACCGTTAAAGATGAAAACGGGCCGGTCGGGATATCTTCTTTAACCGGCAGCGCAAAAGGGGGAACTGAATTTTCAGACGGATCGACGACCGGAATCTGTGGCGAGAATGAGGAACGATAGGCGAAAAAAGATTCCTGTACCGAGGGCAAAGGGCGAACGGGCTCAGAAGGTGTCACCCTTAAATCCGGTTCGAAAGTGTCGGGTTCAACTCTGGCAGAGCGATGCGTATCACCACGTAAACAGTTGCGTATCGACGCAACAATAAAATCATGCACGCAGCGCTGGTCGCGAAAACGCACTTCATACTTGGATGGATGCACATTAACATCGACGAGCTCCGGCGGTAGATCAAGAAACAGCACCGCTACCGGATATCGCCCTTTTGGTATAAGAGTCCGATAACCCTGAATGATCGCATGTTGAACGACCCGATCTCTGACATATCGACCGTTGATATAGGAGTAGATGGCAGCGGTCGAAGCCCGAGACCGATCCGGTTCGGAAACCAGGCCATGCAACGCCAGGTCACCCTCCGTTGCCAACAGCGAGAGCATCCCGTCCGCCGCCTGGCGACCGAGCAGATTTGCGGCCCGATCCGCAAGCCGGGAGACAGCAAAGACGTCAATCAGAATCCGGCCATTATGGGAGAGACGAAAACGAACTTCAGGGCGTGACATCGCCTGACGGTTGACCACATCAGCGATATGCCCGATTTCAGTCTGCTCTGTCCGCATGAATTTACGCCGTACAGGGGTATTGAAGAAAAGATTACGGACTTCAATGTCTGTGCCGACAGTCATTCCGATCGATTCAGTATGCTCAACATTCCCGCCTGCAACCCGGATACGAAACCCCTCTTCCGATGCTTGATCTCTGGTCTGAAGAACAAAACGTGAAACCGAGGCAATAGACGGGAGAGCCTCGCCACGAAAACCGAGAGTGGTCAACCGGAACAGATCGTCATCGATCGCAATCTTGCTGGTCGCGTGTCGCTCCAGAGACAAAAAAGCGTCATCACGCGCCATCCCTGAGCCATTATCACGAATCCGGATCAGCTTCCTGCCGCCTGCTTCGATATCGAGAAAAATTTCATCCGCCCCGGCATCCAGAGCATTCTCTATCAACTCCTTGACCACCGATGCCGGACGCTCAACAACCTCGCCAGCAGCAATCTTGTTACAGAGATTTTCCGGAAGGATACGGATTTTTTGTTTCATAAAAACCATCAAACCAACTAAAAACGGTCGGAAACGCCGACCGTTAAATTAAACGATAATTGAAGAACGAGTAAGAGACGTTTTAATAATTAAACTTTTTAAAGGTTATAATTACTTGATCTCAAGTTGATCAAGCATACTTTCGATCTCGTCCAGGTCGCTTGTTTCTGTCACCGCCTCCTCAAGACTCATTTTCGTCGCAGAGAGTCCGAGATCTCCAGCAACTCTATGAACGATTTTCGCATCAATTTTCTCAACCTTAAGCATAAATGATTCAAAGAGACAATTATCACAGATTGTATTGATAAGCCGTGGCACACCACCGGCAAAGCGATGAATAGCGTCAATCGCTGCAGTATCAAACAGATCAACCTTGCCGCCAGCAACTTTGAGTCGGTACTGTATATAAGAGGTCGTGATTTCGATCGACAGAGATTTGAGATGATATTTCAACGCGACCCGTTGCGCCAGGGGCTCGTCAAGCCGCAGGCAATCTTCGATCTCTGCCAGACCAAAGAAGATGATATTTAATAATTTTTTGCCGGGAATTTCCAGATTTAACAACCCCCGAAACTCCTCCATCAGCTCGCGGCTCTGCAGCATCTGGGCTTCATCAATCAGAATCACCGCACGGCGACCCTCAGATTCAATCTCAAGCAGACGCTCGTAGAGCTGTTTTAAAACGGTGAGACGATCGGCAGCCGGATCCTGTACCCCGAGCTGCATGGCGATACGGGTCAAAATCCATTCAGGATTAATGCTGGAATGAACCATCACCAGCATCGATGATTCATATTTACTCTCATCCAGCGTTTCAAGCATGCGCCGCGCCAGAGTCGTTTTGCCGGTTCCAACTCCGCCAACCAGAACAGCAAGTCCCTTGTTGGAGTTCACAACATACATAAGACGAACCAGAGCCTGACTGTGCTGATCACTGTCGAAATAGAACCGGGCGTCAGGAGCATTTGAGAACGGTTCACGTTCTAAATTAAAGTGTGCAAGATAACTCATTATTTTGTAATCGCTCCCTTTTTTTTAGACATATGAGACACGATCTTTTTTACTCGATGCTGACGAAGCTGATGCGGACTTAAGCGTCGTCATCTTTGTCGCCACGTCGCGATAACCTGAATCGGTTAGTGCGACCTCTTCAAAGACAGAAAGCGCCTCGTTTGTCCGGTTGCAATTCTCATAAAACAGACCGAGCTCATACTGTAGACCGATTCTTTCATCCTTACCGAGTTCGGGTTGTTCCAGAACAGCCCAGAAAATCTGCTCGGCACCATCCAGGTCTCCGGTCTGCGCCAGACACATCGCTTTTAGACCGAGACTGTCAACCAGTCGGGTCGGGTTCTTCATCGCTTTGTCAAATTCATTAATCGCGTCGTTAATCAGCCCCATCTCTTTGTAGGCGATTCCGAGATTATAGTAAGATTCAGCATCTTCAACAGAGACCACCTCTTCTTCAATCGGCTCATCCAGACTTTCGTCAGAGAGATTAAAGAAATCTTCCTCTTCTTCATCTTCCTGAGTCGCAGCCATCACCTCGGCCGCAAGGTCAATGTACTCCTCTTGAGGCACGGCGGCAGCTTCGATTTTTTTCTTTTCAATTTCGGCCAGTCTCGACTGAACTTTCTCATTATCCGGTGATTTTCCGAGCAGCTCCAGACAGACGCGCCGGGCATCGTCAATTAGCCCCTGATTAAGATAGAAATCCGCCTCTTCGAGAGCAAGGACCATTTCGTCCTCGTCAGTCGACTCCTGAATATCATCTTCATTAATTTCGAGTACGGCATCCTCAGGTTCATCGATGTCAAGTTCAATCTCCAGCTCCAGATCCAGAGACTCGTCCAACTCTATAAGGTCCTCGATCTCCTCAAGTTCTTCAATCTCCTCCAGCTCATCGAGTGACTCTTCAAACGTTTCGAGCTCAATCGGCGCATAATCTTCAAGCTCTTCAATAAGATCCGCTTCAGCAATCTCGATCTCCTCAAGATCATCATCACCGTCACCCATGATCGAATCATCGATCATTTCATCAGGGGCAGAGACAAGAATATCGAGCTGAATCTCCTCTGTTTCGCCCGGGAGCTCAGAGACTATTTTCGACAGTTTATCTTTGTCACCGGACAGTTCATAGATAGAACAGAGCGTTCGCAGGACTCGTTCTTCGCCTGGAAGAGATTTATATAACCGTTCGTAAAGCTGTTTAAGCTCGGCGACCCGTTTCGCCGCAAAAAAAGATTCTTTCCACTCTTCAAGTTCATTAAGAGCACGTTTTTTTTCACCGAGGCTGAAACAGGAACAGATATAGCGCAAACGATAGTCAAGGTTCTCTTCGGCTTTTTTCAGGAGATGATTAAGCGTCAGTTTCTCGTTGCTGTAATCTTTTTGCTGATGATAGGCGTCCGAGAGGAGTTCCAGAATTTCAACATCGTCCGGATTCTCCTTCAATGCCCCTTTGAGAATTTTCAACCCTTTTTCAAACTGGCCAGTCTTCAGACACGCTTCCGAAAAAAGAGCCCCGACGGTAATTTCTCCGGGGAAAAGCGGCATGAAAATTTCATAGAGTTTAATGATTTTGGAGTAGTTCTGTTTTTCACGCAGAAAAACAAGCACATCTTCAAACTCTTTGAGGCCTTGCTTTTTATCACCTGTGGCAGAGTAGAGTTCAGCAATTTTGATCCGGATGTTCAGGTTTTCCGGATCGATCCCTTTCATGCGCTGCAAAATACCGATAGCCTCGGCCAACATTTTATTCTGTTCGTAATGTTTGACCAGAACCCGGTATTCGGCAATGGCGTTGGCGATCAACCCCTGCTTCTCGTTCAACTCCGCCAGTTTTTGATAGATGATGACCTGGGATGCATCGAGGCGCTGCATCTGCTTGTAGACAGCAATGGCCTTGAGATAGAAACCTTTATCGGCAAAATTCTTGGCGACAATCTCATACGATTCGAGGGCATCACTGTTGTGCCCCGCTTTACTGCAGAGATCGGCCAGTTTCTGACGGCAGCGCATATCCTTCGGATCGATCGCAACGATCTGCTGATAATCCTTGATGGCGCGCGTCGTCTGCCCCTTGATAATCAACTTCTGAGCAGATGCCAATAATTTGTCTTTATTGCTGGCCAAAGAGTCCCTCTCACAATCAGTGTAACCCAACGTCAGACGATAAAGCATTCCCCCCAGAACTGTCAAGGCGAAAGGGGCTATTTTTGCTTATATAATACGAGGTTCCACGCTCTCAATCCAGCTTTCCAGTTCATTTCTGACAGAGGAAAAACCTGGACGTCCCATCAGGGCATAGGTGTATTCCTTCCCCGCTTCGACTCCGGGTTGATCAAGTGGATCGACCTCAAACAGTCCCCCGGCAAAAAGGGTCTGGATCTCAAACATATAGATCAGGGCGCCGATATTTTCCGGCGAGAGAGACTCCAGCTGCAAGGTGATATTCGGTCGTCCGCAGCGTGCCAAGGCTGATGCTGTTGCACGTTGCTCTGCCAGGAGCAGCTCTCCGACAGTTTTTCCGGCCAGATAATCGAGCTCCGGAATATCGACAGGTTCAGGGAACGGGATATCATCCTGCGTGGCGACAGTAATAAAAGTCACCATTTTATCGAGCGGTCCCTCCATGTAGAGTTGCACTTGTGAGTGCTGATCTGTGGCACCAAGCGCCTTGACCGGCGTCGGTCCGACCGGATCAATCCGGCCATCCAGACGCATCTTCTTGCCGAGACTCTCGGCCCAGAGTTGTCGAAACCAGTCGGAAAAATCGCTCAGCAGATCGCTGTACGGCATCAGCACACTGATCGGCATCCCCTTGGTATAAGCGAGATAGTGCAGCGCAGCACTCAGATATGCCGGATTTTCAAGCAGATGAGGGGATTGCAGCCGATCAGAAAAAGAGGCGGCTCCAGCCAGAAGGCGTTCAATGTCGACCCCGGCGATTGCGAGCGGCAGAAGACCAACGGCAGTCAGGACCGAAAATCGTCCGCCGACGCCATCCGGCACGGCAAAAGAACGATACCCTTGCGTCTCGGCCAGACGGCGCAAGACCCCTTTTTCCGGATCCGTCACCAACAGAATCTGGTCGACACAACCGTCGCCGACCGCCGCCTGCAACCACTGTCGGGCAATGAGAAACTGCCCCATAGTCTCGACCGTCGTCCCGGATTTACTGATCACACAAAAACAGGTATCGACTGGATTGAGGTGGTTCAGCAGCTGTTTAATCGAAACCGGATCGACATTATCGAGAACATAGAGTCGCGGTCGTTTGTTTCGAGCCGCACGATCATATTGATTATACAGGCCGGGAAGAAGCGCCCGAGCGACAGCCGTCGTCCCGAGTGCCGAACCGCCGATACCGAGTACAACCAGGGCATCAAACCTCCCTCCCCACTCATCGGCCACCTGACGAATCTGCTCAACAACCTTTTTTGCGAACGGCAGATCGTAAACCGGCAGTTCACCACGCTGCCGACGTCGTTGCAGATCAGCATGAATCTGTTTTGTCCGCTCACTTAAGGCTTCGAGTTCGGATAACGCAACCCCTTTGTCCGAACCAATAACATCTGCGAGCATATAGGTGTAATCGACACGTATCATTTTAACCCTCCCAACCCCTTCAGGCGCGCCACTTCCTGAGCCGTTAATCGACGATATTGACCCGGCTTCAACTCCCCTTCCTGCAAAAAAGCATAAGCGATCCGCTTGAGGCGGCTGACCGGATAACCGAGTGCTTCACACATTCGTCGCACCTGTCGATTACGCCCTTCGTGCAGAGTAAACTCCAGCCAGGAGTGAGTACGGGTCGTACGCACCAGCCGAACCAGGGCCGGCGCTGTGACCCCGTCTTCGAGCTTGACACCCTCGGCCAGCTGTTTTATCGCCGCAGCTTCAACAGTTCCACGCACCCTGGCCAGATATCTCTTTTCAACGTGGTAACGGGGGTGAGCAAGCTGCTGCGCCAGATCCCCGTCATTGGTCATCAACAACAGCCCTTCTGTCGTCAGGTCGAGCCGCCCAACCGGGACGACGCGCTCTGTAACATCGGTAAGGAGATCACTCACCACCGGCCTCCCCTCCGGGTCGCTCATGGTTGTCACATAACCGACCGGCTTATTAAGCAGAAGGGTAACCAGTGTTTCACAGCGACCGATCGGTTTGCCATCAACAGTCACCTGATCGAGCACAGGATCGGCTTTGTCGCCGAGGGAGATTGCCACCCCGTTTACAGCGACACGTCCGGCCTCGATCCAGCGTTCAGCCTCACGCCGTGAGGCCAGACCACACGCTGCAATTAATTTTTGTACACGTTCTTTCGTCATCGTCTCACATAAAAAACCGGACAAAACCCGGTTACTCCTGTTCAATTAACGGCTCCAGATCCGGAATCTTCTCCCCGTCCAACATCAGGGGAGAGCCTTGCGCCTCGAGCGATGCCGGTGACAGCTCGCTGAATTCTTTGAGAGTCGGCAAAGCGCTGAGATCACGCAGGCCAAAAAACTCCAGAAATTCTCGGGTCGTGCCGTAAATAAGCGGTCTCCCCGGCACATCCTTCTTCCCCAGAATACGAATCAGCTGCTTTTCCAAAAGGGTTTTAAATACACCGCCAGAATCGACACCACGCAGGTATTCGACTTCAGCCCGGGTGACCGGTTGCCGGTAAGCAACAATAGCCAGGGTTTCAAGAGCGGCCCGCGAAAAACGGAACGGACGCGTTTTAATCAGCTGCTGAATAAAACCGACCGACTCCGGGCGGGTTCGAAGTTGAAACCCTTCTGCCACTTCTATCAGTTCCAAACCGCTTCCGGATTGGTCGTATCCGGACGAAAGCTCGGCAAGCAGGTGCAAAACCTCGGAATTTTTCAATTCGAGGATTTCGGCAATCCTTTCTGATTTAAGTGGTGTCTCCGAGACAAAAACAAGCGCCTCGACATGTTTACGCAGTTCAGATGTATCCAAGTTGGGCCTCATCGATACGAAAGGGGGTTACATCGCCAATAACCGCCGGGTAGATCCAGATATTACCACAACGGTCGTTCTGCATCAGTCGAACCAGACGGAGCCGCACCAGTTCAAGCATAGCTAAAAAAGTGACAACAACCATCTCTCGTCCAGGTTTTTCTGCAAAGATTTCCCGGAAATCGAGATCCTTGCGTCCTGCCAACAGTTCCATGATCGCATTCACCCGATCGGCTACAGAGATCCGATCGATATGAACTTCATGGATATAAGGATCCGAGGTCTCTTTCAACAGACGTTGAAAAGCGTCGACCAGTTCAAACAGACCGACCTCAAAAATTTCCCCCTCGTCCTGCTCTGCCAGAGCCGACAATTCGGGGGAATGAAATTTACGGGCAAACAGCTCACGAAAGAGTCGCGGTCGCTGATCAAGAGTTTCACCGGCAGCTTTGTATTTCTGGTATTCGAGTAATCGTCTGACCAGCTCAGCCCGCGGATCAAGCTCCTCTTCTTCAATCTCATCATCCGCACTTGATGGGAGTAGAAACCGCGACTTGATGTGCACCAGGGTCGCCGCCATTAATAAAAATTCACCGGCCACGTCAAGATTCATGACCTGCATCGTATCCAGAATCGCCAGATATTGCCCGGTGATTTCAGCAACCTGAATATCATAGATATCCATTTCATTCTTTTTGATCAGATGCAGCAGCAGATCAAGGGGTCCTTCAAAATTTTCGATACTGATTTCGTAAGCCATGATGTCTCTCTTTTACCGGGAGAGTGGAAAAGTCATGATCTGTTCGATCGCAGCGCTCTGACCACCTGAGAGAAAACTGGCAACATAAAATACAGCCGGTGCCAATATTATCCGCCAGAAACCGGTATAGTAAGCGATCATAACAAAAAAAACATAACCAAATGGTTCCAGACGTGCAACCAGTGCCGCCTGCTTTTCGGGGAGAAGACTGATTAAAATCATCCCGCCATCCAAAGGGGGGATCGGGAGCAGATTCAACAGACCGATAATAACATTGACATAAAGACCAAAAGCCAACATCAGACGAAACGGTTCAACAACAGCCGCACTCTTCCCCAAAAAAGTCTGTTCCGGAGTCGCGGCCAAAAGATGCAGAGAAACGGCAAAAAACAGAGCAAGCAAAAAATTACTGACAGGACCGGCCAGAGTGACGGCCAGACGCCCCCAATAGGGGTTCTTCATATTGCCGAAATTAACCGGGACAGGACGCGCCCAACCGAAACCGAAAACCAGCAGCGAAATGGTTCCGAGAAAATCAAAATGTTTCAGCGGATTAAAGGTGAGCCGACCGAGCAGGCGCCCTGTCGGATCGCCGAACTTGTCTGCCACATAGCCGTGTGCAACTTCATGGACCGTTACGGCAAAAAGTGCGGGGACCAGCATCACTGCGATTTTGGCAAGAACTGTTTCCATTCGCCTCTGTAAAAGTCGTGTTTTTACCGTTCGTAAACTAATCGATGAACTGACTGCTCAAGATTTAAAATGCTTCAAAAAACGTTTTTTGACCAGAGCAATTTCATCCTGTTCATTGGTCGCCCGTCCGTCAAGTCGCGCTGCCAGCAGCAGATCGAGTATCGTTTTAAAGTTCGGACCACTCTTCAGCCCGAGTTTTTGTAACGATCTGCCATTTAACGACGTTTTGACATTGCACAAATGGGTCATATACCGAGAAATGGACTGCCGACTCTCTTCATTTGAACAAAATGCCATCAGAAAAACCACGATTTCAATCGAAAACGGCTTGAGCCAACGATAAAGCTGACTGTTTCTCGGTGTTTTATTCTGTTGCAGCGCCTGATCCAGCTTGAGTTTAACCGTAAGGGCCGCCCGGCGTTCTTCGAGCAGTATCAACCGAATACGGGGTGGAACATTCAGCCGCTGACAGAACTCTGCAACCTGAGCCGGACGTAATGTCGCCAGCAGACAGAGCAGATAGACCAGCCAGCCCCGACACGCGGTACCGGTATAAAGCAGTTCATACCAATGCAGAGCCCGCCTCGCCTCCTCAAACAGGTGCGATGAATCTTGATCCCAGACCAGAGCCGGATGGAGACAGCCGAGCAGATCAAGAGTCGCCATCCGTTTGACCGATGCGACCGGATCTGCCTCATTAAAGATATGGAGGAGTTCGTTGTAGACTCTGATTCCGCCGATTTTTTCAACAAACCCCATCCGTACGGCACTTTTCAGAAGCGCTTCGGTATGCCGCCCGAGAGAAAATTTCAGCCGTTGTTCAAACCGGATCGCCCGGAAGACCCGGGTAGGGTCTTCAACAAAACTTAAATTATGCAAGACCCGGATTGCTCCATCGCTCAGATCCTTTTGTGCCTGAAAAAAATCGAGCAGATCCCCGAACTGATCGGTATTGAGAGCCAGCGCCATCGTATTAATCGTGAAATCGCGCCGATAAAGATCTAATTTAATTGACGAATGCTCCACCTTCGGCAACGCGCCCGGCTCAAGATAGTACTCGGTTCGGGTTGAAGCGATATCAACTTTAAACCCATCCGGAAAAACAATGATCGCAGTACCGAACCGTTCATGGGTACGAACCCGGCACTCCATGACTTTTTCGACCTGTCGGGCGAAGGGGATACCTTCTCCTTCGACAACGATATCGACATCGAGATTCGTCTGCCGAAGAAGCAGATCCCGGACAAATCCGCCAACGGCATAGACCCTGATTCCGAGTCGGTCGCCGATCTGGCCAAACTCTTTGAGCAGATTAAAAATTTTCGGGGGGAGCTGTGCTTGAAGCAGTCTCGACAGATGTTGCTGTCGAGTAAGGGCGTCTCCCCCTTTTTTGGTTTTCCCCCGCAGTGAACTTTGGCCTCCGGTCGCAAGATAACGCAACAGGTCGGTACGGGTCACGACTCCGACCAGAGTCTCCCCCTCAACCACCGGAACAATTCGATGCCCGTGTCCGACGATTAACTCTTTTAAAGAATCGATGGAGAGAGCCGGGGAGACCGATTCGATCTCCCGGTTCATGTACTCTGAGACCGTGGCCTGATCAAGCTTGTGATGCGCTGCCTTGTCGGCGATCTGGCGACTGATCGTTCCGACCACTCGACCCTCTTGCAAAACCGGGAGAGCGTTCAGATTGTAGCGATTCAAAGTCTCACGTGCTTTCTGGATCGACGCACCGATTTCAATCGACTTGACCGGAAACGACATCAGGTGCCGCGCTTCGCAAACAGGCTTTATGTGGCGCGCAAGGAGATCAGGAATACGATTAAGAACCTGAACCAGCGTCTCGTTGCGTACTGTTGCCGACGCCGCAAAAGCATGACCGCCGCCGCCAAACTCGTTTAAAATTTCACCGACGTCGACTTCGGGGATCCGGGAGCGCCCGACCATAAAGATACGATCCCCCATCCGGGTCACAACCAACAGGGCATTTAAGTTTTCCATATCCTTGAGTTTATGGGACAAAACCGCCAGATCCCCGATGAAATTTTCCGCCGAAGCGTGGGCGATTGAGATATCGACCCCTTTTACGGTGAGAACAGAACGGGATTCGATCAGCTCATGCAGAAGCGCAACCTGCTCCGCAGTCAATTCCTGAGTCAGAAAATCAGCAACCACATTCAGATCGGCACCGCAGGAGAAGAGGAACGATGCCGCATCAAAATCGTTACAGGTGGTCGAACTGAACAGAAGACTCCCCGTGTCTTCATAAAGACCGAGCATCATCACGGTGGCCGTCTGCGAATCGGGACGGATCCCTTTTTCCAGAAAGAGCCGGGTGAAAATTGAGACCGTCGCCCCGACCTTCTCAATACAGGCCGTCGTCGCCTGCAGCATCGACTCACCGGGGTGATGGTCGTAGATATGCACGTCAACCTCAGGCTTCAACGCGACTGCCCCGAACGGCCCGATCCGATCAGCCTGGCAGACATCGACCAGAATCAGCCGCTCGATCCGATCGAGATCAACATCCTTGATCCGCGTGAAATTATCCTCAAGATGGGGACTTTGGGCGAAAAATTCCCGCAGGTTACGCTCCTGCGCCCCCGGAAAGACCATCTCGGCCTCCGGATAGAGCAGTTTCGCCGCAACCATAGCACCGAGACAATCGAAATCGGCATTTATATGTGTGGTAATAACATCCATGCCGTCACGCCCAACGACTTGAAGATCGATACAAGCTCAACCCCGCAGACTGCCGATAAGGTGATGAATGTCGTCAATCCCCTCATCAATGCAAAACGCTTCAATCCCGTCAATCACCGAAATCATCGCGGTCGGATCGATAAAATTCGCCGTACCGACCTGCACCGCCGTCGCTCCAGCAATTAAAAATTCGAGAGCATCCATGGCATTAACGATACCACCGACGCCGATAACCGGAATTTTAACCGTCTGCGCTACCTGATAGACCATCCGCACCGCAACTGGTCGAATTGCCGGACCGGAGAGCCCGCCGGTTTTGTTGGCCAAAGTCGGCTTGCGGCTGCGAACATCGATCGACATCCCGGTCAAAGTGTTGATACAGCAGACCGCATCGGCCCCCGCCTCTTCCACCGCACGGGCGATGACCGTGATATCCGTCACGTTCGGCGTCAGTTTAACAATCAACGGCTTCTGCAATCGCGAACGGACCAGCGAAACCACCTCACTGGCCGCCGCAGGATCCGTTCCAAAAACAATCCCGCCCTGCTTGACGTTGGGACAGGAGATGTTCAGCTCAACCCCGGCAATCGCAGAGATATCATTGAGCCGGGCGGCAACCTCACCGTACTCTTCCAGACTGTTGCCAAAAAAATTAACAATCACCGGCGTCTCGAACCGGCTCAAAAACGGGACCTTGTCACGGATAAAGGCGTCGATGCCGACATTTTGCAGACCGATTGCGTTGAGCATACCGCTGACGGTTTCAGTGATCCGCGGCATGGCGTTCCCCGCTTTCGGTTTCAGCGACAACCCCTTGGTCACCACCGCCCCGAGTTGATTCAGATCGAGAAACGGCGTATACTCTTCCCCGTAACCAAAAGTTCCTGAAGCCGGCATAACCGGATTGCGCATCTTGATCCCGGCAACCTCCACCGTCAGGTTCGGACGTTTTACATTCGACATGTTCCTGGTTGTCATTATGCACACCCTCCACACGACTTGTCGTCGGTATCGATCTTCCCCCAATCAAGAGTCTCAGCCATAAATACCGGCCCGGCTTTGCAGCAGCAGAGATACTGTGGCGTCTCCTCTGTATGCGCGGCCCCCTTGACAACACAGCCAAGACACGCCCCGACTCCGCACGCCATATGTGCTTCAAGCGAGACCTGAAGCGAAACTCCGCGCTTGTAACAGATATCCCGCACCGCCTTGAGCATCGGCATCGGACCGCAGGCGTAGACTTCAGCATCTGGAAATCTTACCAGCTTGCGTTTCAACACCTCGGTCACCATCCCCTCCTCGCCGAGACTGCCGTCATCGGTCGAAACATAAGTCTCGACTCCGAGTCGTTCGAATTCAGTCACCGCCAGAATATCGTCGCGAGTACGCCCCCCCATCAGCAACCGGACCGGACTCTGCGCAACCAGTTCACTCGCCAGCATGTAGAGAGGGACCAGACCGATTCCGCCGCCGACCAGAATCTTCTCTTTTTTGACGGCACCGCTCGTAAATCCGTTACCGAGAGGGCCGAGCAGTTCCACGTGATCCCCATGATGCAATTCACTCATGATACGCGTACCGCCACCGACCACCTTATAAAGGATCTCGACATACTCTTTTGGCGGCATCCCTTCGCAATCAGGCGGAAGAAGACCGACCCGGAAGATACCAAAAGGACGGCGTAACAGCGGCAATAATAAATGCTGCACCCGAAACATCAGAAATTGCCCGGATCGAGCCGCAGCGCCAAAACCGGGAGCGAGAATCCGCATTCGAAAATAACCCGGAGAGACTTCCTGGTTCGAGAGAATAATCGTATTGTAGTTCTGCATCAGTTCCCCTTTTTCTTTTAACAATTTACTCCGATTAACAGACATCAGGCAGTCAGATCACACTCCATCAAAACAGCATCTTCACCATCGGTATAGTAACGCCGTCGTCGACCGTTCTGCCGATAACCGAGGCGCTCATACAGATGAATCGCACCCGTGTTGCTTGCTCGTACCTCCAGCAGAGCAACAACGGCACCAAAATTTTTTGCCAATTCTGCACGGCGGGTCATAAGTGTTAACGCCAGACCCCGACGTCTGAAATCCGGATGTGTGGCGACGTTCTGGATATGCAGTTCATCCACCACCAGCCAGCTGCAGAGAAAAGCAGCTATTTTGCCATCCAGACAGAGAAGATCAATAACGGAACAGCTGTTATCAAGTTCAGAGAGAAATTGGCCAGAACTCCAGGGGTGCGGATTGGAGAGCTGTTCCACAGCAACAATCGTCTCCAGATCCGACCTCAGCATCGGCCGGATCACTTCGGTTAGTGGAACAGTCATAGAGATACCACAGATCAAGGCCGCCCACGAAGGCGATCAACAAAATTCATTAATTTTTGCATCATAATGTAGGAGCAGGGAATCTGCAAAGAAAAAGCTGACAACGCCAGCCGGTTTTCACGACTTAGAGATTGACAAGGCGGGTGGGTTGTTCTATTAAAATGGCAGGATTTTATAAGGAGTCGTCCAGTGCCGAATCAAAAAAAAGTTACCTATAAAGATGCCGGTGTCGATATCGATGCAGGCAATCGCTTTGTCGAGATGATCAAACCTCTGGTCAAGGCGACCATGCGCCCGGAAGTATTGACCGATATTGGTGGCTTTGGCGGTCTTTTCTCGCTCAATACCAGCAAGTATAAAAATCCGACCCTGGTTTCCGGAACCGACGGCGTCGGGACCAAACTCAAGCTCGCCTTCATGCTTGACAAGCACGACACGGTCGGCATCGATCTGGTCGCCATGTGTGTTAACGATATTATCGTTCAAGGCGCCGAACCGCTCTTTTTTCTCGACTATTTTGCCACCGGCAAACTCTCTCCGGAGAAGGCGGCTGAAGTCGTCAAAGGGATTGCTCAGGGGTGCAAAATGGCTGGCTGCGCCCTGATCGGCGGCGAGACAGCTGAAATGCCCGGTATGTACGCGCAGGGAGAGTATGATCTGGCCGGTTTTACCGTCGGTGTCGTCGATCGTGACAATCTGATCGACGGTTCAACGATCCACGAAGGGGATCTGCTGATCGGTCTCGCCTCAAGCGGACTGCACTCCAACGGCTACTCACTGGCGCGCAAGATCGTTATCGAAAATCTCAATCTCCCCCTCGATCAGCCTGCCAACGGGATGAATATCCCGCTCGGCGAAGCGTTGATGACACCGACCAGAATCTACGTCAAGAGCATCCTCAATCTGATCCGCGATTTCACCATTAAAGGGATGGCACACATTACCGGCGGTGGCCTGCTCGAAAATATCCCCCGGGTTCTGCCGAAACACTGCAAAGCGGTGATAAATAAGGGGAGCTGGCACATATCCCCTCTGTTTGAGCTGTTACGCCAGGGCGGCAATATCGACGAACACGAAATGTATCGCACCTTCAACAACGGCATCGGGATGGTGTTGATTGTCAAACAGGAAGATGCCGAAGATATCTTGTTGCGGCTGCACGGCCTGGGAGAGACCGCATCCGTCATTGGCATTATTCACCTGACCGATAGTGCCGAGCAGGTTGAACTGGTCGGAGCATGAGTAAAAAGCTGCGCATAGGTGCCATCGCTTCGGGCGGCGGCACCAATTTGCAGGCGATCATCGACCGTTGCGCGGACGGTTCGCTGCAAGCCGAGATCGTTCTGGTAATCAGCAACAATCCAGATGCCGGAGCCCTCGACCGGGCACAGAGGGCCGGTATACCGACCCTCTGTATCGACCATCGTCACTACAGTGATCGAGAAGATTTTGACCAGCAGATCGTTGCAGCTCTAAAAACAGCTGGCGCCGACACCATAGTATTAGCCGGATTTATGCGGATTGTCACCGACACCATACTCAATGCCTTTCCACAGCGTGTTTTAAACATTCACCCTGCCCTGCTCCCGGCATTTCCCGGACTTCATGTGCAGCGTAAGGCACTCGAATACGGTGCCCGCTTTGCCGGGTGCACTGTTCATTTCGTCGATAGCGGCGTTGATACCGGCCCGATTATCGCTCAGGCTGTGGTCCCGGTGCTCGATGACGATACCGAGCAGACACTCTCGGCCCGTATTTTAATCGAAGAGCATCGTCTGTATCCCCACGCTATTCAGTTACTAGCCGAAGACCGCTTGAAAATTGACGGTCGCCGGGTGAGAATTGAACCGACATCTTCTCCCCTGAATACGACTCTGATGAATCCACCTCTCCCTGACAAGGAGTGAAACGTCGCTTTAATGGTTGCTCTCCCCCGGACAATTCTGGTCAGTGCTTGTCTTCTCGGACTCAAAACCCGCTACGATGGAGAGTGCCGGAAGAACGCCGCCGTCATCGAATACCTTCAGAATAACGGCTGGACTCCGATTCCGATCTGCCCGGAACAACTCGGTGGATTACCGACACCACGTCCTGAGGTCGTATTCAGAGCAGGTGATGGCACTTCCCTGACGCCAGGAGAAGGTCAATTGGTCAACAACAGGGGCGAAGACGTTGGTTTCGCATTTATTCGCGGCGCAGAACAAGCGACCGCCATTGCACAGATTTGTGGCTGTACCACCGCCCTGCTCAAGGAACGAAGCCCGTCATGTGGGGTCAACTCGATCTATCGTAACGGAGCGCTGGTCAAAGGAGCAGGTGTTACGACGGCGCATTTGATGAAAGCGGGGCTGAAAATCTTTAGTGAAGAGAATCTCATCGTTAAACATTTAAAGAATAAAGAGGGCGAGTGAACATGAGCAGCAACACCTTACCTGCGGATCAGAGCCATTACGATATTGCCATCGTTGGCAACAGTCTCGCTGCCCGGTTGACTGCGGCATTGGCGACCAAGAAAGGGTGTCGGGTTATAACCACGGCTGCGGATAATGAACAATCACCCACCTGGTTCACATCATCCCTGTTACTGGAACGGATACTCGATTTTTTGGATGGCAATTCCTGCCGGACCTCATCCTTGCCAATCCAGATCATCACCCCGCAACAACGGATCGACCTGCGCCCACGCAGACCGCTCCTCGATGAGTTACGTCGTGAACTGCCGCAGTCACACCAAGAAGTTGAAAAATTTCTCGCAACGATGTTCGCCCTCGGAGAGCAGATTGAAGAGATGCTCTGGGATGCGGGCGGCCTCCCAAGTCCAGGTTTTATCGGTCGTCAAAAATTCCGTTTTCGCAGTTTCCGGGGGGATGTCCCTTTCCGGCTGTTCAAGCAGACACTCAAAGAGCGACTGGCCGATTTTACCGATCCGGCAGGACGCGATTTTATCGGTACGCTGTTCAGTGGTTTTGCCCTGACCTCGCCGAGCCGTCTGACTGTGGCTGAATGTGCCCTGATCTGGAGTGGCCTCGGGCGCCAGACCGGTGTTTTTCCAACCGGTCTCGATGAATTACTTCGCCATCGCACCAAACAGTTTCACGGTGCCAGGACCGATTATTCCGAGCTGAAACGGATTCGCATCGATAAAAACGGGAAAACTCAACTGCTGTTTACAGGCGAACGGATCGTCACCGCCGACCATCTGGTGATTGCCGACCGCATCGCTGCAGCGTTATGCGAGCAACAGTCGACCCCGGCCAACAGTCCACCGTACCATACCCTGCTGACGGCGCCTCTGGCGGATAAGGTTTCACCACTGCTCATGTCACACGTCATCATGGCAGGTTCGCCCCCCTTGCGCCTGACCCTGGAACAGTCTGCGGCCGGACTGCGCTGCAGGGTCGAGACCGCAGCCACCGGCAGGGACAACATGACGTTAACCGATGAGATAGAGAAAACTCTTACCCCTTTGCTGCCGTTTGTCCCCCTGCACCCAACCGTGCAGGAGGTGTCAAAAACGGGTCTCTCAATCCGCACGAACGACTCAGGCTCGCTCCTCAATGCCTCCGCAAAAATCTTCCCCGGCGAAGGACGTCAATACTTTTATGCCGGAACTGATATCCTCCCTGGAATCGGGACCAGCGGCGAAGTGCTCACCGCTGTTACACTCTGTGATTTTCTTCTCAAAGCCTGCAAGAAGCAGGAGCTTTAATACAAAAAGAGAATCAAAAAAATTTGACACGAAGATTCTGTTTAAATAGCATTGCCACCCGACTGCTGCGACCGGGTGCGGCTAAAGTTGTCCAGTTCACGCATCGTGTCGTCGGCCGAATCGCTCATTTCAACCAAACGTTTTAGCTGCGTCCCTTGCAGGATGTCTGGAGAAAGACAAAAATTTTACTACTTAAGATAATAAATCCCTTGACTCGCAAATAATTAGTGGTACTGCTTTCAAATATATACTCGATGAAAAGGAGGAGAAGATGACCGATCATCCAACACCACCTCATATCGACTGGCGACTGTCTGAAATTTCTGCCAAAGCCGAATTGAAAAAACTACGCCGAACCTTCCATGAAGAGGAGAAGGAGCAGAACAAAAACCGCCTCCTCTACCCTCCTGATGAAATCATGCCAGCAGAACAACTTCATTACGGCAGGGAACGCCGTGATAAGTGAACGTTTGATCACAATCTATTCAATTCCAAAAAAGCAGTTTAAGGGGCTATAATCTTTTCTACAGCTTCTATCGAACTGCAAACCAAGAAAAATTTCTGATCAAAAATCTTCATATAAACTTTCTCGGTCTGAAAGCTTACGATCAGAAGTTTAACCTCGTGCACCGTTACCGGTTTCAGACAGAGGTTGTTGCTGCTTTGCAATCTGCATAAAAAGAGTGCCAGAATCAGCTGACGACGAAGTTCAAAAGCTGCCAACGAAAAGACGGGTGGTCTTGTTGGCCTGAAACATGGCAGGAGAATGGTGCATGAAGCCCCATGAAGAGAAGCGACTCAATCCGCAATTGATGCGCAATTTACATTCGGCATTGGTTGCTAAAAGTGAGGAACTGTTTGAGATCATTCGCTCAACTGAGCAAGAGGTGTTGCGAACGGCGCTCAAAAACAAGAACCTGCATGAAGAACATCTGTTCATGATACTTAAGCGGCGTGACCTCCCGGAAGATCTGATCCGGGCAATCTGCCAGATCGAGAAGAAAAATCCGAGCCGAAAACTGAAACTCGCCCTGGTCAGAAACCCGAGCACCCCGGGACCCGTTCTCCTCTCACTGCTGCCGCACCTCTACCTGTTCGAACTGATCGATGTCTGTTTTCTCCCCGGCGTCACTCCGGATCAGAAACTGGCCGCAGAGCGTGCTATCATCCAGCGACTCCCCGAGATGGAACTCGGCAATAAAATCACTCTCGCCAGACGTGGAACAGCTGATGTTGTTGCCGCGATCTTGAAAGAAGGAAAGGCGCAAGCGGTCGAGGCATCCCTTGCAAATTCCCGCCTGCGTGAAGTTGCAATTCTGCAGTTTCTCCATGGTACCACAACCACACCTGAAACCATCTCGGCCATCGCCCGACACAGCAAATGGCAAGGGCGGCCGAATATACGGATGGCCATTCTGAAAAATCGAAAAACTCCGCAAATCTGGTTTACGCTCTATTTACCAAAGCAGAAGACAGCAGATTTAAGCCAGTTATTGACAGGTCGGCGGCTGAATCCGAATCAGAAAAAACTGGTACAGGAAGAGCTGAACAAACGCAGAGGACGATAAAAGGAGAACGACTCACCCTCGGCAATGACAACCTTTTCACGGGTTTGAATGGACTAAAAACTGTGCGGTTCTGCCAATACGATAATTTCCGGTCAGAATTAAAAAGAGACAGGCCGTGCGGCCTGTCTCTTTTAATTCATTATTGTGATTTTTCAATCAGTAACGGGCATCAGCGAACTCTACCCAACCGCCAGCCTCAACCAGAGCTTTATCGAACGGACTGATCGCAAACGAAAACGATTCTTTTTTATCTCCTGCCACAGCGACAACCTTTTGCGCCGGAAGATCGATCTCGACTGTGACAGCACCCTCTTTGGCGAGAGCAAACAGTACATCAATCTGTTCCTTTTTTAACTCAATTGCCAACATTCCGCAGTTGAACATGTTCTGCCGGAATATCCGGGCATAACTTTCGGCTATGATGGTATGAATGTTATTGACCTCAAAAACCCACGGTGCATGCTCGCGAGACGATCCGCAACCAAAATTGTCGCGGGTAATAACGACTCTGGCGCTCTTGAGTTTTTCACTCTTGGGATCGAAACCGTCGAGAATAAGATCTTCAAGGATATACGGCGTGAGAGCCTCCTTTGTCACCTCGGTCAGATACTTAGCTGGAATAATTTCGTCGGTATTAATATCAGAACGATCGAGACAAATTGCTGGCCCACCAAAAATCTTCTTCATAATAACTCTTGTCCTCTCTTCCACCCTTCTGTGATCAGGTTTCATCCTCCAGAAGAATTTAATTAATTAAGACAACGTCGCTGCGTCGGTAATCTCGCCGGTTAACGCCGTGGCGGCGGCTGTGGCCGGGCTCATCAGATGAACCATTCCCCCCTTGCCCATTCGACCACTGAAATTCCGATTGGTGGTTGAAGCACAGACCTCCCCCTCAGCCAGAACCCCGTTGCTCATACCAAGACAGGCACCACAGGTTGGATTGGTCACACAGAATCCAGCCTGCATAAAGATATCGATGATCCCTTCCTGCATCGCTTCCTGAAAAATTTTCGGTGTCGCTGGCGAGACGATGCCACGAACACTCGAAGCGATCTTCTTCCCCTTGAGAATTTCGGCAGCGACCCGCAGGTCCTCAAGCCGGCCATTGGTGCAACTACCGATATAGACCTGATCGACTCTGGTGCCAGCCAGCACGGAGACCGGCTTGACGCAATCCGGCTTATAATCGAAAGTGACCTGCGGGCCGATCGCCGACAGATCAAAATCGAGGACGCGATCATAATCAGCATCACCATCGGCACGCCACTGACTATAATCGGCCAGTGCTGCTTCTTTTGACGCAAATTCATCCTGAATAAACGGCCAGAGATAATCGACTGTCACTGCATCGGGCTGACAAATGCCACTGGTGCCGCCAGCCTCGATCGCCATATTACAGAGTGTCATCCGGGCGTCCATCGTCATCACCTCAACCACCGGACCGTGAAACTCAATCACTCGATCGGTAGCACCGTTTACACCGAGTTGACCGATCACGTAAAGGATCGCATCCTTGGCATAAACCCCTTTGGCGAGCTTTCCATTCAGGTTGACCCGGATCGTTTTCGGTTCACGAAAAGCGCAGACCCCCTTAAGCATTCCGACTTCGAGATCGGTAGTTCCGACACCGGCGGCAAAAGCGCCAAAAGCGCCATGCGTACAGGTATGACTATCGCCCATAATGACGGTAAAGCCGGGACGGATGTACCCTTTTTCCGGGAAAATGGCATGACAGACGCCGTTGTGACCGATATCAAAAAAATCGTTGATATCGTGACGCCGCGCCCAATCGCGCAGCATTTTTGCCTGCAGGGCGGTCTTGCTGTCCTTTGACGGCGTCACATGATCGATAACCGCCTTGATTTTTGTTTTATCAAACACTCGATCCTTGCCGCGCCATTGCAGATCAGCGATGGCAACCGGTGTAGTAATTTCATGACAGAGAACCCGATCGATATCGAGGACCCGGGTTCCCGGAAACGGTTCGTCACGCAGGTGTGACGTGAAAATTTTTTCTGCAGTCGTCTGTCCCATTCTAACTCCTTGAACGTCTCATTATTTAATAGCTGACCTGCAACCTGATCGGCTAGATAGAGGATCGGTACTCCTGATTCGCCGCTATCCCGGCTTTAGAAACCGGCAATCGACTTGCGATCCATGACCGATGCCATCTTGTTCAGTGCGTTGATGTACGCCTTGGCACTGGCGACGATAATATCCTCGTGCGCCCCCTGCCCCAACACTTCGCGCCCATTCTCTTCGAGACGAACCGTACACTCACCCTGGGCATCCGTCCCGCCGGTAATCGCGCCGACAATAAACTGTTTCAGTTCCGAATTGGTGCCGGTCAACTCTTTTATTGCGCGGAAGGTCGCGTCCACGGGGCCAGCTCCCATCACTGCGGTCTTTTTCAGCAGACCGTTAACTTCCATTTCAACCGTCGCCGTCGGTGCGGCAAACGAACCGGAGCTGACATTCATCTGCTTGAGTTTATACTTCTCCTCGTAGCGGATAATTTCATCGGCAATAATTGCATCAATATCTTCATCGAAAATTTCTTTTTTCTGATCGGCAAGAGCCTTGAAGCGGATAAAGGCTTTCTCGACATCTTCCTTCGGCAAGTCATAGCCGAGATCTTTAATCCGGTCAACAAATGCGTGCCGACCTGAGTGTTTGCCAAGAACCAGTTTATTCTGTTTCAGGCCGATCGACTCAGGGGTCATAATTTCGTAAGTCTCTTTATCCATCATGACGCCGTGCTGATGAATTCCGGCTTCATGTGCAAAGGCATTGGCACCGACAATCGCCTTGTTCGGTTGAACAACAATACCGGTAACGGTCGACAAGAGACGGCTCGTCGCATAGATATGCTCAGTATTAATCGCCGTGGTGTACGGCATGATGTCGTGCCGTGTCCTGAGTGCCATTACCACCTCTTCAAGCGAACAGTTCCCGGCCCGTTCACCGATGCCATTGATTGTGCACTCGACCTGTCCGGCACCGGCCCGAATCGCCGCAAGCGAGTTGGCGACAGCCAGACCAAGATCATTATGGCAATGAACAGAGAGGACCGCTTGATCAATATTCGGCACATTTTTCATCAAGTAACTGATAATATCGTAAAATTCATGCGGAATAGCGTATCCGACCGTGTCGGGGATATTCACTGTTGTCGCCCCGGCAGCAATCACCGCCTCAACAACTTCGGCAAGGAACGTTTTGCGGGTTCGCACCGCATCTTCACACGAAAATTCGACATTATTCGTATAACCGGCTGCACGCTTTACAGCTTTGACTGCAGTTTCAAGCACCTTATCCGGGGCCATCTGCAGCTTGCGTTCCATATGAATATCGGATGTGGCAATAAAGGTGTGAATCCGCCCGCGTTCTCCAGCATATTTCAGGGCGTCCCACGCCCGATCGATATCGTTGTCACTGGCACGACAGAGACCGGCAATCTGCGGCCCCTTAATCGTCTCAGCAATCCGCTTGACCGCCTCAAAATCGCCAATCGACGCAATCGGAAAACCGGCTTCAATGACATCAACGTTCATCTTCTCAAGCTGATGCGCGATCCGCAATTTCTCCTCTATATTCATACTGGCGCCAGGAGACTGTTCACCATCACGCAAGGTTGTATCAAATATTATAATCTTTTTTCTGTCGTCCATAATTCCTCACTTAAAGGGAGTGATCATCTCACTGAAAAAAGGTAGCCAGTGATGATCTGATCTCTGTCTATTCCAACTTTATTTTTGTTATCACCCAAGGTTCCAAGATCAATCAGGTCAGATTCCACACAACCACCTCCCCTCTCCCCGTCTGAAAAATAAAAAAGCCTCCACCCCGATCAGGGGCGAAAGCCTACGCTTCGCGGTACCACCCTGTTTTATCTGTTGATAACAACATCAACAGACCTTCTTTTCCCTTAACGCAGGATCACGGTGACAGCTAACAACAACAGAGGCTCACTGACACAGCTCCAAGGCGAGTTCGACTCTCTTCTGTATCGGCTTGCAGCACCGCCGACTCTCTAGAACAGAAGGGGGAGTCTACTACTCCTCTTCATCGCTTTTAAAACGTTGTTAATATAAAACAGAAATCGAGGTTATCTGTCAACCCTGATCAACAAAAAAGAGAGAAAATCCGCTTTTTTTTGAACAGAGCAGACTCTGTTTGATCACTCCGAATGCGCTTCGACCGGAGGTTTTTTCTTGCGAAACAGACCGATCAGGGCAGTGACCGGGCCCGATGCCACATAAGTAAGCGCGAGAACAAAAAGCATGATTTCGGGTCGGGCGATAATCACAACAATCAGAAAAATAGCCAGCACCAGAAAACTGAACGGCTGGCGTTTGACCAGCTCTGGATCCTTGAATGCATAATAACTGACGTTGCTGACCATTAAAAAAGCGAGGCAGTAGATCAGTATAACAACAGAGATCTGTTTAATCGTGCCAGAACCGCCGAGATAGTAAAACAGCAAAACACACGCCGCCACCATCCAGGCGGCTGAGGGGATCGGCAACCCGACAAATTTTTTCGATTCAACCGTATCGACCTGCACATTAAAACGAGCCAGCCGGAGTGCGCCACAAACGACGTATAAAAAAGCCGCCAACCAACCGAGTTTACCAAAGGTGGTCAGCGCCCAGGAATACATGAGCAGACCAGGTGCAACGCCGAAGCCGACCAGATCGGCTAGAGAGTCGTATTCAACCCCGAAGCGGCTGGTCGAATTGGTCATCCGCGCAACTTTACCATCCAGACCATCAAAAACCGTCGCAATCAGGATAAACCAGGCCGCTTTCTCAAACTGGCCATTCATGGCCGAAACAATACTGTAATATCCCGCAAACAGAGTTCCGGTAGTAAAAAGGTTCGGCAGGATATAGACCCCTTTGCGCAGGTTCTCTTGCCTTTTCAATTTTTCAGGATTGTAACTCATTTCAGGTATCCCAGGACCGATTCACCGGCAATAGTCCGATCACCGAGCCCAACTTTAATATCTGATCCAACCGGAAAATAGACATCAACCCGTGAACCAAAGCGGATAAGACCATAGCGACTCCCCTGCTTCAGAGTCTCATCAGGCTTGGCATAAGATATAATCCGCCGGGCAACCAATCCGGCGATCTGAACGAACAACAGGTTATGACCACTGTCAGTCTTCATCCAGATCCCAGCCTGTTCATTGGAAAGACTCGCCTTATCGAGAGAAGCGTTCAAAAACTCCCCTTTATTATAAAAGGTATCGATGACCTTCCCCGTACATGGGGCGCGATTGACATGGACATTGAAAACCGACATGAAGATACTGACTTTAAAGGCAGCCCCTTTAAAATATCGATCTTCAGTGACCTCACCGCAAAAGACGATCTTACCGTCTGCCGGAGCAATAACGCCCCCCTCTTCAATCGGAGTGTGTCGGGACGGATCACGAAAAAAATAAGCAGTGAAGAGACTCAGGGCAAGTCCGATAGAGGCCAGACAGCGCCAGTCGAGAAGAGCAAAGATCAGTGTAACAAAAGCGAACAGATAGATAAAAGGGAGGCCCTCACGGGCCACGGGCAGATTATTGTCGTCCATACGATACCCCAATCAAAAGAGTCGGGGAGAGCAATACTCTCCCCGACAATGAAATCAATTTTTGGCTTTGTCTACAATCTTGTTCTTGCCAATCCACGGCATCATAGCCCGCAATTTACCACCGACCTGTTCAATCGGATGCGCAGCATTGAGGCGCCGTCTGGCTGTCATCTCAGGGTAATTTGTCAGCCCTTCGAGAATAAAGCGTTTGGCATATTCACCGTTTTGAATATTGGTTAAGCATTGGCGCATCGCCCTGCGACTCTCTTCATTGATCACCTGCGGCCCGGTCACATACTCACCATACTCGGCATTATTTGAAATCGAATAGTTCATGTTGGCGATCCCGCCTTCGAACATGAGATCGACGATCAACTTAAGCTCATGCAGGCACTCAAAATAAGCCATCTCTGGCTCATATCCGGCCTCGACCAGTGTCTCAAATCCGGCCTTAACCAGTTCAACAGCCCCGCCACAGAGAACCGCCTGCTCACCGAACAGGTCGGTTTCGGTTTCATCCTTGAATGTGGTCTCAATGATGCCGGTACGACCGCCACCGATAGCACTGGCATAGGAGAGAGCAACATTTTTAGCTTTGCCCGACGCATCCTGAAAGATCGCGATCAGATCCGGTATTCCACCACCTTTGACGAACTCGGTACGCACAGTGTGCCCCGGAGCTTTCGGCGCAATCATGATCACATCGAGATCGGCGCGCGGGACAACCTGATTATAATGGATGGCAAAACCGTGTGCAAAAGCGAGAGTTGCACCTTTTTTAAGGTTGGGCTCAATCTCATCTGCGTAGAGTTTATATTGAAATTCATCCGGTGTCAGAATCATGACCAGATCGGCAGCTGCAACCGCTTCGGCAACACTCTTGACCACCAGGCCGGAGGTCTCGGCTTTTTTTGCCGACGCAGACCCCTTACGCAGTGCGACGGTGACATCGACACCTGAGTCCTTAAGGTTGTTAGCGTGTGCGTGCCCTTGCGATCCGTAGCCGACAATAGCGACTTTCAGCCCTTGAATGATGGAGAGATCAGCATCCTTATCGTAATAAACTTTCATCCGGAAAAACTCCTTAATCGTTTCGTTTGTAATAAACCTGAACTATATCAAACTAAATAAATTTTGTACCACAATACGACCAAAATTACCAACGGGTTTTCGTTATCGCCACCCCTTGGGACCACGTCCGAGAGCTAACGGACCTGTCCGAACCAGTTCCTTGATACCAATCGGCTTGAGCAACTCGATCACTGCTGCAATCTTATCAGGAGAGCCCATGATCTCAAGGGTATAAGAGCGTGGGGTCACATCGATGACATTCGCCCGGAAAATGTCGGCGATGCGCATCACTTCCGCCCTGGTCCCTTCCTCTGCAGTCACCTTGATAAGAATAAGTTCGCGCTCTACGTAGGCTTCACCCTCACCGGTAAAATCGATCACCTTGATCGTATCGATCAATTTATTCAGCTGCTTGGTGACCTGCTCAAGAATCCGGTCGTCTCCTGAAGTAACAATCGTCATACGGGAGATCGACTCATCGAGGGTCGGTGCGACTGAAAGGGATTCGATATTAAAACCACGACCGGAAAACAGCCCGGACACCCGGCTCAAAACCCCGAATTCATTTTCAACCAGAACAGTTATTGTATGTTTCATCAAAAAATCTCCTGTAGATTCGGGCGCGTTACGAAGCGAGGACCATTTCATTAATACCGGCTCCGGCCGGAACCATCGGCATAACATTCTCTTCCCGGGAAATTTTAAATTCCATAATAACCGGGCCGGGGGTTGCAAAAGCCTTCTTGATGATCATCTCGACTTCTTCGGGCTTGCTGGTGGTAAAACCGGTTGCGCCATAAGCATCAGCCAATTTCACAAAATCGATCGGCGATTCAAGGCAGGTCTGGCTGTAGCGTTTGTCAAAAAAGAGCTGCTGCCACTGACGAACCATACCGAGGAAGTTATTGTTAAGAATCACAATTTTGACCGGCAGACGGTTCTGTACCAGAGTTGCAAGCTCCTGAGAATTCATCTGGAATGATCCGTCTCCTGAAATATCGATCACCTGACGATCAGGAAAAGCGGCCTGAGCGCCAAGAGCCGCTGGCAGTCCGTACCCCATCGTCCCGAGTCCACCAGAGGTCAGGAAGGTGCGCGGCTGGGTGAAATCGAAAAATTGGGCGGTCCACATCTGATGTTGACCGACTTCCGTCGTCACGATCGCATCATCATCTGAGAGTTCACGTAGTTTCTCAATGACAAATTGCGGTTTAATGACACTTTTGGATGGGGTGTAGGTCATCGGATGCGACAGCTTCATGGCATCAACTTCCGCACGCCAGGCTGTGGTTTGTGCAACCATCGCCTCAACTTCGTCAGGAACCTCCTTCAGTTGTTTCAGCATCTTCAGCAAAACATCCTTGAGATCGCCGACGATCGGCAGATCAACCCGCACATTTTTTTTGATCGAAGTTGGATCGATATCGATATGAATAATCTTCGCATCGGGAGCGAATGTCGATATCTTCCCCGTTACACGATCGTCAAATCGTGCGCCGATGGCGATCAGCAAATCGGAGCTGGTCACAGCCATATTAGCGTAGTAGGTCCCGTGCATTCCAAGCATACCGAGCGAGAGGGGGTGGCGTTTCGGAAAGGAGGCCATCCCCATCAATGTGGTCGTCAGCGGCGCCTGAATCGTCTCGGCAAATGCAATCAGCTCTTTGTCGGCATTGGACAAGGTTGCACCACCACCGACATAAATAACCGGTTTTTTTGCAGCCAGAATCATCTTGATCGCCTTGGCTACCTGGCGAGCGTTACCACTGTAGTTCGGTTTATAACCACGCAGATCGACCGAATCAGGATATTCAAAAATAGTGGAGGCGGTCTGCACATCTTTCGGCAGATCGACCAGCACCGGTCCCGGTCGCCCGGTTCGGGCAATATAGAAAGCTTGTTTGAGGATTCTCGCCAGATCTTTGACATCCCGGACCAGGTAGTTGTGTTTGGTAATCGGTCGGGTGATACCGATCATATCCGCTTCCTGAAAGGCATCATTGCCGATCAAGGCTGTCGGAACCTGCCCGCAAATCACAACCATGGGGATCGAATCCATGTAGGCCGTGGCGATACCGGTTACAGTGTTGGTGGCACCAGGGCCGCTGGTCGCAATAGCAACCCCGACCTTTCCGGTCGCCCTGGCATAGCCGTCAGCAGCATGAACTCCCGCCTGCTCGTGCCGGGGAAGAATGTGACGAATTGTATTCGACTTCATCAAATCGTCATAAATATTAATAACCGTTCCGCCCGGATAACCGAAAACAGTATCAATACCCTCTTGCTCCAAACAGGCCAGAAGAATCTGGGATCCAGTCATTTTCATACGAATTACTCCCATAAAGTTACATGTCAAAAGACAGCAGAGTAGAGCTAATCTTTATCATCAAGTTTGCGCACGGCACCTTGGGCGGCGCTGGTGGTCAGAAGAGCATAAGCCTTGAGTGCTACACTTACTCCCCTCAGACGATTCACCGGCTTCCAGGCGCCCGATCCGGCAGACTCCATCAGAGCACGACGTCGCATCAGCTCTTTTGGCTCCACATCGAGCCGTAAGATCCGATTCGGAATATCGATGACAACCTGATCCCCATCCATCACTAATCCGATCTCCCCCTTTTCTGCCGCTTCGGGTGAAACATGGCCGATGGAGAGGCCGGAGGTTCCACCAGAAAAACGACCATCGGTGATCAGAGCACACGATTTTCCGAGTCCTTTAGACTTCAGGTAACTGGTCGGGTAGAGCATCTCCTGCATACCGGGGCCCCCTTTGGGCCCTTCATAACGGATAATTACAACATCCCCCGCTTGCACCTGATCGCCCAGAATCCCGTCTATCGCCTCTTCCTGACTCTCGAAGATGCGTGCCGGCCCTGTAAACGTCCAGACCGACTCATCGACCCCGGCTGTTTTGACAATACAGCCATCAGGAGCGAGATTGCCGTACAGAACAGCGAGTCCACCGTCGGTGCTGTAGGCATGTTCGATATCACGGATGCACCCCGCCCGGCGATCGACATCAGGCTCCCACTCGGAATTCTGACTGAACGGCTCAAGTGTCGGGACGTTCCCCGGAGCGGCAGAATAAAAAGCCTTGACCGACGGATCGCCGGTGGTAACGTCCCACTGTGCGACCGCCTCACCGATACTGCTGGAGTGAACAGTCGGAACATCCCTGTTCAACATTTTGCCGCGATCCAACTCGGCGAGAATCCCGTAAACACCGCCAGCACGATGCACGTCCTCCATGTGATAATGCTGCACCGAAGGGGCAACTTTACAGAGATTCGGCGTGCCGAGAGACAAACGATTGATATCCGGCATCGTAAAATCGACCCCGGCTTCATGCGCAACAGCCAAAAGATGTAGAACTGTGTTGGTTGAACCACCCATAGCGATATCGAGTCGCATCGCATTTTCAAAAGCAGCCTTCGTGGCGATCGCTCGTGGCAGCACCGAAACGTCACCCTCTTTGTAGTAGCGTTCTGCAAGAGAGACGACGAGACGACCCGCCTTCAGGAACAGCTCCTTGCGCAGGGCGTGAGTTGCCAACAGACTCCCGTTGCCAGGCAGACTCATTCCGAGGGCCTCGCTCAAGCAATTCATCGAATTGGCGGTAAACATCCCGGAGCAGGAACCACAGGTCGGACAGGCTGAACGCTCATATTTGCCGATCAGATCTTCGCTGATACCGGGCGTTGCAGCCGCGACCATGGCATCGACCAGATCGAGACGGACATCTTCACCGTCGATCCGTGTTTTACCCGCTTCCATCGGTCCACCGCTGACGAAAACAGTCGGGATATTCAGACGCATTGAAGCCATGAGCATCCCGGGCGTAACTTTGTCGCAATTAGAGATGCAGACCAGGGCATCGACACAATGTGCATTGGCCATATACTCGACCGTATCGGCAATCAGTTCCCGGGACGGCAGGCTGTAAAGCATACCGTTATGCCCCATGGCAATGCCGTCACAAATCGCCATGGTATTAAACTCTTTGGCGATTCCACCACTTCTCTCTATCTCGGCAACAACCATCTGTCCGATGCTGTGAAGATGAACATGCCCGGGAACAAACTGGGTGAAGGAGTTGACCACAGCGATAACCGGTTTGCCAAAATCGCTGTTTTTCACTCCGGTTGCGCGCCAGAGAGCCCGGGCGCCCGCCATTTTTTGACCGGCTGTCGTGGTATCCGAACGTAAACGGCTCATAAAAATTTCCCGATTAATACTCTTTTAAAGAGCTAAAATAAAGAAACGACAGGGGCCCGAGAGGACCCCTGTCACTTAAGTCTCAACCAAACAGCCACACTAAAAAAATAAATTTATTACTGAACCTGAGCTAAAATTTTATTCATTTCATCCTTACCCGCCAGTTTCAGCTTCTGTATTTTTTTCCGTTGTATTTCATCGTCAGGAGTCAGGTGAGGTCGATTATCGAGTTGCTGTAATTCTTTTTCAAAAAGAGCGTGTTCTTCATACAGTTTTCTAAAACGCGGATTTTCAAATACAAGTTGCTCAACCACAGCCGTGTCTATTTGTTCCATTGGTACCTCCTGGAGGGTTAACGATGGAAATAAAACCTGGTTCCAAAATAAAGGATGGCCATCCGGTTGTCAACTGTCTATACACGCATTTATCACCCTTTAATCTGATTAATTTCCGCCTCGGAAAGGCGGATATAGACCGGCAGTAATTCGAGCGCTGAAACAACCTCTCCATTGCGATAAAGTTCATGCGCAAGCATGGCAGCGTAACTTGCCCGCAAAGGGTTGGCAACCCAGGGGGCAAAGTGTGCATGCTGCGCACAGTGGCGAACGATCAGGGTCCGATAAGGACGACAGCCATCGCCGATAAAGACAGTATGATCACGGATCGATTCGAGAACGGTTTCAGGGGGCGCGACCCTCTCGCGCATAGTCGGTTCAGGAAAACCGTTGCGATACTGAAACAGACCTGAGTAAACCTCCCCTTTACGGGCATCTAGGAGTGCACAGATCGGCAGACCGGCGTCAAAAGCCTGCATGGCAAGGGTTTTCAGGGAGGAGACGGCAATCACGGGCTTACCGGTCGCTTGCGCCAACCCTTTGACCGTCGAAACCCCGACCCGCAACCCCGTAAAAGCGCCTGGACCGACCACAGCAGCAAAGGCATCGATCTCTTCTATAGCCGTACCGGTCCGTTGCAAAATTTCATCGATAGCCGGAATCAGAAAATCACTATGCGACCCGAACGGCTTCAGGGTCAGTTCGGCGAGCAGCTCTTCACCACGAGTCAGAGCAATACTTCCGACCGGAGTGGCGGTTGCAATAGTCAAGATCAGTTCGGCGAGCATGGATGACGTCCTTACAGAAACTTACGCAAAATGTCGTTGTACAAGGCAAAGGCCATTAACGCCAGAAGCAGCATCAGACCAATCTGCTGGGCAGGTTCACGTATTCGCATCGGCACCGGACGACGGGTGATCAATTCAATCAGACTGAACAGCAGATGCCCCCCATCCAGAATCGGAATCGGGAGCAGATTCAAAATCCCCAGTTGTATGCTGATAAATGCAAGCATTGTCAAAAGAGCGGCAACTCCGGTCTGGGCCGCTTCACCGGCAAACTCCACAACGGAAATCATCCCGCCGATATTTTTAGACGAAACATCGCCGGAAAAGAGTTTTTGTACAAAAACGACGGTCAATTTGATCAGTTCGACCGTCTGCTCGCCCCCTTTGGAGATCGAATCGATCAGGCCGAAGCTTCTGGTTTCAACATCGTGCCCCTTGACGATCCCGACCAGCAGTTTGCCGGTTTCACCCATTGTCGGTGCGAGTTGAACCGTCAGAATCTCCCCGTTACGATCAATAACAAACGACTCTTCACGCCCCTCACCGGTCTGGATCAGGGAGGTCATATCAAACCAGTTACGGACCGGCTTCCCCGAGATCTCAATGATATGATCGCCGACCTGCAGGCCGGCTCTCATGGCAGGTCCATCCGCCTGAAGACCGCCAATAATCGCAGGCTCCACCGGAAAAATACCGAGCGCCATCAAGCCGTCCAGACCGTTGTTTTCGGGTCGAATCAACAGATCGACAGTTTTGTTCTCCCGTTCAACCGTCAAACGAATATTTTTACCCGCAGCAGAGACCAGGGCGAGGTTCCCTTTTTGCCAGGTTTCAACCGGTTCGCTACCGATGGCCGTAATACAATCGCCAACTTGAACTCCGGCCCGTGACGCATCCGAGTCGGCAACGACATAATCGATACAAGCGGGATTATCGAGAAAAACCGGCATGTTCACACCGGACATAAAGGCGATCGGCAGAATCAGAAACGGAAGAAGCAGATTCATCAAGGGGCCGGCGGCGACTATCGCAATCCGCTTGCCGGCAGATTTGTGAGAAAAAGAGCGTTGCTCCTCTTCCGGGGTGAGAGGTGCGTTTTCCCCCTGCTCCCCGCCCCCTTCACCCAGCATCTGAACATAACCACCGAGCGGGATGGCACAAATCAGATATTCTGTCTCTCCCCACTTTCGACTCACCAGCTTCGGACCGAAACCGAGAGAGAATTTGAGCACCTTGACTCCGTTGGCCTTGGCGACCAGAAAATGTCCCATTTCATGAACAAAAACCAGGACCCCGAGCATGAATATTCCAAAAACAGCTGTCACAAATAAACTCCCTAACCATCTGTTCTAAAGATTAAAACAGACTTGCTATATCAGATTTTGTCGTAAAAAACCTTGTGCCCTGTCACGCGCCCAGCGATCGACGTGTAACACATCGTCAATATGGTTCAACTTTACAGTCTGGTGCTGATCAAGAGTCGCGCTAATAATATCGACAATTGAAGTAAATAGAATCTGTTTTGACAAGAAGGCTCCGACCGCAACCTCATTTGCTGCATTCAGTACAGCAGGAAAAGACTCACCGGCTGACAAAGCCTGATAAGCCAGACCGAGGCATGGAAACAGTTGCGTATCCGGCTGACTGAAGGTCAACGCTCCCATCTGACACAGATCGAGAGGGGGTAAATCGAGGGGTAAACGCTCAGGATAAGAGAGTGCGTAGGCGATGGGGCCTTTCATATCGGGAATCCCGAGCTGCGCCATCACCGAGCCATCAATATATTCAACCATTGAATGAACAACACTCTGGGGATGAATATGAACCGCAATCCGCTCAGAAGGGAGATCAAACAGCCAGCGGGCCTCGATTACTTCCAGCCCTTTATTCATCATCGTCGCCGAATCGATACTTATTTTGCGCCCCATGTTCCACTTGGGATGAGCCAGAGCATCGGCAAGTGTAACATGCTGCAAAGAGGTCGAAGTGTGATGCAGAAACGGGCCGCCAGAGGCGGTCAGAATCAGGCGGCGAACATCCCGGGCGCGATGTCCTTGCAGCGATTGAAAGATTGCCGAATGTTCACTGTCGATGGGAAAAAGTCGAATCTTTTTCTTTGCAGCCGCCTGCATCACCAATACCCCGGCTGTAACCAGCGACTCCTTATTGGCCAGAGCAATATCCTTCCCCGCTTCAATAGCAGCCATCGTCGGAACCAGTCCGGCCGCGCCGACAATCGCCGAAACCACCATGTCGGCATCCGGAAAGGTCGCGCAGGCGATCAACCCTTCTGCTCCGGAAAGAATCTCCGGACCATCAGCACCGACCCGTTTTCGCAACCGGACAGCATCGTCGGCTGACATCACCGACACAAGATCAGGATGGTGCTTATCTATCTGTTGCAGGAGAAGATCAAGATTATAACCGGCAGTAAGCGCCTTAATCTGAAACCGGTCAGGATGAGCCGAAACAATCTCAAGTGTATTGACGCCAATCGATCCGGTAGAGCCAAGTATGGTCAGTCTCTTCATGACAATCAGTTACCGAGAAACAGTGCGAGACAGTAAGCCGTCGGAAAAGCAAAGAGCAAACTATCAAGACGGTCGAGCAGACCGCCATGGCCGGGGATCATTTTCCCGGAGTCTTTAACATTACAGCTGCGTTTCAGCATCGATTCGAAAAGATCACCGATCTGCGAGAGGATACCGACCAGAAAAACGATAAGAACGATAGAAAAAAAGCCGAGTTCCGGCAAGAAAAAGAGGGTATAAATCGATACAGCGGCCAGACTGCCGGCCAGCCCGCCAACAGCCCCCTCAACACTTTTATTCGGACTGATTGCCGGATAGAGCTTGGTCTTGCCTATAGATGAACCGACAAAATAAGCAGCCGAATCCCCAACCATAACCAGAACCAGTACTAAAAAGACCCATTCTACGCCGGATTCGAGAGTTCTGAGTTTGGGCAGAAAACTGAGCATGAGCGGCAGATACAAAAACCCTATCACCGTAATACCGAGTTGGGCCATCACTGTTGACAGATCGCGGAAGCGAAACAGGTAGACCATGGCGAACAGCATAAAGAGTCCTGCAACGATCAGCACAGCCGACTCAGACGGCTGCCAACAGAGAAAACCGGCAAACAGGGCACCGGCAACCGTCGCCAGATTCCGTTCAAAAAAACGTTCAGTCGGCAGACTCATTTTGAAAAACTCATGCAGTCCCAAAGCTGAAACAATGGTCACCATCAGATTAAAAAAATTCTGCGATGAATAGATAATGACAAGAACAAGAAGCGGGAGCGCGACCAGTGCTGTGGAAATTCGCGTTTTAATGGGCTGACCCTCCATGTGGATCCGTTTCGTTCTGTTTCAATTGTTCAGCCGTCAAACCAAAACGCCGCTTGCGCTGACTGAACTCAGAAAGAGCCGTTTGCAGTGCTTCCTTATTAAAATCAGGCCAATAAGTGGGACAAAAATAGAGTTCAGCGTAGGCCATCTGCCAGAGGAGAAAGTTACTGATCCGCATTTCACCGCTGGTGCGGATCAGAAAATCCGGATCAGGCATCCCTGCTGTATCAAGCCGGGACGCAAAAAACTTTTCATCGATCTCTTTCGGGCTGCAGGTACCGTCTATAGCCTCTTGTGCTAAAGTACGACAGGCACGAAGCAACTCATTGCGGGAACCGTAGGAGAGAGCAAGAGTCAAGACCATGGCGCTGTTCTCTTGCGTCCTGGTGACAATTTCGGTCAGGATATCACAAATGTTTTTCGGTAAACGCTCTATTTCACCGATCACATTCAGTCGAATTTTCTGGGTCAAAAGAGTCGAAAGCTCTTTACTCAGATAACGGGCTAACAACCCCATTAATGAAGAGACTTCTTCAGCAGGCCGCCCCCAGTTTTCTGAGCTGAAAGCGTAGAGAGTCAGATATGGGATGCCGAGAGATCGACACTCCTCAACCACGGATCGGACCGATTCAACCCCTTTTTGGTGTCCCATCACTCGAGGAAGATGGCGTTTCTGAGCCCAGCGTCCGTTACCGTCCATGATTATAGCGAGATGTTTTGGAAGATGCGGCAAAAGAAAACCCCTTGGTAACAATTCAAAAATATCTGCAAGTGTCCCGTCATATAAAGGGGCAAAATGGCTGCGCCCTTTGAGCGGTTAATCAGTCGTGCAAAATTTAACATGAAACACCCGGACGGGCAAGGCGGGAAAAAGCCAAAAAAAAAGCGCCCGGGCCGGGCGCCTTGGAGTCATTCGACAATCGCATTAACGGGACAGGTGTCGGCACAGGCCTTACAGTCTGTGCAGGCTTCTGTTATTTTGTAAAGATCACCCGCTTCGACAATTGCGTTGACCGGACAACTGGCAACACAGCTGCCACAAGCGATGCACTCTTCTGTAATGTTCATCATAAAAAATACCCTTTCGATTTCGGATAGAAACGGGAGGCGCTAAATCTCCATAACCTCTTTTTCTTTGACGGCGATGATATCATCGATCTGCTTGATAAAATCGTCCGTCAAACTCTGGATATCCTTCTCGCCGCGTTTGAGATCATCAGCACTGATCTCTTTCTCCTTCTCCAGCTTCTTGATCGCTTCGTTGGCTTCACGACGTGCATTGCGAATGGCGATTTTACTCTCTTCACCAACCCGTTTGGCCAGTTTCGCCATCTCTTTGCGACGCTCTTCGGTCAAAGCGGGGATAGGGAGCCGGATCAACACTCCATCAGAAGACGGATTCAGACCAAGATCCGATTTTAAGATCGCTTTTTCAATCTCCGAAATCAGATTCTTCTCCCAGGGCTGGATTGTAATAAGTCGCGGCTCAGGTGCAGCGAGAGTCCCAACCTGACTGAGCAGGGTCGGGGTACCGTAATAATCGACAAAAATATCATCCAGCAGCGAGACAGACGCACGGCCCGTGCGAACCTTGGTCAATTCGCGCCTCAGACTCTCGATCGCTTTTGCCATCGACCCTTTTGCTTGTTTTATTACAGTATCGTACATAGTTATAATCCTCCTGTTACAGTGGTACCAATCTTTTCACCGAGGACGACTTTTTGAATATTACCAGAACGGGTTAGATCAAACACCACGATAGGCAGGCCATTATCCATACAAAGAGAGATCGCCGTTGCATCCATAACCTGAAGTTTCTTTTGCAGAACATCAAGATAAGTCAAGGACTCAATCTTTACGGCATTTTTGTCCTTGGCCGGGTCAGCACTGTAAACACCGTCGACCTTGGTCGCCTTGAGAATCACATCTGCGTGAATCTCCATAGCCCGAAGACTGGCAGCGGTATCGGTCGTAAAGTATGGATTCCCCGTTCCGGCACCAAATATAACCACACGCCCTTTTTCCAGGTGACGCACAGCCTTACGCCGGATATAAGGTTCCGCAACGGCCTGCATATCGATTGCCGATTGAACCCGGGTTATAACACCGATCGTCTCCAACGCATCCTGCATAGCGAGGCTGTTCATGACCGTAGCCAGCATCCCCATATAATCAGCACTGGCGCGATCCATCCCGCCCGACGCTGCCGACAGAC